>JANOAR010000107.1:0-13216 GCA_031411235.1 Verrucomicrobiota bacterium | reverse complement strand
ATTACCGAGCGCGACATCGACTCAGATGGTGAAGGTCAAATCCAAGCCTTCGGACTCGCTAACCTAGGCCACGGTGCAGAGCTTGGGTATGTGTCAATAGCCGAGATTATCAAGCACGGTGCAGAGCTTGATTTTTACTGGACGCCAAAGCCTCTTTCAGAGATCGCCAACTAACTTTCTACCCACCTCGATCAATACTCAGAAACTAACACCATGAACACGTCCACCCATTCCCCTCTCCCTTGGTTCATCAATGAATTAACTGGCACAGAAATCGGCTTCACACGCTACGATGAAACCCGTTTTTCCAGTAAAAAGGAAGCCTGCGAGTCAGTCGATGGCGACCCCGAAATCGTCAGCGTTGCCGACCTGGAAGCCACCGCTGGCAACCTCGACAACGGCACCGAGGAAGCCAAAGCCAACACCGCCTTCATTGTCCGCGCCGTGAACTCTCACGATGACCTTGTGGCATCGCTGAAAGCCATGCTCGCCTTTGTTGGCATGCCTTCGCCCGACTCTTGTCCCGAAATGGACGAATACAAATCCGTCTATCAGGCGGCACAAACTGCCATCGAAAACGCCACCAAACTAGCCGCAGAATAACGCCGTGAAATCACAGCCCATCATTCGCTTTCCCGTTCTCCCATCCATCGAGATCACCCGCGAACGTGCCGCCTATCTTTTGCGTGCTTCTCGCTCTCGCTCGCGTGGAGACACCGAACGGCTAGACCGCCACGCGTTCCGCCTCGCCTACACTGATGCCACTTTAACCACCCTCCAGCCATGATCACTCCCGATCTTTTCCAATGGGCCGAAGCTTGGGCGCACGTCTCGCCTCAATTCCGAGGCCATTCCTTCACCGTTCCCACTTTCGGACTTCCCGACAAATCAGAACACCACTTTTCCCCGCAACTTAACACCATGAAACCGACCTCAAAACAGCAGCCACCAGCTAGCCCCATGTTTGCACAATACCAAGCGATGCGTGCCGAGCTTCCCGCCGACGTGCTCCTTTGTTTTCGCCTCGGAGACTTCTATGAGATTTTCAGCGACGACGCGACCACGGCAGCGCCCATCCTCAAGATTGCCCTCACCAAGCGCAACACCATTCCAATGTGCGGATTCCCTACACACTCGGCACAAGGCTACATCGCCCGACTCATCGCCGCAGGCAAGCGCGTCGCCATCGCCGAGCAAATGGAAGCACCGAAACCCGGCTCACTCACACCCCGAGCCATCACTCAAACTCTGCCATGACCTCTCAATTACTCGACGCCCTTCATTTCGCCAAGACCATGGCACGATGGCAGCGGCACGCACTGCGCAGAAGCGTAGCCTACCGCCTTTCGTTCATTCGTCGAATCACAGGCGAACCCGTCACCGAGATAACGGCGCAAGTCGCCAAGAAGCTCAACAGGCAATGGTTCAAATCACAGGAGCGCCAGCGCATGTTCGCCGCCTCCGAAAAATGGCACAACCGCTAAACCCATGACCACCACCGAACTCCTCCACGCCCTCGCGCCGTTGCTAAATGGCGAAGTCCTCGGCAACATCCGCCACCAGTCCGAGTTCATCCAACTCCACGCTCTCCGCGCCCGTCTCACATTGTCCCATTCGTGGCGATCGGGAAGCAAATACACCTGCCACATCTATGACGATGAAGGCCAATCAATCCACGGCTCACCATCGGCCAGCTTTGACCCCACCCGCTCGCCTGTGAGCATCGCCGCAGACATCACCTGCCGCATCATCACGGAAGCCAGGAAGCCGCTCACGGCTCACTACATCGGCAAGCAGGCACGCGAGGCCGCAGACATTAAGCACCGCGCCAGACTCTCGCAGCTCACCGACATCCTCGGCCCGCTCGACTATTGCCAGCACTCGCACGCCTTTGGATGGCGACAGCTCCACACCCGCAGCGATACCGATCTCACAGGTTCAGCCTATCGCGGCATCCACCGCGCAGAGATCGAGGTTGCCAGCTTCGATTGCCTGTTGATGATTGCCCGCTTGATAGCCGAGGATAAACGCATTCACGCACCGAAAACCGAGCCATGAGCCGAACCAAAAAAAGACCCTACCGAGGCCGCAGGCGAGTCGATAGAAGCTGCCGAAATCACGGCAGTTGCCCTTGGTGCAACGGCAACCGCCAGCACCACCACCGCAGACAGGCACCCGTCACCGACACAGCACCAGCACCATGAGCAGCCCCACCGAAAAACCCCCAGGCAAAGGCATGATCGTAATCGAGGCAGGCGAGAGGAAGGGCCGCTATGTCAGAGCCTCGCGAGAGGTCGGAATGACGTTGATTGAATGGATTTTTCAGCAGTGCGATAAGGCGCTTCCATCAACGGAAGACGAGCGCACTCGCCCCCATTGATTCCACCAGCGGCACCGCGCTCGCCACCTCCCCAGCTTCCGCCCTCTCCGCTCCCTTGGTCTTTCGCTTCTCTTGATAGACCACGCTGCGCAACCTTTTATCCATCGACCTCACAGGTTGCTGCATCGCCGCGAATGAGATCCTCGCCGCGTACTCAACCGACCCGGCGAAAATCACAGGCACACCACGCCCTGCAAAGCTCGCCACCGTGCCCAGCAAGCTCGCCTCGGACATGCCGCCAGCCTTTGCCAGCACCACCGCCAGCGTCGCCTCGACAACAATAATGAAGCCCCGGCAATCCAGTCGCGCCCGCCTCAGCTCCTTCTCGAAACGCTCGCGCCCCGCCGTCACCGTGCCAAGGAAGTCGCTCGCCGTCTTGCGTTCGATCACAATGCCATCAGCGAGTCCGGCAACACACCAGTCGCCCGTTTCCATCGTGCCGACCTCGATAGAGCAGCCAGCCGGAAGGTAAGGCGTCCAAGGATGCGGCCACGGCTCCCGCGTGTCGCAGATGAATTTCACGTTCAAGTCACTCATCGTTTTCCTCCAAGAAGTCAGGATTCGCCGTTTTCCATGTTGCTGCGATGAAGGGGATTCCCTGCTTTGTTTTCTCGACTTTCCAGCCTCGATCTTCCAGCTCTCGCCGCAGCTTTTGGACGCTCATATTATCGGCCATCCAGCTTTCACCGGAGTCCTTCGCCCATTCGATGACCTTAGACCGCAGCTCTTTCAGAGTGACTCGGAACCCAGGCAGCGCTTGCACTTTTTCGCCCAGGAATGAGCCGAGAGAATCGCTATTTTCGCGATAGTCCAACAGCTCGCCCGTCACCGACGCAGGCACCGCCAATCCTTGCCGTTGCCAGTCCCAGCAGCCCGCAATCGCCCAATTGAGAATCCCCGGCAACTCCGCAAGCAGCTTGTCTTTCAGCGCCCCATCCTTCCGCGCCCCCTCGAATTTAATCCGCAGGTGCATGAAAATGAAGCGCCGCCAAATGCCGTCATCGCCGCCGTTAATCAGCGGCTTGTGATTCCCAAAAAAGACGAGCTTGTGAGTTGGGGAAAACTCGACGCTCATGGCATACAGTTCGCGACCTCGCAGCCTGTCACCGCCCGTCAATCCCTTCACCCGCGACTCGTTCAGCTTGGCGTTTTTGTCGATCTCAGGAGCTAGCGCCACCCGTGCCCCGCGCAGCCTCACCACTTCGCAATCAGGGGCATCGCCGCCCTGCCGATCAAGCACCACCATCGTAGCTGGCACCGCCGCCCCCAGCTCGCCAAGCATGGACAACAGCACCTCGCAGAGTGTGCTTTTCCCATTGCTGCCGTTGCCGTAAAGGAACAGGAGCTTTTGCTCTTTCACATCGCCCGTCAAACAGTAGCCAAACCAGCGCTGAATGAAGGAAATTCGCGCCCTGTCACCCTCGAAAATGTCATTCAAGAAGCGCATCCAAACGGGACACGTCGCATCTTCATCGAACGCGACGCCAGCCCGCTGAACGATAAAATCCGAGCGCTTGGCAGGTGAAAATCCATTGCCCTTGGCGTGCAAATCAAACATGCCATTGCGACACGGCAGCATCATCGAATCTCGCTTCACTTCGCGAAATTTCACCGCTACTCTTGGATCACTTGATGCCAGCCGCAGAATGTTTTGCACGCTCCGCGCTTGCCCCATGCCGCCCGCGAAAGCCTCAAGCAGTTCGTTGGGTGTCTTCTTTCGCTTGTCCTCTTCGCCGTCCTTTTTCAGCGTTCGTTTGACCGTCAACGCCCGCGCCTCCTCGGCTAACTTGAACTGCACTTTTTTCGCCGTTTCCATCGCCTGCTTTTCCGCCCCAGGTTGCCAGTGAGTTTTTGCCCAGGCATACCATTCGCCTGCTTTCGTCTCGCTGTCATCGTGCCGAAGATCACCATCGGCCAGCTCCATAAACACCTCGCTCGCCATCGTCTCATTGTAAGCCGTGGCCTTCCGTTGAGCCATCTCAGGCGACATCGACACCACCTCATCATCCGCCACCTTCCCGGCATCGCTCAACAGTTCGCTAGCCAGTTCCAGCCCGTGCCGCTTCACTACATCGTTCCAATCTTTAATTCCAGAGGGAGGAATTAGCGACTTTACGCTGATCGTAGGCCACAGCGCCCGAATTGACCGCGCCCAGCGCCCGTTGGCATCACCATCGTCATTCTGCCTCAGCAGCAGCCCAGCCTCAGTATGGACGCCTTCGAGCTTCCGCGCTCCCGTGCCCAGCGTCGCGGCAATAGTGTAGCCCGATGGCCCCAGCATCGCCAGTGCTGCCGCAGCGTCTCCCCAGCCCTCGGCCACCACCACACGCGGCCCGCCATCGCAGGCAAGCCAAAGCCCCGGCTTGTGCTCACTATCCAGCGGCCAAAAGAACTCACTTCCAGCCTCACGCGGCCCAATTTTTCTCACTTGGGCCCGTACCTGCAGCCCGTTGACCGTCTTGCACGGCATCCACACCCGCACCCCGCAGCTTCCCAGCCTGCCCTCGCTCGCCAGCCTAAGCACCAGCTCAATCGGCAGACCTCGCCATGCCGCCACCGCTTCCGCCGTCTCGCTATCATTGAGCAGGTGAAGGCAGCACGATTTCAGCCACGCATCCGCCGAGGCGTCCGTCACCTCTACCATGTTGGCGATGCCATTCGACTCGACGGTTGCCGCCTGCACAGGTTCAGCGGGTTCATCGAAATCAGCCGCCGCAGAGGCAAAGAAGAGGCTCGACTCGCCCCAACCTTCCGCATCGGAAAACGGTTGCCCCATACCCAGCCGAGCGCCGAGCAAATTCATTGCCAGCGGGAAGCTCGCGCCGTTAATTCTGCCAATGATTCCGGCAGCGTCCTCGCTCTCGCCGCTACTCCAGTCGATCACCCGCAGGCCGTCCGCCGTTACCGTTGCCGATGGCTTGCGATCCTCGCGCCACGGCACCTTGATCTTGATTCCCGCCCGCGTCGGCAGGTGGACTCCGCACACCGCAGCAGCGTCCCAGACTGTGGCGACGCTTTTGATTTTATCGACGAGATCGTTATTTGTCATGGGCCGCACGGCTACCTTTCTTCTGTGAATTGTCGCTAAAAACTTGGCCTTTCGCCGCTTCGATCCGCCAGCGCCTCAGCAGCGTGGGCGAGATTCCAACAATGTCCGCCGCCGCCTTGACCGTGTGGCCGTGGGCAATCAGCACGTCCCCAGCGGCGAGCAATTCAGCCCGCCGCACATAGGGTTGACCGCGCCCGCTGCCTTCGCCTGTTGCTTTTCGTTCGTGCATGTTTATTCCTCGCCATCCTCCACGCATTCGCATTCATGCCGCTCCATGCCGCAGTCCTCACACGGGCAGGCGCAGGCGCTTTCTTTCTCGCCACATTCCTCGCACACGTCGATTTTGCCGCGCCCGTCGCAGTCCTCACAGGCTGCATTCGAGTGGCGAAACAAAGCCCGCCCACCGCCTCGGCACCACGGGCATGACACGCTTTCGATTTCAGGGAAGGTCATGATTCCATTCCCCTCTTTGCGACGATCACAATCATGCCTTTGATCATTTCAACCTGGACGCCGATATTATCAGCCATGACTTTGAGACGACTCAGACTAAATCCCGAAGTGCCTTTGTGAATCGACGGCAAAACTCCGATTTCAATCTTCACCACAGGCAGCGAGTGAATCGCCCTCAGCGTCCTCAGTCCGCCCACCCATCGACTCACGGGCCATTCGTTGAGCTGTCTCAGCAGTCGAATATCCTCCGGCGTGATTAGCTTCCGCGTTTCAATGATTCGCCGTGAATCCGATTCGTTTGGCGTTTCCATCACCTCGGCCATTTGACGGCACGAATAATAAGACCTCGGTAGCACCTTCACTTTTTTCGCTTTCATTGTTCAATCCTCCGCATGAATTCCAAAGCTCTCTGACTCGTTATCACCCCACGAATAGAGTCCTTTAAATGCAGCCCTTGCAGCGTCCGAATGCGCGACAAAGCCACGTAGGTTTGCCCCGGCTCACGTGCCGCCCGTGCGTCGATATAGGCCGCGTCAAAACTCAATCCCTGCGACTTGTGAATCGTCATCGCGTAGGCAAGCCGCAGCGGGATTTGAAAAGCCCCCGGCGACTCATCAAGCAAAGGGTTCAGCGTCCAAAGCTGCTTGGGAACGCCCAGTTCCTTGCCGTCATCCGTGACGATCCACACCCGCACGTCATCCATCTCTTTCACCATGGCCATCGTGCCATTGCAGGCCACCATGTCACCCGTTGCAGGATCGTTCAGATTCGCCACTACCATCACCCGAGCGCCCACTTTGAGCTTCAGGCATTGCGGGGCGAGCAAGTTTTTGATAAGTGCCGCCTGATCGTATTCCTTGGTGAACTCGTTGAAGCCCATCCAATAAATCCTTTCCTCGCCGGCCAACTTCCCAAGCTTCACGTCATTCCAGCGATCCACCTCCCGATTATGAGTCATCATGTGAATGATCTCACTCGACGGCAAACGGGCAACGCGATCCTCCAGCACTGCCGCGCTACTGGCATCAATGACGCCCTCCCGGCAGGCATTCAGCAGCCGAGCAAACACAGGTTCAGCTTGGCGATGGATATGCCGCAGCACGCAGCCTTTCATCTCTGCCGCCTCCCATCCTTTCGAGGCAAAAGCCCAATCATAGTTTTGATCCTTGGCCACCGGAGGCAGTTGAAGGAAGTCGCCAACCGCGATCAATTGCACCCCGCCGAAGGGCGCATCCTCGACGCCTCGGACATGGCGCAAATGCCAGTCCAAGTAATCCAGCAACGCCCCAGGAATCATGCTCACCTCGTCCAAGACAAGGCACCGCGCCGACCTCGCCCGCTGCAAAGCGCCCATCTTCGCACGGCTCATTCGCCCCGGCGAAAACCATTCGTCATAGAAGGCTTGAAACGGCATTCCATCTTGAGGCCCAAGTCCGATTCCTGCCCAGCGGTGCAGCGTGGTGCATTTCGGTAGCTCCACACCCTTGGGCAAATCACGGGCAAGGCGATCACTCAGATTGTAGGCCGCGATGCCCGTGCTGCCGCAGACATAAAGACCCTTGGCTTTGCAGTGGCGAGCAATTAACGCCGCTGTCACCGTGCTCTTCCCCGTGCCCGCCTTGCCCGTGACGAAGACGTTGCCGCCCGCCTCCACCGCTTCAATCACATCAGCTTGTTCAGGCGTCAGATGCCCGCAGAGAGGATCAAAGTCCAGCGGCATCGCGCCGCTGGCATCCAGTCCGCCCATGTTCGCCGCTTTTAGGTGGAAGCTCAAAATGGGATGCACCCTTCTACCGTAGTGCATGGCAGCGGGTGAATCAGCATCGCCCCCGGCCTGCCGTCCAGCTTCACCGAGATCCAAGCCACGTCCGGCTTGCCTGCCTCGATCACAACGCAGAGCTGCGAGCCGAAGCTTTGCAGCACCTTCGACCATATCTTGTCCATGCCTTCAGCCTCATGCACCATCGCCGCCCTTTCACCGAGTTCCGAGCTACCAAGCTGCCGCCGTCCATCCACACCGCCGAGCGTTGTCCCAGCGATGCCAGGAGGTTCAGGCGTGGGTTCTGTCGTCTCGCCCGAGAGAATCATGGGAGCTGGACTAGGCGCAGCGGCAGCGGCCCGTTTCGCCGCAAGCTTTTCAGCGAGAGTCATGAGTTTTCCTCCCATTCTGGCATTGAGAAAATGATCTCACCTCTCTTCACGCTGATGAATTCGAGGTCAGTCATAGGACTGACATTGTCAGACCACGCCTCGCGCACCTCGCCTGAGCATGAGTATTCCACCGTGCCGCGAGCGTTGTTTTCCGTTCGATAGTGCTGCGATCCCGGCCCAGCCACATCGACCATCCTCCCCAGCGCCTTGCCCGTCTTTTCATCCTTGCCGTGTTGCAAGGTTAACTTGTCACCAGCCAAGAAGCCAGCCGCCTTGGCGATGTCGGGACGCACACTGAGGACGAGGCGCACGCTTCTAGAGTTGCTTTGGGGGCGAATAGTGAATCTCACTTCCGCGCCCGCGTGTGATCTCGGAGAAGGTTTTAATGAAGTCCAGTTCATTGGCAAATCCTCCCGTGAATTTCTTCCACCAGCTCCACATCTCGCGTCAGGTAGGCCAGCGCCTCGGCTTGGTTTTCGGCATACAGCTCGCTGAAAAACTTGCCGTGATCTCCCGTTTTGCCAGGGATGCCGAGGAACTTCGCGACGTGATCCATCTTGGCGAACGCCGCCCGGTAATCGCCACCCTTCCACACCTCCATCAAGTCCAGCACCAGCGGCGATTGGTTCCACGACGGTTTTTTCAGCCACCACGCGGGACACTTCAGCTTGTATTTCAGAGCCCGCTTCCAGATGAATGGCAGATCAAAGCCGATGATGTTATATCCCACCAGAGGCGCAATCCTCACGTCGGAATGTAAGTCAATGAACTCTTCCAAGATGGCCTTCTCATCATCGCCGTGGAGGATGCGAATGCCGTCGCCTTCCGAGTCCGCAAAGCCGATGGCGATCACGCGACCCGTGAGCGGCGATAGCGCCAGACGGTCAAGCCACTTGGCCTGTTGTTCAGCGATGTTTTTGGCAATCGCTGCCGAGTCTTTGTAGTTCCCCGGCGCTTCAAATTCAGGCGCGAAAACCAGCGCCTCCTCTGTGGGGATTGGCCCCGTTTCAATATCGAAGTAAGTCATATTTTTGTAAATGCAGTGTTGTAGCCCGTTGGTTTATAGAATGGCAGCATCTGCGAAGAGTTTGTCAGCCATGACCGCGATGGCATCGCAGACGCCATCCATTAAAGCGGCACCTTTTACCGTGCTCATTTGGGGAGGGTCGAGTTCCATAAGCACCTTGGCAAAGGCCATGAGCTTGGCCCTGTCGGGAGCCGACGCCGCTTTCCGAATGACTTCCTCGGCATCACGTTTGGTCTTCTCTTCAGCGTCCCGCTTCGCTTTGATTTCTTCCTCGGCTTTCTGTTTCGCCGCTCGCATCTTTGCCAACGCCTCTTGTTCCTGCCTCACCTGTTCAGCGGCGATCAAGTCGCGCTCAGCCTGGAGTTTAGAAGCCCGATCTTGTTCAAATTTCAATTCTCTCGCCGCTGCGTCAGCAGAAATTTTTGCCTTCATTCGCTCAATTTCATGCAAGGTTTGTTGTCGAAGCGCTTCCTGTCTCGCTGTCTCACGCTCAGCAGCCAGCGCGGCCTCAGCGGCCTCACTCTCCAGCCGCGCCGCTTCTTCAGCTTCAGCGAGCGCTTCCTTTGCTGCCTCAGCCTCAGCCTTCAGCCGCGCATTCTCTGCGGCCATTCGAGTCGCTTCCTCAGCAGCCACGCGGGCCGCTTCCACCTGTTCCGCTTCCGCCTTTGCCTCCCGCTCGCGCCGCAACGTGAGCAGGTCTTGAGCATCCTGCATGAGCTGTGCAAATGATGCCTCTGTAATGGTGCCCAGATCACCGGCGAACGATCCGCCTGCTTCAGTGAGTTGGGAATGGCGACCCTCGCGCAGCGCAACCACTCGCTTCAATTCTTCCCGTGCCCCGAATTCCTCTTGTTCCAAAAGGTAGGCTTCAATCGGCTCGACGGCACTTTTGAAAGTGCCAGCGATCATGTCAATGAACTGGCCTTTCTTCAGCGAGTCAGCCTTTGCCGCCTTGCGATTGCGCTCCACCTCGCAGCGGATTTCCCGCAGCGCCAGCCTCGACTCGCGGGCGAATTTCATGCCCGCCTTGTCAGTAGGATCGGTAACTTTGCAGGCCAGCGCCTTCACCCGCCACTCTTCAGCTTGGGCAAAGAAGGGAGCGAAGACGAGTTTGAGGCTCGCTACGGATTCAACGGCCATGCCATTGTCATCGGGAATTGTCAGCGCCAAGGGCGCAGTAGTTGCATTCATGTTTTTGGAAAGTAGTCTTTGGTTTCTCTGGGGTTTATTGGTCGAGGCCGTAGGCCAAAAGAAACCTCTGCGGAATGCCGCACGTCGAATGGTTGCCCTTGCCTGCCTGCACCTTTGTCATCTTGGCCCGGTAGCCACCGATGCAGGCGACGCGATGCGCCTCCCGCAGTCGGCTATTGCCAGCCAGTTGGGCAGCCGCGATGCAGCGCTTATCCTTCAGCAGCTCGCCGCGAGTCTGCAAAAGTTCCACCCGCGTTGGGGCTTTTTTTGATTTGCCGAAAAGGGCAGCGAGTAGGTTGTAAAAGAATCCTGTGAGTTTCATAATTTGAGATGGGAAATAAGGAGTCTGCAAAAGACCAGCCGCACGCTCCAGGGATGCTTGGCTATCTATGTGGTGTTACTGGCCGGACTTCATAGGCACCGGCCACAGGCATTGTTTGTTGAATCCATCACCCGCCGCTTCACGGCCCCACTTTCTACAGCTTCAGCCATGTAAGCAGCGAGTGACGAAAGGGGTTTAGAGGCCGAGTTCAGACTTCATCGACTTGATCGCGGCGATAAGACGGCGATCCGCGATGAGCTTCTTTTCCTTGGCTTCGAGTTCAGCGAGGCCCGTGGTTGCCAGCTCCTCGGCAAGATCGGCATCGAGGTCTTTCATGCACACGCCGCCATAGCCGTCGAGATGGATTTTGACCATCTCCCACTGCGCAGGCTCATTCGGAATGCCGGGAGATTCCACTGCTGCCGCAGCAGGAGGAGGCGCAGCCTTCTCTTTCGACGGCGCTGCCGCTGCCGAATATTGCGCATCGTCGTCCTTCTTCCGATCCTTCACACGGACATAGGCACCGCAGGCTGCGAAGGGTTCCGCCGCGTGTTTGATGAGAGTGATCGTGTCATACACCTTCCCCTCGCTCTCCTCGTGATCCACCATCAAACGCACCGACTTACCCAGGAGCGTTGACTCCACGTCGAACGACTTCAGTTCATCCGCCGTGAGATCACGGCCCAGGATCTTCTTCAGGTCAATGCGCAGATTGGCTTTCTCATTCAGCGGGTCTTTGCCGTCGGCACCGTAGGGCCGCGACCACACACACCAGCGCTTGCCTTCATCGTTCAGCACTTCCGTTTCAAAGACGACGCGGAAGACGAGCTTCTTGTATTTTTCCTTGGTCTTGGGGTCGGTGCGCTCCACTTCTTTGACCGGCGTAATGTCAACGATGACGGCACGCACGGGGTTTTCAGTGACGGGATGGGGGAGAAAATTCCCCGGTTGCTTGGTAAGGATAAGACTCATTTTGAGATATTAGTTGTGTTGGTTCTTGGTCAATTGTCGATAGGGCGCGAGGCTTCCCGCTGGGGCAAAAGTGGTGAAACTATGAGGCCAGTTGGCGCATCCGTGAAAACAGATCATCGCTATCGGCTTCCATTGAATCGAGGAACTTGCAGGCCTGTTTCCAGTATTCAGGCTTCAATTCCGTGCCGAGGAATTTGCGCCCGTATTTCAGCGCCATGTAACCCTCAGAGCCGATGCCCATGAACGGACTAAACACCGTGTCACCTGGATTGCTCCAAAGGCCAAGGCAGCGCTCGATAACATCTAACTGGAGAGGGCAGATATGTTTTTCATCGGCATCGGCCCGCGCCATCGCCGTGTTGAGCACGTTCGTCTGGCGAATATCCATCCACACCGGGCTTGCCCATCGCTGCCACTGCTCAACCGGGAACTCTTCATGCGTATGCTCAACCGGCTGGACGCCGGTGTTTTCGTCATCGGCCCACTTGCGGAAGATGGTGATGTATTCCGGCATCCCCTGGCGCGAGAACGTGGAGTCAGCGCGGAGTTGCTTCCACAGTAGCCCGTGCGCCTTGGTCCTTTGCATTTCAATGACTGGATCTTTCCAAATGACGACTTCGGAGTGATAAGCCCAGCCCGCTTCAACGTGAGCGCGAATGATTTCACCTCGGAAGTCGCGCAAGCCAGCCATGCCGTCCCGGCTTTTGTAGTTCACCAAATTTTTCGAGTGAACGCAGGAAACGCGACCAGGGCGAGTCACCCGATGCAGCTCCGCGATGAGGAATTTGTATTGCTCAAAGAAGGCCTCGTCATCGGGGCAGTTGCCCATATCCGCCGCCGAGTCAGAATAGATGTAGAGGTTGGCGAACGGGGGCGAGTAGATGGAAATATCCACCGAGTTAGCGGGCATTTGTGCGACGAAATCGACGCAATCGGCATTGTAGGCCGAGTAGTTAGACCCATGCTTTGAGTCGAGGCATTGAATGGAATTGCTCATTGGAAGGTTAGCCATGTGGGTAGAGTTGTGGAGTGAGAGGGGAGATAGGCAGGCTTGATCTTGCGAGCCTTGGAGAAGTCGAGGGACGCGCCGCGCATCGCCGCTTTCATTTGTTCGTGGGCACTCATCTTATCCTGCACGGCCTTCCAGATGTTGACCTCAGTGCCCGCGATGATGGCATCGACTTGCACCGCCCGCTTTTGACCGAATCGCCAGGATCGGCGAATGGCTTGATAAAGCGACTCGTAGGAATAGGAGATCGAGGCGAACACGACATGGTTGCAGTGCTGCCAGTTCAGGCCGAAGCCGCAAATCTTGGGCTTGCTCACGATGATAGGCACCTCGCCCTTGCTGAAGGCCTCAAGCCTCGCCTCCTTTTCTTCAAGCGTGTCCGCTCCCTTGATTTCGACGCAGCGCTTGCCGAAGGCCTTGGCCAGTGCCTCGCTTTCGGCATTCGACTCGCACCATACAATGTGATAGTCGCCGCCTTCACAAAGCGCCACGGCCTTATCGACACGATCAATCATCGACGCCCGCTTGTCTTTGTGCATCGAAGTCGCGTTGACCACGCCCGAGCGAAACAACTCATCCTCCGCCTTGCCAGTGATGATGTCACCCATCACAAAATGAGCATCCATGTTCAGCGGTGGCAAAACGTGGCGAGAGTCATCGCC
>JANOAR010000106.1:0-10748 GCA_031411235.1 Verrucomicrobiota bacterium | reverse complement strand
ACTCTTCGCCTTCATCGACTCCTACTACAACACCCAACGCCTCCACTCCTCCCTCAACTACCGTTCCCCCAGCCGCTTCGAGGCCGATATCGCCCTCGCTAACTAATTCACTTTTGGTCCAAATATCCGTGGCATCTCAGTCTTGCACCTCGGCAGCAATGACTCGGATGAGGGTGTTTTTGACATCACGATAACGGGCAGTGATCCCATTCCTGAAATCGCCATTGAACAACCCGTTGGAACTAACATTTCCAATGGTGGCACGAAGAGCATGGTTGTGAATATGGGTAACTCCACGAGTCTTACCTTCACGATCAAAAGTCTTGGCACGGACAGCCTTAATGGCCTTGCCATTACCAAAGATGGAGCCAATGCGTCGGAGTTCGTGGTGACATCGAATCCCAGCGCAACCGTGCAACCAAGCGGCACTACAACATTTGCGGTGTCGTTCACGCCTACGGCTGGCGGCGCTAGAACAGCAACTCTGCACATCGCCAACAATGACGCTGATGAAAATCCCTTCACTTTCACTTTGGCTGGTGTAGCGCTGAATCTCACTCAGGATTCTGACAACGATGGAATGAGTGATGCGGCAGAATTTCAAATGGCAACGCTTGGTTTTAACTGGCAGGTCAGTAACGCGGCGCTCGTGACTACGCTCAATGCCAGCGCTAACTCTGCAGGGCTTTATACGCCTTCACAAATTCAAGCGTTGAATGTCGGCGTGCCGTTGATTCAACGAGACCCTGTAACCAGCGTATTCACGATTACTGTCGGCGTACAGAAATCGACCGACCTCATCCATTTTACCCCCCTCCCGATGACCGCCCCGCAGACCATCCTCAATGCGGAAGGCAAAGTAGAGTTCAGCTTCACCGTGCCAGATAATTCGGCCTTCTTCCGGTTACAATCGCAGTAGATCAATGTGGCCATCAAGATGCTGATGCAGGTGAAATGTATTCGGGCTCACCTCGTCGCCGCCCTCGGCTATGGAACAGTGTTGGCGTCCAGCGCCTTTGAAGCCAAAGCGCGGCACCTAGCCGTCATATGCTGCGCTCAATGCCCACCACAGGCTGCGTGACCGGTGAACTGGCGTTGTAGGGTCAAAGCGCGGCAGAGAAAGTGAATCCGTTGCAGTGTTGCCGACAGACTCAGTGTTTCACCAAGCCACCCAGCCACCATCCACAGCGAGGTTTTGGCCCGTGATGAAGCTCGCGGCATCACTGAGTAGGAAGGCCACGCTGCCTGCGATTTCGGGAGCTTGGCCAACGCGGGCGAGGGGCACTTTTTGGGCCAGTCGCTCGACGAAGGCTGGCTGTTCGCGCTGGATCGTTGGGTTGGGGAAAGGGCCAGGCGATATGGCATTGCAGCGCACGCCGCGTGGACCGTAATGGACAGCAAGGTAGCGTGCCATCTGCTGGATGCCTGCCTTGCCCACGCCATATTCGATGGGGTTAGTGGTCATGGGCTCGGCGTAGATGCGGGGATCCGGCGAGACGCTGCCATACATGCTGGAGAAGAGCACGAGGCTGCCGCTGCCACGCTCGGCCATGCGGCTAGCAACCGTACGCGCGAGGACAAAGGTAGCGGTGAGGTTGCCGTGGTTCACTCGGTCGAAATCCTCGGCGGTGAGGTCGTCTAGGAGCTTGGTGGTGGCAGCGTAGGTCATCACCACGATACCGCTGGGCGTGCCACGCTGGGCACATTGCGCTGCTACGAAGCCCTCTACGGCATCGGTGTCTGAGGCATCAAGCGAGGCAGCGGTGACGTGCGCTGCGAGGCCATGTTCCGCGATCATTTGCTGCGCACGATTCCCGAGGTCGATGCAGAGCACTTTGGCCTTCATATGAGCCAACAGGGACACAACGGAGTGCCCGAGATAGCCAGCTCCGCCAAAGACCCAGATGTCTTGGCTGCTAAGATCGAAAGGGGATGAAGTCATAGTGGCGGCGATGCTAGGCGAGACTGGTGGCGGGCTCCAAGCTGAGCCTGCTGGTTCCCTCGCCGAACCAGTAAACCTGGGCACAAAAAAGGCGAGGAGCCTGAACTCCTCGCCTTAAAAAACGACAACAATGGAAACGCCGAGCGATTAACGCTTGGAGAACTGGAAGCGCTTGCGAGCACCGGGACGACCGGGCTTGAGACGTTCCTTCATACGGGAGTCACGGGTGAGCAGGCCAGCAGCCTTGAGCACGCCGCGCAGCTCGGGGTTCTCGACGATCAGCGCACGGGCGAGGCCGAGGCGGACAGCACCCATCTGGCCCGTCACACCACCGCCGTGAGCATTCACGATCACGTCGTAGTTAGGACGGCTGTTGGTGAGGGTGAGGGGGACGAGGAGTTGGTTCTGGAGGGCGAGCGTGGGGAAGTATTCTTCGAAGTCGCGGCCATTGACGGTGATTTGGCCGTTACCAGCACGGAGGAAAACGCGGGCGATGGCGTTCTTGCGGCGGCCCGTAGCGGGCTTTTGGAGGGTGCTCATAAAAAGGTGTACGATTCAGTTCAGAGTGAAATTAGGCGAGCACGAAGGGCTGGGGAGCCTGGGCCTCATGGGGATGCTCGGCAGTGGCATACACCTTCAATTTCTTGATGACGGCACGACCAAGACGGTTGTGCGGGATCATGCCTTTGACAGCCTTCTCGACGAGGAGCTGTGGCTTGCGAGCGCGCATTTTCTCAGCGGTTTCACTCTTTTGGTTGCCGATGTAACCTGACACGCGGGTGTAAGTCTTTTGCGTTTCCTTCTTGCCGGTGAGGACAACGGTAGCGGCATTGATGACGACCACGAAGTCACCCGTATCGACGTGCGGGGTGAAGATAGGCTTGGTCTTGCCACGAAGCAGGTTGGCGGCGGTCACGGCGACATCACCAAGGACTTTATCCTTGGCATCGATGACCCACCATTTACGGTCAACTTGTTCGGCCTTGGCAGAGAGTGTTTTCATTGAATAGAGCGTTGCTGGAAGAGCGAGGGGTGTGTTTGATTGACCCTCGACAGGGGCGGCGATGCTAGAGGGGTGTCAACAACTGTCAAACAGAAACTGGGTGTTTATGCGACGTTCTGAACATCCACGCTGGGTAAATTCGGCGGAGTTGCGCAGCGGAGCGATTGCGTCTCCTTTGGCAAGCGAAGATTATGGCGACGAATGAACGGCGAGGCACCCCAGGCAGGCTTTTGATGGCCTGGGCCTACATGCTCGTTTTGTGCGTGTTATTTGCCTGGCGCGTGGAGAGCCATCGCGTGATCGACGCGCAGCAGGATGGCTACGAGAGAGCCGTCTATCCCACGGCACTTGGGGATACGGCGTATTACAATCCTGTGGGGTTCGATGATTTCTTCGCGGCCAATGTGCCCTGCCCAGGCCAGACAACGGGCCTTTACCGCAGGATGCACCAGCCTGTGCATCGCGATGATGCTCGGATGATCAAGCTCGACCCCGATGCCTCGGGCAGCGGCGTGGTCTATCGCGAGGACAAGCGCCGCCTAGCCTCGGATGGCACGCCGTTGCCCTCGCGTCTGTATTTGAAGGCGGGCGAGAATTTGTATATCGAGTTTGGCCCGCAGCGATTCTGGCGAGCGTACGAAGTGCCCAAGGCCATCCCCTACACGCCACCCGAGATTCCTGCGCCGACGGTGCAGTAGCGGTGAGTTCGCTGAGCCCCCCTTGCTCCAGGCTTGATTTACCTCCGCTTTTACGGCTTCATCTTGGTATGATGAATCCCATCTCCCGCATCGCCTTCGCCGCTCTCGCCGCTTTGTCTCTCGTTCATTGTACGGCTCCGTCCTCGCCGACTTATGCACCCGCTGCCTCGGGTGGGCGATTCATGCTGGGCATCGACGTGCTGGCTTCGAGGAACTTTGATCTGCTGCGCGGCAAGCGCGTCGGCCTCATCACCAACCACACCAGCTACACCTCGCGTGGCGAGCGCTCGCGCTCAGTGATGCAGCGTGCGCTGGGCGGGCAACTCACAACACTCTTCGGCCCTGAGCATGGGATTTATGGCACCGAGACGGCGGGCAAGCGGGTGCGCGATCAACGCGACTCCGTGACGGGACTACCCGTTTATTCACTGCATGGCGACTACCGCAAGCCACAGCCCTGGATGCTAAAAAATGTCGATGTGCTGGTCTTCGACGTGCAAGACATCGGTGCCCGCAGCTACACTTACATCAGTACGATGGCCGTCTCCATGGAGGCAGCAGCAGAGAACGGTAAAGGTTTCATCGTGCTGGACAGGCCCAATCCCCTCGGCGGCTGGCGTGTCGAAGGCCCGCCACTGGAGGCTCGCTGGAAGTCCTTTGTCAGTCAGATACCCGTGCCTTATGTGCATGGCATGACCACGGGCGAGTTGGCCATGATGATCGCGAGTCAGCGCTGGATCAGCCGTGTGCCGCGCCTCGATGTGGTGAAAATGCAGGGCTGGCAGCGCAGCATGATCTGGCAAGACACAGGACTAACCTGGCACGCGACCTCGCCCAATATCCCCTATGCCACCTCGCCCGCGAACTATGTGGCCACAGGTATCCTCGGCAGTGCTGCCGCTGCGGATGTAGGCATCGGCTGGGGCAACCCTTTCGCCTATGCGGGTGCGAGTGGCGTGAGCCCGCAGGCGATGTACGCAGCGGCGCGGAACTGGGGGTTCGCAGGCGTGGGCATGGCTCCCTATTCGCGCAGCGGCTTTGGCGGCGTGCAGCTCAGTATCAACCCGCGCACGGCGGGCGATCTCACTGCCTTGGATGTGTATCTCCTCGCGGAGTTAAATCGTCTCAGCGGGGGCAAGGTCATCGGGCGAATGAGCGGCGATAAACTGAACCTTTTCAATAAAGTGTACGGCAGCGACAGCCTCTACCATAACCTGCGCCGGGGCGTGCCCGCATCCAGCATCGTCGCAGGCTGGCGCATTAGCACGGCAGCCTTTCGCAGCCAGCGACAGCGCTATTTGCTGTATCCGTGAGGGCGCAGGCGAAGGGCTAATCCTTCCCGAATTGAAGGGTCACTGATGCCCTATTGAAACTCTTCCCCAAGTTTCGGTAAGCCTCTGGTGAAGACTCCTTGGGTGCAACTCATCGCACCGAGCTGAGTTCAACCACGGCCATTCACCGAGATCATGAAAGCCCTTCGATTCCTCTTCCCTGCCCTCCTCGCTTGCACTGCGCTTGTCGCCCGTGCAGAGCAGACGGCCTTCTTTGAAAACAAGATCCGCCCTGTGCTCGTGGAGAGCTGCTACAAGTGCCACTCGGCCAAGTCTCCCAAGCTCAAAGGTGGCCTCGCGCTCGACACCAAAGAAGGCACCGTGCTCGGCGGCGAATCCGGCAAGCCCGGCATCACCGCGCACAAGCCTTCCGCCAGCAGTGTTTATGTCGCCATGACTTGGGCCGATGAAGACATGCAGATGCCGCCGAAAAAGAAGCTCTCTGCCGACGTCATCGCTGACTTCAAAAAGTGGATCGAAATGGGCGCGTCCGATCCGCGCGAAGCCACAGGCACCGTCGCTGCGAATGCCCCCAAGAAGCGCCAGATCGACATGGATGAAGGCCGCAAACACTGGGCCTTCCAGCCGGTGAAAGACATTCCAGCGCCCGCTGTGAAAGACACCGCTTGGCCGCGCAACGACATCGACAAGCACCTCCTCGCCAGCATGGAAGCCGCTGGTTTGAAGCCTATGCCCGATGCCGACCGAGCGACGCTGATCCGCCGCATCGCCTTTGATTTAACGGGCCTGCCGCCCACACCTGATGAGGTAAAAGCCTTCCTCGCCGACACCAGTCCCGATGCGGTGAAGCGCATCATCGACGGCTATCTCGACAGCCCCCGCTTCGGCGAGCGCTGGGGTCGCCACTGGCTCGATGTCGCCCGCTACGCCGAGAGCGCGGGCAAGGAAGTCGCCGTGCTCTATCCCCACGCCTGGCGCTACCGCGACTACGTCATCGCTGCCTTCAACAAAGACATGCCCTATGATCAGTTCATCAAAGAGCAGCTCGCGGGCGACTTGATGCGCTCAGAAAACAAGCGAGATCAGGCTGAGAAAATCGTCGCCACGGGCTTCCTCGCCATCGGTGCGAAGAACCATGCCGAGCGGGATCGGCGGCAGTTCAACATGGACATCACCGACGAGCAGATCGACGTCATGTCGCAGTCCATGCTCGGCCTCACCATCGCCTGCGCCCGCTGCCACGATCACAAATTTGATCCCATCGGCCAGCGCGACTACTACGCCCTCGCGGGTATCTTCCTCAGCAGCGACACACTCTACGGCTCGCACGTACAGCTTCAGAACAACCACCCCAGCGACCTCATCGAGCTGGATCGTGAAGCTGGGCAAATCGCTTCTCTAGGCAAGATAAGTCCGACCGAGGTGGCGATGCTCAAACGCAAAGCCGAAGCACAAGAGACCGAGGCCACCCAAATCAGGGCCGAAGCCATGGCTGCCATGCGCAGCAATAACAACAAGGCCATCGACGCTATTCGCCTTCGCCAGCAGCGTTCCAACGCCGAGAATGCCAAGGCCGATGTCGGCCTCTTCTACGATGACGGCGCACCGCGCCCGCTGGCGATGGGCGTGCTCGACAAGACCTTCCCGACGGATACGCCATTGCTCGTGCGCGGCGAGATCAACCAGCCCAGCGACGTGGTGCCACGCGGTCTCGTCGAAGTGCTGCTACCCAAGGGCGAGCCGCTGAATATCGGCCAGGGCAGCGGTCGTCTCGACCTCGCCTGGTTCATCGCCTCCAGGGACAACCCGCTGACCGCTCGTGTGATGGCCAACCGCATCTGGCTGCACCTCTTCGGCAAAGGCATCGTCGCCACGCCCGATAACTTCGGAGTCAAAGGCATGGCCCCGAGCAACCCCGCGCTGCTCGACCACCTCGCCACCCGTTTCATCGACAACGGCTGGAGCGTGAAGCGCACGATCAAAGAGATCATGCTCAGCCGCGCCTACCAGATGAGCAGCAACCCCAGCGCCGCCAATGAAGCCGCCGACCCCGACAACAACCACTTCTGGCGCATGAACAAGCGCCGCCTGGAGGCCGAAGCCATCCGCGACTCCATGCTCTCCGTCTCAGGTCTGCTCAATCTCTATCCCATCGACGGTTCACCTGTGGCCCGTGTCGCCGATGGTCGAGAAGGTCTCTTCGCCCTATCACGCGAAATCGCCCAGCCCAGCGAGCAGTGCCGCAGCGTCTATCTGCCTGTGATCCGCGACCAAATCCAAGAGTCGCTCAATCTCTTCGACTTCCCCGACGCCAGCCTCGTCACCGGTGATCGCGACGCCACCAACGTCTCCAGCCAAAGTCTCTACCTGATGAACAGCCCGCAGGCGCAAGGCATCGCCAAAGCCTTCGCCCGGCGTCTTGGGAGTTATGAAGGCAGCGGCCCCGACAAGCTCGCGCGAGCCTTTAGTTTGTGCTTCGCACGAAGCCCCACGCCCGATGAGGCAAGCGCTATCCGCAGCTTCTTCATGACCTTCACCAGCAAGTTTGCCAAAGGCAAAACGCTCACTGCCGAAGCAACAAAGCAAGCAAGCAACGCCGCCATGACGGCCTTCTGCCAAGCGCTCATGGCCAGCGCTGAATTCCGGTATTTGAACTGACAGGCTAAGCGAAGGCGCGGGCTATTCGATAGTTTGAACCAAGCCTAACCACAGATGAACACGAATAATCACAAATGGAAAGGCATCATGAAATTGAATCCAATGTCATTCTTATGGCCAACAGATACGCCCCATTCGTGACCTCCGTGTTCATCCGTGGTTGCCGTCTGAGTCAGCCAACCTAGCCACCCAACGCTTCAAAGTTCGCCCTCAATCACTGCATATCGACATCGTAAATCCTCATTCTTAACGCCCATGAACACGCCTACCGCCACCCGCCGCGACTTCCTCCGCACCACGTCCAACGGCTTTGGCTATCTTGCCTTCGCTGCGCTCGCCCAACAGGAAGCGCTGCGTGCCTCGCCAGCATTGTCTTCCAGTCCTCTCGCCCCCAAGCAGCCGCACTTCGGCGCGAAGGCCAAGCACGTCATCTTCCTCTGCATGCAGGGCGGGCCTTCGCATGTCGATATGCTCGACTACAAGCCGCTGCTCGCCAAAGATGCGGGCAAGTCTGCGCCCTCGGCTTCGGGCCGCTTTGGCCAGACCAAATTGATGGCCTCGCCATGGAAGTTTAGTCAGCAGGGGCGCAGTGGTTTGTGGATCAGCGAAATCTTGCCCGAGCTGGGCAAACACGCCGACAAACTCTGCATCATCAACAGCATGGCCACCGATGTGCCTGCACACCCGCAGGCCTTCATGCAGATGCATACTGGCACTGCGCAGTTCGTGCGGCCCTCGCTCGGTGCCTGGGCCTTGTATGGACTCGGCACTCAGAACGATAACCTGCCCGGCTTCATCACCATCAGCCCGCCTGCTAACGGTGCCCGCTCGTACGGCAGCGCCTTCCTGCCTGCGTATTACCAAGGCACCAAGCTCGGCAACGGTGGCCCTGGAGCCTTTGCCCAGCGCGGTGGCGGCGGTGCCACGCCCACGCTCAGCAACGTCAAAAACCCCACCCTTAATACGGAAGCCCAGCGCACCCAGCTCGACCTCATCCAATCGCTGAATCAAAGCCGACTCAAACAAGACGGCGGCACCAGCCCTGAGGTGGAAGGTGTCATCGCCAGCTATGAACTGGCCTTCCGTATGCAGGCCGAGGTGCCGCACGTCATGGATCTCAGCACCGAAACCATCGCCACCAAGTCGATGTATGGCATCGACAGCCAAGGCACGGATACTTTTGGCAAACAGTGCCTCATGGCGCGCAAGTTCGTCGAGGCAGGCGTACGCTTTATCGAGATCACCGCTGGCAACTGGGATCAGCATCGCAACCTCACCGCCGACCTGAAACGCAACTGCAACAACATCGACAAGCCCATCGCCGGCCTGCTCACCGACCTCGCCCAGCACGGTCTGTTGAAGGACACGCTCGTCATCTGGGGCGGCGAATTTGGCCGCACCCCGCACGCCCAACTCGACGATGGCCGCGACCACAACAACAAAGGCTTCACCATGTGGATGGCCGGCGGCGGCGTGAAAGGCGGCATAAACTACGGCAAGACCGACGACTACGGCTATGAGGCCGTGGAGAACAAAATGCACATCCACGACTGGCACGCCACCGTGCTGCATCTGCTAGGCCTCGATCACGAACGCCTCACGTATAAATACGCAGGCCGCGACTTCCGCCTGACCGATGTGTACGGCAGCGTGGCGAAAGAGATCGTCGCGTAGTGAGGTTGCGGCGATCTCAATGGTTCGTGATACAAAGTGGCAAAATGGCTCGAGCCCTTCATTCGACTCAAGGCACACGAAACTTCCGCCCCGACGTAGGATCTCTTGCCAACGAACCGCTGGCCATGCCTTCCACGTTTAAAGTACTATGAGGTGCGAAGGGCATACGCACGTGGCCTGGGCGCAAAAAAGTGGCGAATGGTACATCCTCAGGCGTTGCAGCGGGTTTAACTGTCGCTTGTGGTGGCGCGGCCGGAGCAGGCACGGTGGTGATACTCCCGCTGGATGTGATTTGTGTTGTCGGAGCGGACGTTACAGTAGGCTGCGCAGAAGGTTGTGCCGGGTCGTTAGAAGTGCTGTTTGGCAGAGGGTTTGCCAAAAGAGGATCGAAGGCAATGCGCTCATGGGCACGAGGTTTGGGTTTGCCTCCACTACTGAAGCTACCCGTCGTCGAAGCAGGAGCGGTTCCACTCGTATAAGGACGATCCTGCTCAGTCGTTTTAATACTTGGCGGGTTGAGGTAGCTGCCGGGTTGAAGCTGCACATAGGGCTGTGTTTCGTTGAGGTAGCGAGTTTGGCCTGCTGGATAGGCTACAGGCGGCGGGGCTGAGCTTGGCTTCTTGGCTCTAAAATTGCGCGAAGGGATAGGACGACCGTACTGATCCAGCACTAAAGGAGTTCGCGTATCGGCCGCCGTGCTTTTCGGCTTGTTTTCGTTCTCGCCGCCGCGCTCCAAGCGCTCCGTGACATTAAAGATAGACCGACCAAGCCGACTCAATAAGCCGGGTGGCTCCGCTTGCACGGCAGGCGCAACAAGCGCCGCGATAAAGAGGAGACTCCGAGCATAACATGCACGGTTAGTTTGGGGGCAAGGGGTAGATTTCATGGAGGCTAGAGCGGGTTGAAGTAGCGCGTTACGTTGCTCACACCAGTTGGTGCGGCATGGCCATCATCGCACGCATTGCCTTCGCCAACAACGGGGCCAATACCCCATTGGCGAGTGCAGACGTGATTCTTGGCCCTTCAACATGACTAGACAGCCCCAGCAGAATGCCTTTCTTGATGCTCACGCACGGCTTAGCATTCTTGCCAATCGCTCATCGGCCGGTTAACCTCTCGCCACTATGATCCTCGACCAGTATCCCGAAGTGCGTCAGCTATCTTCCGCTGAAAAACTCATCTTTGTCACCGAGCTTTGGAATGACCTTGAGGAACATCCTTCGGAGGTGCCCGTGTCACGGGAGATTGTCGCCGAGTTGGATCGACGCATGGAGCAGTTCCGCCAAAACCCAGATCAGTTCACCACTTGGGAGGTCGTAAAGGCTCGTATCCTCGGCCCACAGCCATGATCGACCTCATTCTGCTGCTTCAGGCCGACCTCGACATTCAAGCGGCCTTCAATCGCTACGACGATTACCAGGACGGTCGCGGCTATGTCTTCATGCAGCAACTGGATGCCGCCTTGACCATGCTACGTCGCA
>JANOAR010000105.1:0-5418 GCA_031411235.1 Verrucomicrobiota bacterium | reverse complement strand
GGCTAGCTTTGCCAAGGCTTGAGTCTCAGGCGGTTTGGCGATGGCGGGACTGTATTGGAAAATACCGAGCCCGCCGTCGCCGAACCGCATCAGGCCAAGGATTGGTGATGATAGTCGCCGATCAATCGCGGCGTTCGGGTTAAAGGCTTCTAACTCAGTAGGCGTGAAAGCAAAGCACTTCGCAACGTCGCTGGTCCATCAGCCGCCGCTTTCTCGAAGGCCCCAAATTCCTGGGCAACCTTATCGTCGGTGACAGTCGGATCCGATGCATGCATCCCTGCACTGAGGTCTTGTCGGAGCAGAGTTAGAACGGCCTCGGGAACGTCTGCAAGTAATGAGGCTTGGCTGATCAGGATGACTGTAAAAAATGGTGTAACGATTAAGGTGGTCTGCCGAACCATGCAAGTATTTCCCTCGAATAGCCTGGGGTCGTATGACCCCAGGTTATTCAAGAAGAACCCCTCTGGGGTTCAGATCGACAGCACTTGAAGAGTTACACTGAGAAAATGATTTTCCTGGTTGGGGGGAAACACTGGCAGGATGCCTGTGCCACGCTGCTTTCTGTGTCAGCGGTGGGGCCAACTGGCCTACTACCAGGGAACCTCGCCCTCACGGGCAAGGCTACTTGGAAGCTGGCTAGCGGCGCATCCGCAGGGCGAGGTACTTGCGTAGCGCCTCGGCGTGGGGTTCATCGGTGATCATGGGGATGAGATCGACTTCGTGTTTGCGCAGGCCTTCGGTGAGCGTCTGCCGCCAGTCGGCTAGCACTTTGAGGTAACTTTGGCGGATCGCGGCGGGGTCTAGCATCATGAATTCCTCGATGTCTTCCATGTTCTCGAAGCGGCTCCAGCGGCTGAAGGGGAAGTCGATCTCGTCGCGATCCCAGAGCTGGAAGATGATGATCTCGTGACCCTGACGGCGCAGGATGCCGATGGCGCGCAGCAGTGCGGCGGCATCGTCGAAGAGGTCGCTGATGAGGATGATGAGGCCGCGCCGTTTCAACCGTGGGGCGAGGGATTCAACGACGCTGGCGAGGTCGGTGTCTTCGCCGGGCTCGGTCTTCACCATGGCTTCGAGAAGGTGGTGCAGGTGGGTGATGCGGGTGCGGTTGGGCACGAAGGTGCGGACTTTGCTGTCGAAGGTGATGAGACCGGCGGCATCCTGCTGGCTCATGAGCAGGTAGGCGAGCGAGGCGGCGAGCTTGCGCGCGTAGTCGAACTTCTCCTGCCCCTGGGTGCCTTTGTAGCCCATGCTGCCGCTGGCATCGAGCACGATGGTGGCGCGCAGATTGGTCTCCTCCTCGTACTCGCGGATGTAGAAGCGGTCGGTGCGGCCAAAGATTTTCCAGTCGATGCGACGAATCTCGTCGCCCTGCACGTAGGGCCGCGTCTGGCGGAACTCGACGCTGAATCCCTTGTGCGGCGAGGCATGGAGGCCGGTGGTGAAACCTTCGACAACGGTGCGTGCGAAGAGCTGCAAGTGGGCGAGTGGGGAGATGTCTTCAGCGTGGAGGATGTCGGAAATGGTGGCCATGGGGGCGGAAAGACGGGGAGACTTGGAGACTATGAGATGGGGAGACGAGGAACAGGTGCGGGGGGACTGCTGCTAACGCTTCGTACGGCGTGTGTCTCTCGGCTGTGCTTTGAATGGCTGCACTTCAAATTCACCGGAGTGCCTTTAGCAAGTACGCGATCTCGTCATTCACATCGGCAGGGTCATCGACGATGCGGGCCACATCCTTGCGCACTAGGTCGCGGAACTGGGCACGCAGGCGGCTTAGCGAGGTGCGGATATTCGTCTCAGTCATGCCGAGACGCGTGCTCAGTTCCTTTTGTGCGGCGGCACCGTTCTCGGGGAGGAGCAGCAATGGGCGCAACAGGTTGAAGCGACTTTCATTGCCCAGGGCGGCTTGTTGATTGGCCAATTGATCGAGCACGTTGGAGACCAATGCGTGCGCGAAGTGGCGATCATAGGTCGCCTCGATTGAACTGGCCGTGCTGAGTTCCTGGCGCTCTTCGTGCTGATCATCTAGGCGCAGATGTTCTGCCTTGCCGCCACGCTTTTGCACGGTTGCATTGCGATGGGCGGTGAGGATGAAGTGCCGCATAGAGGTGAGGAGATAACTGCGAAAGCGCCCCAGCTCAGGCTTGGCGCGGCTTGGCAGGTTGGTCACCAACAAGTGCTGAAAGAATGCCTGCGTGATGTCTTCTGCGTCTTGATGACTCTTGCCCATGCTGCATGCATAATAATACAACGGCTCCCAGTACGTGCGGCATAGCTGATCCAGCGCGGGCCTGCTCTCGCGCGCATCGGTCTTGGCGGCATCGAGGATCATCGTCCAGCTCGTGTTGGTAAAGTGCGCTTGCATGTCTAAAGGGTGAGCCGTCACGCCGAGCTATGAGAAGCGAAGCATCAAGTGCCGCAAAAAACATCAAACACGCTGTCACACTTTCGCTCATTTCAGCTTATTGCAAGGCACCAGATCCTATGATGCGCTCCTCCCTGACTGAACCTCGCCTTGATGACGCCGTCATCGCCGCGCTGTTGGAGGATGTCCTCATGCCGTGCGATCTCGGCACCGAACAGCCGGGAGATTTCATCGGCCCCTACCAGCTCATAGAGCAGATCGGCGAGGGGGGCTTTGGCATTGTGTGGCGGGCGCAGCAGTCGCTGCCAGTCGAGCGGCAAGTCGCGCTGAAGTTGATCAAGCTGGGCATGGACTCGTCGAGCGAGGTTATCCGTCGTTTTGAGTTGGAATACCACGTGCTCGCGAGAATGGCGCATCCCCACATCACCGCCATCCTCGATGCTGGCCACACTGACGATGAGCGGCCTTACTTCATCATGGAGCTTGTGAAGGGCAGCCCCATCACCCGCTACTGCGCCGAGCGAGAGATGCCGCTGGGCCAGCGCATCAGCCTCTTTAAAGCCGTGTGTATGGGCGTGCAGCACGCGCATCAAAAAGGCATCATCCACTGCGATCTCAAGCCCTCCAACATCCTCATCACCGAAGTCGATGGCCAGCCCGTGCCCAAGATCATCGACTTCGGCATCGCCAAGGCAATCATTGCACAGCAGGCAGCCCGCATCTCCTCGACGAAGAGCGTCGAGCGAACCATGGGCACGCTCCCGTACATGTCGCCCGAGCAATTCGCCAACCTGGAGGAAATGGATACGCGCAGCGACATCTACTCCCTCGGCGCAGTGCTCTATGAACTGCTGGCGGGCCAGCCGCCCTTCGATACAGAAAGCCTCCGCTCGCTCAGCCGTGAAGAGATGCAGCGGATGATGAATGACATCGTGCCGCAGCGGCCATCGCATTGCAGACTGAGGATCGCGGATCGCGAAGGGGAGAAAAACTCCGCCGTGAGTGGCATCGCCCAATTGACAATCGGCCATCAGAAATCCGCCATCTCAAAAGACCTCGACTCCATCGCACTCTGTGCCTTGCAAAAGGAGCCTCGCCACCGCTATGCCTCCGCCGCCGAGTTTGCAGCAGACCTTCAGCGCTATCTCAACAACGAACCCGTCACCGTTCATCCACCCAGCGTCAGCTACATCACCGCGCAGTGGATGCGCCGCCATCGCGCTGCGTTCATCGCCGCCAGCATCAGCGCCATCGCCATCTTTGCTGGCAGCGGCATCGCCATCTGGCAAGCCATCGTAGCCCGTCGCGAACAACGCATCGCCGAGCAACAAAGCGCCCGCGCCACCCTCGCTGAAGCCACTGCCCAAGGCGAGACCCATCGCGCACAGCAGACCGCTGCCTTCCTCGAACAACTCCTCGATAACGCTGCTGAAGAAGCCCACCAAGGCAGCAACCCCGAAGTGCTCAAGCTCGCCCTCGATCGCAGTGAGAAGCTACTGCTTGAAATGGAAAATGAGCCCAGCTTACAGCTTAGCCTCATCGCCCGTCTTGTCGGCCTTTACAGCACCATCGGCGAATGGAAAACCGCCATCCGCTTGCAGCACCGCCACGCCAGCCTACTCGCCACCCAGCAAGGCCCCGACAGCCCCGATGCGCGCGCCTCCCTGCTCGCCTACCTTCACCTCGAAGCCGACCACGGAGCCCGTATCACCGTGCCCGCCCAGCTCACCGCCTTCAAGGCCTACCTGGATCAACACGGCGAGCACGGCAGCAAGATTTGGTTCGAGGTGCAAGCAGACCTCATCCGCGTCTGGCTCAAGCTCGACTCGCCGAATGATGCCCTGCCCCTCTCCCAAGAGAGCCTCGCCAAAGCAGACCAGCAAAAGTTCAAAGGCCTCGCCCTGCTCAAGCTACAATTGATCCACGCCTCCATCCTAGAAGCGGCCAAAAAATTTGCCGAAGCCGAGACCCTGCTGAACGACTGCCGCCTCCATGCCCAAAAGCAGAGCAAAAGCGTTGAGCGCCTGGAACTGATCGAACTCCGCCTGCTCAGCCTCCTGCAAGCCAAAGGCGACCACACACGCCGCGCTCAACTCCTGCGCGACAGACTCGCCAGAGCCACCGCCAGCCTGGGTGCAAACAGCCGCGACCTCATCCCACAGCTCATCTCATTATCCCTCTGCGAAACCACCGCCCGCCATCACGAAGAAGCTATCCTGCACGCCCAACAAGCCCTTGCCATCGCCCGCCAACCGAGTGCCACGCCTGAGAAAAATAAAGATAACAACCGCCCCGACATCGGCCTCGCCCTGCGCACCCTGGCCAAAGCCGAAAGCAGTGCCAACCGCCATGACGACGCCCTCGCCCATGCCGCCGAAGCCCGCACCATCGCCGAGGCCCAGGGCAACAGCACCACCCTCGCCATCGCGCTAGAATGCCAGGCCCTAGCACAGCTCAAGGCCCATCATCCCGACGAAGCCTACCGCTGCTATGCGGAGTGCCACCAGCTCCGCATCAAGGTCAGCTCCAGCTACCGCACCTGCGCCGAGAACCTCGTCGAAATGGCCCAAATACGCCTCGACCAAAATCGCGCCGAAGAAGCCCTCGACCTCGCCCGCCAAATGTGGACGCTCATCACCACCAACCCTGATGCCGCGCAGGATCTCGGCTTCTGCGGCTACATCGCCCAGTGGGGCGTCAAGGCCTGGGACATGCAGCACCAAGCCCATCCTGACCTGCCTCCGCCCACCGAACTCGCCACTTGGCAACGCGCCCAAAAGCTAGGTCAGCAAGTCGAAGCAAAGCAGGAAATGCAGCGATGAAATGCAACAGCGATTGAAAAAGGGAATGCGGGCTCGCTCGCCCGTGTGCGCCCCCTTCGCCAACTAGGCGCTTTTCTGCAATGATGAGCGTGATGCCTCATTGAAAAGAGACACCGAAGAGTAATTCAGAAGGTGGCTCGATGCCTCACAATGTAGGACACTGTGGGTGGGGTGTTTTGCATGGGCTTTGGCTGGGTTGCAAGTGGCCCTTGACTACCGTTTTGTGCG
>JANOAR010000104.1:0-2039 GCA_031411235.1 Verrucomicrobiota bacterium | reverse complement strand
GTCGTGCTCGCGTGTAACAACTACGAGGTGATCGACATGGGCGTGATGGTCCCGTGCGAGAGGATCCTTGAACGCGCCAAGCAGGAGAACGCCGACATCATCGGCTTGAGCGGACTCATCACGCCGTCGCTCGACGAGATGGTGCATGTGGCGAAGGAGATGGAGCGCACTGGCTTCAAGGTGCCGTTGCTCATCGGCGGCGCGACCACCAGCCGCGCGCACACGGCCGTCAAAGTTGCCCATCATTACAGCGGGCCGATCGTCCACGTCCTCGACGCCTCGCGCGCCGTGCCCGTGGCCAGCAGCCTCTTGAGCGCGGAGCAGAAACCTGCGTTCGTGAAGCAGCTTCGCGCCGACTACGAGAAACTCCGCGAGCAGCACGGCAGCAATCGCCAGACGCTTCTGCCGCTGGAGAAAGCCCGGGCCAACGCGGCCAAGCTCAAGTTCGACGACCTGCCCAAGCCGGAGTTCACCGGCGTGCGCGTGCTCGACGACGTGTCGCTGGAGACCCTGCGTGGATTCATCGACTGGTCGCCCTTCTTCCACACCTGGGAACTGCGCGGCATCTATCCGAAGATTCTCCAGCACGAGAAGTATGGCGAGGAAGCCACCAAACTCTTCAACGACGCCCAACAGTTGCTCGATGAGATCATCGCCAAGAAGCTGATCAAGGCGCGCGGCGTATACGGTATCTTCCCGGCCAATCGGGTCGGCGACAGCATCGAACTCTACACCGACGAAAGCCGGACGACGGTGCTGACGACCTACCACATGCTCCGGCAGCAGATGGACAAGACCGACGGCTCGCCCAACCACAGCTTGGCCGACTTCATCGCGCCCAAAGGTGCGTCCGATTACATCGGATCTTTCGCCGTCTCCACGGGCTTCCACCTCGACGAACTGGTCAAGGGCTACAAGGCCGCGCACGACGACTACAACGCCATCATGGCCGAAGCCTTGGCCGACCGTTTGGCCGAAGCCTTCGCCGAATACCTGCACAAGCGCGTGCGCGACGAATGGGGCTTCGGCAAGACCGAGAACCTCACCCGCGAACAGTTCATCGCCGAAGAATACCGCGGCATCCGGCCGGCCGGCGGTTATCCCGCCAGCCCCGACCACACCGAGAAGCGCACGCTCTGGCAGCTACTCGATGTCGAGGCCAAGACCGGCATCCAGCTCACCGAGAGCTGCGCCATGTGGCCCGGCAGCAGCGTCAGCGGCCTCTACTTCGCCCATCCCGACTCGAAGTATTTCGCCGTCGGCAAGCTCGCCAAGGACCAGGTCGAAGACCTCGCCCACCGAAAGGGCATGAGCGTGACCGAAGCGGAGAAGTGGCTCGGACCGTGGTTGAACTACTGAGCATCTGATTCGTGAACGGGCTGTTCCTTCGGGAACAGCCCGTTCAGTTTTTGCCGATGTTCCGCACGCTGCGTCGCCTTCTGCCTCTGCTTTGTCTGGCTGCGTTCGCTTCGGCGTCGGTGGCCGCGACGCTCACGATCACCAACCGCGAGATCCGCCTCGACGGCGAGCGGTTCATCATGCGCGGCATGTGCTACAACCCCGTTCCTATCGGCGGCGATGGACGGCTCCGGCCCAATGGCGACTACTACTCCAAAGAGTTCCGCGCCCTCTATGGCCGCGATCTGCCCAAGATGCGCGAACTCGGCATCAACTGCGTCCGCGTCTACGGCTGGACGCCGGGAGCCGACCACTCGGAGTTCCTCGACCAGGCATGGAACGGCGGCCAAAAGCCCATCCGCATTCTCATAAACCGCTGGATCAATCCTTCGACCGACTGGACTTTGCAGACCGCCGTGGCCGGGTTGAAGAGCGAATGGGCCGCCATCGCCCGCGAGGTGAAGGACCATTCGGCCACGCTCGGCTACATGCTCGGCAACGAGCTGAACCAGGCCTACTGGAACCGTTCACTCTCCGCCCTCTGGCCCGCCATCAACGAGATCGCCGGCGAGATCCTCCACCACGACACGAACCACGTCCTCACCAGTGCGCTCTCCGACCAGCAGCTCGTGGAGAATGTC
>JANOAR010000103.1:0-38504 GCA_031411235.1 Verrucomicrobiota bacterium | reverse complement strand
CGCACAAAACGGTAGTCAAGGGCCACTTGCAACCCAGCCAAAGCCCATGCAAAACACCCCACCCACAGTGTCCTACATTGTGAGGCATCGAGCCACCTTCTGAATTACTCTTCGGTGTCTCTTTTCAATGAGGCATCACGGAGGTTTGACATTCGCTTCGCCTGCGGCCAATTTTCGACTGTCACCCCCCGCTAGGATTCGTCCGATGCGGCCTTGGGCCGATGGGCAACCATCGGCCCTTGTTTTTTGTCGGGGGTCGCTAATTCCCAGTGCCTGATGAGAACCCTAATCTATGTGGATGGATTCAACCTCTACTTTGGCTCGCTGCGCAAAACGCCGCACAAATGGTTGAATGTGGAGGAACTGGCTCGGCGGCATCTTGCAGCCCATCACCAGATCGTTGGCGTGAAGTATTTCAGTGCTCCGCTGATCGCTCGCCCCAGTGACCCAGGCTTGCCTGGACGGCAGGAACTTTACTTTCGAGCGCTGCGCACTGTGCCCAACTTGCAGATCATCCTCGGCCACTTCCTGACCAAAAACGTGAATATGATGCGAGCCAATCCAATGCCTGGAGAGTCGCCCATCGTCAGCGTGGTGAAGACCGAGGAGAAAGGTTCGGACGTGAACCTCGCTGTGGAGATGTTGCATGACGGGCACCTAAACCGTTATGACTGCGCCATTGTGATCAGCGGAGATTCAGATTTGCTAGCCCCGGTGCTGAAGGTGAAAAATGACCTCCAGAAATCCGTCGGTGTGTTGAATCCACAACAGCACCCGTGCCGAGTGTTGAAGGCGCAAGCCACGTTTTACAAGCATTTGCGCTCCAATTTCATCGCGGCGTGCGTTTTCCCTCCTACACTGACAGATTCGCAGGGCACCTTTTACAAACCTACGCTCTGGTGATGAGGCGAGATGGTCGTGTACTATGTTTTAAATGCGATGGAGTGCGGCGTTAGAATCCAGATATGAGCATTCTATTAGCGACCGATCCGAAAGAAGCACGACGCCAGGTGCAGCGGAAGCTGGAGGCAGCGACCGATGAAGATGTGATGGCAGTCCATCGCATGCTTCTGGAGATGGAGGCTCGGCGGCTGGCGGATGAGTTGGGTAAGGAGATGCAACAGGACTGGGACTCCGGGCGCATCACCTCGGACAACATCGCCAAAGCCGTTTTGGAGCATCGGCGCACGAATCCCTACCGATGATCGTGTGCATCGACACGAATGTCGTCCTTGGCATGTTCACCGCTGGGCACGCGCACTTTTGCCCTGAGCCGAGGGATTGATCGAGTTGATCGCTGGAGGCTAGCGAAGTCGGCCCCCAGGCAGCGTAGCGGTTGCTACTGGCTTGGCCTCCGACGGATTTCGACTGAAGTCGAAGCCACATTTCGTGCTGCGATGGCGCTGGGCCGCGCCGATGCAGGATGGCCGCTGCTTCAGCGCGGGAATAAAGAATTAGCATTTCGAGAATGCCGCCCGTTGTGTTAGCCTTACATTCATGGCCGTCACACGATCACACGACTGGGGCAACGTCGCCCACGACTCTGGCTTCCGCTCCCGCAATGATGGGACGCTGAAGTGGTGGTTCATGCTCGCGATTATCATGTCGTTGGGCTTTCACGGGCTGCTGGTGTTTTGCTTTGAAAATCTGGGCTGGGGGGCCGCGACGGCTCCGGCGGTGATCGAGATTGTGCGGCCTGACCGACTGAAGATTGATCCCCAACTGCTGAAAAATCAGCAGGCCATTCGCGACATCCCGAAGGACATCGCACCTGTGGACAAGCCGGATGTGGAGGCCTTCAAGCCTGAGTTGGATGCCTTCGACAAAGCGGCGATGATCCCTGAGAATCAAGAGATCGACCTGTCGCCGAGCACCAAGGAGATTCAGAATCTAGTGCGCGCAACGACCCCCGACCAGAAGCCGGGCAATGCTACGTCGAACGCGGCTTCATTGGCCAATATGCTGGCCGCTGCGCCCACCACGGGGCCGAGCCAGGAAGACATCGCCAGCGCGATGGCGGCGGTAAAATCGTCGGTGCTGAGCAAGCCGCTCTCGAGCAAACAGATGGTGCTCGACGGCAGTGCCACAGGCAAAGGCGATGAGCGCATCGGCACGGAATTGCTCGATAGCCTGGGCAATGGTACGGCGAAGACAGCGGCCAATGCCAAGGTGCAGGGCTTCAGCAGCCTGGATGATTTGCTGAGCGGCGGTGGGCAAGTCGGTGGCAGCACGGATCCTATTTTGATGCCGACGGATTTGCTGTTTGAGTTCGGCAGCGATCAGCTCGCCGAGGCCGCGCGCCTGAGCTTGATGAAGCTTGGATTTTTGATCCAAAAGAACCCCAACTCACTGTTCATTATTGAAGGTCACACCGACAGCATCGGCGAGATCGAGAACAACATGGCGCTGAGCCTGCGCCGTGCGAATGCCGTGGTCGTGTGGCTGCAAACCTCGCTGCGCCTGGGTGGAGATCGCATCCGCGCGACGGGCCTGGGCGAATCGAAACCGCTGGCCGACCCCACTGGCCCGAAGGAAGCCCAGGGTCTGAATCGCCGCGTGGAGATCAAGGTGCGGCCAAGGCAGTAGGCTTTAAAATACGATCAAACTCCGCGCCACCTCGCCGCGAATCAGTGCCCCATACGCTTCATTGATCTGTTCCAGCGGATAAGTCGTGGTGATCAATTCATCGAGCAAAAGCTGGCCGCTGGCGTGCATGTCAATGAGGCCTAGCAAGTCCTGACGTGGGCGGGCAGTGCCGTAGAGGGTGCCGATGAGGGACTTCTCGGCATAGACGAGTTGATTGACGTTAATGGGTGCGCGGGCGTCGGCGCGGCAGATGCCCGCGACGACGCATTTGCCGCCTTTGCGTGTGGCATCGAAGGCCTGGGCGATGGCTTCGGGCTTGCCGATGGCTTCAAAAGTGTAGTCGGCACCGAAGCCACGCGTGAGATCGCGCACCGCCAATACGGAGTCACAGGTGCTGGCATCAATGCTGTGGGTCGCGCCGAAGACCTTGGCATGGGCGAGCTTGGACGCATGAGTGTCCACGGCAATGATCTGCCGGGCACCCACCATGCGCGCCCCTTGCACAATGTTTAAACCGATGCCACCACAGCCGAAGACCGCCACGGTGGAGCCGCAGCGCACTTCGGCGGCATTGACCACCGCGCCCACACCCGTGATGACGCCGCAGCCGATGAGCGCGGCTTTGTTGAAGCAGAAGCCGGGATCAATTTTCACCACCGAAGCCTCGGGCATGGTGGCGATGCTAGCGAAGGCAGAGACGCCAGCGTAGTGGCGCACGAAGTCGCCAGCGCTGTTGCGGAAGCGCATCGTGCCATCGGGCATCGTCCCGCCGAAGCGCATCGCCGTGCCCATGTCGCAGAGCGCGGGGCGACCGCGCGCGCAGTAGTCGCAGCGCCCACAGGAGCCGCGCCAGATGGGGATGACGTGATCGCCCGGTGCCAGCGAGGTGACGCCTTCGCCGATGTCGATGACCACGCCCGAGCCCTCATGCCCAGGGATGATGGGCATGGGCATGGCGAGGTCGCCGCACATGACGTGGTAGTCGCTGTGGCACACGCCAGCGGCTTTCATCTGCACACGCACCTCGCCCGCCTGCGGCGGCAGGACTTCGATCTGCTCAATGCGCAGGGGTTTGCCGGGTTCGTAGAGGACGGCGGCGGTGGCGGTGAGGGAGGTGGGCATAATTAAAAAGATAAGGTTCTGAACGCTTCAATGATCTTCATCCTCGTTCTCTAACTGAAAATAATGGAGGGCTTGTAGCTTGAAACTTTTTGCCCTGGCAGTTAGCCTTTTCCTATGACCATCACAATGCCACCCGCGCTTGATCGCTTGGTGAGGGAGAAAGTAAATACTGGCCTCTACGCGAATGAATCCGAGGTCATTTGCGAAGCGCTTCGCCGTGGGTTCGCACACGAGACGATGCTAGGATGGGTGCAAGGGCAAGCGGCAGAGGGATTCGAGCAACTCGACGCGGGAAAGTTTGATGATTTTACTCGTGAAGAACTGTTAGCGCACCTCGCCCAGCGCCACGCTGCTTAAGCCATGAGTTTCAGGCTTTCCAAGCTGGCCCAGGAGGACATTGCACTCATCCACGATCATACCATTGCCGAATGGGGCGAAAGGCAGGCCAGCAAATATGTCTCTGCTCTACTGGATGCCCTTGATGAGATCAATCAAGCCCCCGATCGCTGGCGAGTGCGCGATGATATTTATCCTGGTTGCCGTGCAAGGGTCTGCGGTCGCCATCTTATCATCTACCGAGTCCGTGACGGCATTGTGGAGTTTAGCCGTATCTTGCACGGAGCTATGAGCCTCGGGGATCATGTGCCCGATAACTTCATGGCGGAAGATGATCAGGCCGGGTCGTGAGAATTATTTGGAAACATGCTCGCCAGCACGGCTGGCAACGGGGCCTCGAAGCTCATGACTTCATCGGTGCTGGGATGCGGGAGCGTGAGCGAGAAAGCATGCAGGCCAAGTCGTTTGGCGGGGTTGGTCTGCGCGCCGTATTTGTCATCACCGACGATGGGGCAGCCTAGCTCGGCGAGCTGCACGCGGATCTGGTGGCGGCGGCCTGTTTCCAAAGTCAGCTCGATGAGGCTGCGGCCTTTGTGCTGTTTGATGAGCTTGTAGTGGGTGATGGCTTCGCGCGTGGTCTCACCTTTGATGGTGCTGCGCACGTACATCAAGTTCGTCTCGTCGAGGTGCGAGCGCATGGTGCCGGAAGGCTCGCGTGGAGCGCCTTCGACGATGGCGAGGTAGCGCTTGGTGACTTCGGGCCAGCTTGTTTGCAGCGTCACCTTGGACTCCTCGTTTTTGGCTAAAACCATGAGCCCCGAGGTATCTCGGTCGAGGCGATGCACGATCCACGCGCGCTCGGGCACGCGGCTGTGCTTCATCTTTAAATACGCGGTGACGTGGGCATACGCGGTGGCCTCGCGCTCGGTCTCGCTGGCGATGGAGAGCAGGCCCGTGGGCTTCTCGATGACGATGATATCCTCGTCTTCAAACACGATGCGCAGGCCTGCGGGCAGCGCACTCAGCTCGCGGGCGGGCTTGTCCACCTGAATGCTGACCGTGTCGCCGATGTGCAGTGGGTGGTCGAACTGGGTGATCGCGCGGTCATTCACGCGCACCGCGCCAAACTTCAGCCACTGGCGCACTTTGGTGCGCTTCACCTCCGGCCAGGTGGCGAAGAGGAAGGGTAAAAGATCGGCGGACTGGGTGACGGGGCGGGTGGTGGGCATGAAGACTGACCTGTTGCCCGAGGATAGCCGCGCGGCAAGTCCTCAGCCATCCATCCCTCTGCCCTGCTCCACATCACACAGATGTAAATCCAGCGCCCTGCCAGACATCTGTATTTCCCACAGCGACAGCCCCAGCGAGCCCAGCATGAAAAGCAGGCTCAGGGCAAAGGCCGCCTGGCCACTGGGCTGGCAGCCATAAAACAGCAGCGCCATGCTCACCGTGCAGCACATCAAGCTCAGCACGCCCAGGGTTTGCATCTGTTTGATGATGCCAATGCGGCAGCGCAGGCTGGCGATCTGCGCCACCAGCAACGGCTCGCCCGAAGTGCGCCAAGTAGCGTGTAGCGAGCGCACCACGCTGGCGAGCCCCAGGAAGCGGTTCGTATAGGCCAACATCAGCAAAGAAATAGCGGGGAACAGCAGCGCAGGCGTGGAGAGAGGTAGGTCGGGCAGAGTCATGGTCTTGCGCGAATGATGCATTATTTTCGACCTATTTCATTTATTTCGGCCCACCTCTTCTGACCTGCCCGGTTGCGTTTCCCCCCATCCTCGCAACTGTGCGCGTCCCTGAATGAGCGACCCCATCAAGCACGAGTGCGGCATAGCAGTAATCCGGCTGAAAAAGCCCCTAGCCTACTACCACGAAACTGGTCGCGGCACCCTGTATGGGCTCAATATGCTGCAAGCCCTGATGACCAAGCAGCGCAATCGCGGCCAGGATGGCGTGGGCGTGGGCTGCACCAAGCTGAACATGGCCACCGGCCTGCCCTACATGTTCCGCGTCCGCTCCCTCATCTCTGCTGATCGCATCGGCGAAGTCTTCGAGGATGAGATGAAGGAATTCAAACGCATCGCCCGCCGTATCGACAAGGAGCGCAAGGACGAGCGCGACAACGAAGGCCACGAGTACATTGCGTTTGAAGACGATCCCGCCGCCATCAAGCGTGAGTTTGAAATGGCTGGCGAAGTGTACATGGGCCACCTGCGCTACGGCACCTCGGGCGAGTTTGGCAAAGGCAGCTTACACCCGTATTTGCGCCGCAGTACCTGGCCCACCCGCAGCCTCATGGTGATGGGGAATTTCAACCTGACCAACACCGACGAACTCAACGAGGTGATGATGCAGCGCGGCCAGCATCCCGTCTTCGGCACCGACACCCAGAGCGTGCTGGAGGAGATCGGCTTCCAGCTCGACGAGGCCCACACCCAGCTCTACCACCAGCTGCGCGACTCCGGTATGCCTGGGCTGGACATCCCCCAGCGCATCAGCAATGAACTAAGCGTCACCGACGTCATCAAAAAATCCTCCCACCTTTGGGATGGCGGTTACACCATCGTCGGCACCATCGGCAACGGCGACCTCTTCGTCATGCGCGACCCCCATGGCATCCGCCCGTGCTACTACTTCGAGAACGACGAGATCCTCGCCTTCGCCAGCGAGCGCGTCGCGCTGATGAGCGTCTTCGAGATCGCCGAAGAGGACGTCAAGGAACTCGCCCCCGCGCATGTTTTCGTCATGAAGGCCGACGGACAGCAGAGCATCCTGCCCTTCACCGAGCCGCAGACCTTTAAGCCCTGCTCCTTCGAGCGCATCTACTTCTCCAGAGGCAACGACAGCAGCATTTACCAGCAGCGCAAGCGCCTCGGCGAAGGCCTCGTCCCGCAGCTCGTCGAAGCCATCGACAACGACTTCGAGCACACCGTCGTCTCCTTCATCCCCAACACCGCCGAGACCGCCTACTTTGGCTTTCTCGACGGCCTGCGCAAAAGCCGACGCAACGACGTCAAAGCCGCGATCCTCGCCATGCTCAAAGCAGGCGAATTCAACGAGGAAGCCCTCGACGACCTCGTGCTGCGCAACTGGCCGCGCGCCGAAAAAATCGCGCTCAAGGAGATCAAGATGCGCACCTTCATCGCCCAGGAAAACGGGCGCGATAAGCTCGTCTCCAGCGTGTATGACGTGACCTATGGCGTCGTCACCCCGCAGGACAACCTCGTCGTCATCGACGACAGCATCGTGCGCGGCACCACGCTGAAGCAAAGCCTGCTGCGCATCCTTGGCCGCACCAATCCTCGGCGCATCATCGTCGTCAGCACCGCCCCGCAGATTCGCTACCCCGACTGCTACGGCATCGATATGGCCGAGCTGGGCAAGTTCATCGCCTTCCAAGCCGCCACCGCTCTGCTGAAGGAGCGAGGCATGGGCCGCGTCATCGACGAAACCTACCGCGCCTGCATCGCCGAACTGGCCAAGCCCAAGGCCGACAGGCGCAACGCCGTAAAGGCCATCTACGCTCCCTTCACCGACCAAGAGATTTCCGACAAAATCGCCCAGCTCGTCTATCCCGAAAACACCACCTGGCACGGCGAAGTCAAAGTCATCTACCAGACCATCCCCAACCTGCACACCGCCCTAGGCGCAGAGTTCGGCGACTGGTACTTCAGCGGCGACTACCCCACGCCTGGCGGTTATGCCGTGGTGAACCGTAGCTTTATTAATTTCTATAAAGGACGCGGTGGGCGCGGGTATGGCGGGACGTTGTTGTAGGGCACCTGCACTCTACGATGCATCATCATGGATGAACAAGCTTCACTCGTCGAAGGCAGCGAACGCCTCACAAGTATCTTCGGCTACTGGCCGTCGTTTCACGATGCCGAGGTGATTGAGTTCAACCTCTGGCGCGGTGACTGTGGACTAAATATTGATCGCTGCAATTTCCCTGTCCTCACCACCAAAATCCATGTTTGGCAGATGTCAGAGCTGGACGCTAGAGGGTTATATGTCCTGAGGTATCACACGCTTGCAACCTTGCGCTTTCATGGTGTTGATGAACTTGGTGTAGAGGACTTCAATCAGCAGAACGTCCTTTTTGAGCTATCCATTAAGAAAGAGGACGGCGGTGAAGGCTTACCGCAATTTATGCGCGTTGAATTCCATTCATCCTTTGGTCTCTCTGCAACATTCCGGTGCTTACGAATTGAGGTCGTCAGTGCCGAAGCCCTGAAAGGGCGACCCAGCCCAGACATCTGAGATTGCTTCATTTGGACGCACAATTAAGCTCTGCCAGCCCATGTCGATGATCATCGCCCGCTTGCTGCATCGTTAATCTCACGTCGTCCTTCCTCCTGCCATGCTCGAACTTATCAACCTCTCCCACACCATTCAGCGCCGTGGCGCTGAGTTGCTCACCGTTCTGGATAACACCAGCTTCATCGCACCGGGCGGGCATCTGCTCGCGGTGCTCGGTGCCCGGCTCAGTGGCAAGAGCACCCTACTGCGCAGCATCGCGGGCGTCCTCCCCGTGCAATCAGGAGCCGTCCTCTGGGCCGGGCGCGACACCACACGGCAGCCCCTAACGCCAAATGAAATCGCCTATGTCTCCGCCTCGGATGACACCTTGCACGACTTGCTCAGCACCCGTGAAAACGTCATGAGCGCTGTGCTGTTGCGCGTCGCTGGCATCACCACGCGCAACGCCGTGAGCCATGCCGACAAGCTTCTCTCCCTGTGCGGTATCGACAACGTCGCTACGCAGCGCGCGGCCACTCTCACCAAGCCGCAACGTCGCCGCCTCGCACTCGCCATTGCCATGGTCGCCGACCCCCTCCTCGTCATCTGCGACGACTTCTCCGAAGGCATGGATCCTAAGGCCGAGCGAGAACTCGGTGCCCTGCTGCACACCATCGCTCGCGAGAACCCCAAGCGCGTCGTCATCAACGGCACCTCCACCCTCGCCAACCTCGGAGCCTACGATAGCGTCGTCGTGCTGCATGAAGGCCGCGTGTGCTTCCACGGCCCTGGCCGCGCCCTCACGCACTACTTCAGCATCCCCCATACCGACGACCTCTACCATCGCCTCGCCAAGCGCCCCTCGCAGCGTTGGCAGGACTCGTGGAATCGCCACCGCGATAGCTATTACGACGCCTTCAAGCTGAGCCTCGGCACCGACGGCAGTACCTCCGCCGAGTTGCTCGAAACCGCTTCTGACGACGATGACGACGCCCCCGCCACCCAGAAGGATGACGGCAAAATCCGCCTCAACCGCAGCAGTGCTGAGGAGGGCAAAAGCAGAGACGACAGCGTACCGCCACCGCTAGAGCGCCCTGGCTTTGGCAAACAACTCAGCGTGCTCATGCAGCGTCGCTGGACGACCTTCCGCCGCAATAAAAGCGAGATCATCACCCACGCATTGCTGCTTCTGGGACTGCCCTTGCTGCCTGTGCTCTGCGCCTGGCCGCACCTGGATGCACTCCACGCCGCGTTGAAGCCCGAGGTGAAACTTTCGCCCGAGGCCGCCCTCAGTCTCGGCCATGTCGTCGGCATGGTGCTGCTGCTACAAGTGGTCGCCATCCTCTTCATGGCGGTGCGCAACGGTGCCCGCGAGATCGCTGCCGAGCGCAGCATCTGGCAGTGCGAGCACCAGGGCGGGCTGCGCAGCAGTGCCTACCTCACGGGCAAGGCGCTCTTCCTCGGCACCCTCGTCATCGCCCAGGCTGCGTGGCTGTGGATCTTTACCGACCTCGTCACAGATGGCATGCCCGGCAACACCATCGTGCGTCTCGTCCTGCTCATCCTCACCGGCGCAGGCTTCACCAGCCTCTGCCTCGGTATCTCCGCCCTGTGTGCTGATGCTGGCCGTGCCGCAGCACGCGGCTGGCAGCTTGCCTTCATACAGCTTCCCCTCTGTGGCGCACTTCTGGCTCTGCCGCAGGCCTTGGGCAATGTCATCCACCCCTTCATCACCGCTTTCTACAGCTGGTCCGGCCAAGTGGAGACCCTCAAGGGCAGCCTGTTCTTCCAGCCCATCAGCACGCTCACAGGCACTTGGTTCGCCACCCCTGGTGTCGCCATCACCTTGCTCATCGCGCACCTGCTCGTCGGCTTGGTCTTGGCGAGCTGGGGCCTGCGGCGGCGCACATCGTAGCTCGGGGTGGTGGTAGGCGCAGCCTACATTGCCGTCGCTTGCGACTCCTCACTTTCTGCTTCTTCCGCAGCACTCTCCGCTGCCACCACAAACCCTTGCAGTGGCGCGACCAGACGATTCGTCAAAGGGCGCACGCGCTCATAAATCCCCTGGCCCAACTCCGCACTCGTCTCGTAGCCTCGACGAAACATTTCCAGCTTCGCATCAATGTTGTCGATGTGGTGCAGCGCTACCGCCTCGGGCGTCTTCGGCAGCACGGGGGAACCAAAGGCCAGTTCGCCGTGATGACTCGCGATGAGGTGCAGCAGGTGCAAGCGCACCAAATCATTGCTGGGCTCCAAATGAATCCAGCCTGCGGACTCGGGCCTGCTGGCCACTTCACGCCACAGCTTATTCACCAGTTCCATGCCCAGGGTGATGTGCCCCAGCAGCTCGCCGCTGAGATGATACGGCATGTTAAAACTGCCCTCGGGAAAACACGTCTCCCACAGCTTGCCACAGTCGTGAAAGAGCACGCCCGCGATCATGAGATCGGCGTTCAGATTTGGATAAACCGAAGCCACTGCCGCAGCGGCACGCATCATCTGCGCCACATGCTCGACTAGGCCACCACGCCGCGCATGGTGGTAGTCGCGGGCTGCGGCGCTGCGCCGAAAGCGCTCGCCAAATTTTTCAATGAACAGCTCGCAGAGCCCGCGCAGCCTAGGATCGGCGATGCTCGCGATGCGTGTGACGATCTCGCCGTAGTCTTGGAGCTGACGGGCGCGCAACTCATCATCGCCGGCCATGAGTTGCTGGGTTTCATCAGTCGTCAGCCGACGCATGGTCGCGTTGGTGGGATCAAGGCCGTACTTGCCTTTGTCCACCCACTGCGCCGTGATTTCCAACCACGCTCCACGTTCAAGCTGTGCCGCCTCGGCCATCAGTGGATTGCCATCAAAGAGCCGCCACACGATGGGCTCGCTGCCATCGGTCAATTTCACATCGAAGTAGGGCTTGCCCGCTGCGGTCTGCTTTTGAGTGACCGTATCCACTTGCGCATGAATGCGGTAGGGCTGCGGCGTGGCATTGGCGACTTGGCGCAGTTGGGTAAGGCTCAGCAGATCGGGCAGATGGGCGGCAGACATGCGGCTAAGTGGAGCCCACCTGGACATCCACCGCAACGTGTGCCGACGATTTTATGCCATCTCGCTTCAGCGGCCACTGCGACGCGGGCCACCGCCTTGATTGCCCTGGCTACCACGCGATTGGCCACCGCCCCCGCCTTGGCCACCAGCGCTGCTTTGACCACGCGATTGCCCACCGCCGCCTTGATTGCCTTGGCCGCGCGATTGGCCACCACCGCCGCCCGAGCTAGGGCGACCCCCGAGGCCATTGCGATTGCCTTGCCCTTCAGGCCTTCGGCCTTGGCTGCGCTGCCGTTCGCCGCGCTCGCGTTCTTCGGGCTTGTCGGGTGCCTTGGTGCTGTAGTCGAAGCCCTCTGCCCGACGCCTTACGATGCCTCGCCCAATGAAGCGCTCCAGCGTGCGCAGCGCCGCATTATCGTCGGGCGTGATGAAGCTCAGCGCATCGCCGATGGCCTGCGCACGGCCCGTTCTGCCGATGCGATGCACGTAGTCTTCGACGTGCATGGGGAAGTCAAAATTAACGACGTGCGAGATGCCATCCACGTCGATACCGCGCGCAGCGATGTCGGTCGCCACCAGCACGCGCACGAGGCCTGCTTTGAAATCCTTGAGCGCCTTCAAACGCTGATTTTGCGAGCGATTGGCGTGCAGTGTCCCCGTCTTCACGCCGTAGAGTTCGAGCTTCTTCGCCACGCGGTCAGCGCCATGTTTGGTGCGGGTGAAGACCAGCACACTGTCCATCTTCGGGTCGAGGAGAAGATGCAACATCAGGTCTTGTTTCAAGTGCTGTGGCACCTCATAGACGAGCTGCGTCACGGTCTCGGCAGGGTTCGAGCGCTTACCGATTTGCACGGTCTTGGGCGAGCGCTGGAATTCATGTGTGAGCGACTCGATCTCCTTCGAGAGCGTGGCGGAAAACATCAGCGTCTGGCGCTTCTTGGGCAGCGCATTGATGATGCGGCGGATGCCGGGGAGGAAGCCCATGTCGAGCATTCGATCGGCCTCATCGAGCACCAAATATTCCAGCGTGGAGAAGTCGCCGTAGCGCTGCGACATCAGGTCAATCAAACGCCCTGGGCAGGCGATAATCAAATTCGCACCCGACTTCAGCGCCTGGATTTGTGGCCTCTCGCCGACGCCACCGAAGATCGTCGCCATACTTAGTGGCAGATGCCGAGCGTAGGCACGCACGTTCTCTTCGATCTGCACGGCTAGCTCGCGCGTGGGGGCCAGAACCAGCGCCCGCGTGCCGCGTGTGGTTCCAGTCGTTCCCTCTGGGATGGCGCGGGCGAGACGGGTCAGCATGGGCAGGGTAAACGCAGCCGTCTTGCCTGTGCCCGTCTGCGCGATGCCGATGAGGTCATGCCCTGCGATGATTTCAGGAATGGTGGCGGCTTGGATAGGAGTAGGCTCTGTGTAGCCTGCCTCCTGGACGGCTTGGAGAATACGAGAGTCGAGACCGAGTGTGCGAAAGGGCATCGTGTCTCATGGAACAGGGTGGCGTGGCACGCACTTGAAAAAAACGCCACGGCTGAACAAGCCAGCGCGGGCGTTCGGCTTTACCCCACGGGCAGCTTCACCACGAAGCATGCGCCTTTTTCCACTGCTGTATCCAGCGCAATCTCGCCGCCCAGCGCACCGACAAGCCGACGGCAGAGCGCCAAGCCGAGACCCACGCCAGGAGCCGAGTGCGCGGCATCGTCGGCGCTCTTGTGGAAGGGGTGGAAAATGCGCCGCCGCTCCTGCTTCGCGATGCCTTGGCCGTGATCGCGCACGCGCAGCATGGCGAACTTGCCCGAGGTATCCGCCTCGATGTGGATGATCGGCTCGGAAGCGCGTGGGCCCGCGTATTTGCAGGCGTTGTCCACGAGGTTAAAGAGAATCTGCTCCAGCGCCGCGACATCGACATGCAGCCGAGTCGCACGCTCGGCTGCACCCACATCCATGCGCAGTTCCATCGCTGCCTGCTCCGTTCGCTGGCGCAGCCGTGGCACGATGCGATCCAGCACTTCGCCGATGCTCACACTCTCCACGCGGGCACGAGCACTGCCGCGCTCCAGCCGCGCGTAGGCCAGCACATTTTCCACCAGATGGCTCAGTCGCGTCGCCTCGCCCGTGAGCGTGCCCAGGTAGCTGCGACGCTGCTCGGGATCCTGCACCATGTCATCGGCCAGCATCTCGGAGTAGAGTCGGAAGGTCGTCAGCGGGGTGCGCAATTCATGCGTGACGGCGGAGACAAAAGCTGCTCGTCGCTCGCTGAGCGAGACCGCCCCATGCAGCACCCAGGCGACCGCCAACGCCGCCAGCCCCATGCAAACCAGCGCCACCGCGAGGGAGACACGCAGGGCAGACCAGTAAGGCAGCGGTGGCAATGCGAGCACGCCCGGCGCAAAGTGCAGGGGCAGCGCCGCCATGCGCAGCGGGTCATCGCTGGGCCGGGCACTGGGATCGCCCATCACGCCGGGCTCAAGTTTCGCCTCTGGAAACAGGTCGCGAGTCTCGTCCAGCAGCGCCGTTTGCAACTTCGGCCAATCGAGCCACACACCCTGAATTACCTTCCGCCCATCAACCATTGCCTGCCGGGAAAGCAGCAGCGCATCGTCGATCCAGTAGCCTTGGAGTGGAGGCGTGCTGGTGCTCGCCATCCCCGAGAGTGGCACAGGCTTCCAGCCTGTGGGGCTTGCCGCACCTTGCATCGGGCTTGCCGTCGCTGCGAAAGGATCGCTCGGCATGAGTTCGGCAGGCTTGGCAGGTTGTCCCGTGGCCGCCTTCGCAAGACTATCCTTGGCGGACGCTGAACTGCTCGCAGTGACCGTAGCCGCTGCCGCAGGAGCAGCAGGAACTGCCGCGCTAGAAGCCGGGCGAGGGGTTGCTTCCTCCGCCATTTTTGCCTTCGCCAGAGCCGCAGGTGGCTGGGGCTGGCCTTTAGCACCCGCCATTTTATCCGCCATCTGCTTTGTCTCATCGAGCACCAGCGCTCCACTTTTGACCGCCATCCCACCGTTGTAGGTATTGATCTTCGACTGCACGGCCTTGTTCCGCGCAAAGTTATCGGATTGCGTCACGCCCACTTGCTGGGCGATGGCTGTATCCGCCGGAGCCCAGGTGCCGCTGCGCGGCTGATCCTTTCCCGCCGCAGGCATCGCCGCCGCTGGAGCAACCGTAGTATTTGGCAAAGGCGCTGGTGGAGGCGGCGCTGCTGCTGTGGCCAAGCCGGGTACATCTTGGCGGAGCTGCACCGCCCCCGAGCCAAGGTAACCCCGCATAGTGAGGCTCGCCGCCGACTCATTGTCGGGCGCGAGCAGAGGTTGGGCAGAGATGAAGGCAAGCCGCTCGCGATTGGTTTGCTGACTAGCGGTGGAGGTGCTCAAAACAGTGGGTCGTGAAGCGCGTGCGTTCACCTCTGGCATGGCTTTTTTGAACGCAGCCGTGGGCCGCGCCAGCAGCGCGTGCAGTTGGTTCAGCCGCTGCTCCGCGAGTGCTATGTCCGCTTCGCTCGCCGCTTCCTGCAAGGCCAGAGCCCGCTCATCACCGCGAGGAACTTGTGGCGAAACGAGGTCGCCCTTTTCATCCATCTGGAAGTGCAGCAGCACATGGTCGGGCAGCGTCGCAAGCAAGGGCGAAGGCAGCAACAGCGAGCCTTTTTCCACAGCATCCTTGCTCCGAGTCGAGTAGGCCGAGGGCGTGTGAAATGGCACAAAATCCTGCGGCGCGCGCGAGTTCTCACGGATGAGCAAAGCGCTCGCGTTGAAGTCCAGCCGCCACAGCGCGATGCGTGTGCGCTCCTGTGTCTCTGCGCTGCGAGCCGCCACCTCACGCTGGTTTTCCAGCCGCAGTGTATGCCATGTCACCCACGTCATCGCCCCGCCGATGAGCGCGAGGCAGCCGAGGAAGATGAGCCAGGTATGAAGCGGTTTGTTCATGGTGAAAGCATATACCCCTTCCCCCGCACCGTCACGACCACCTGCGGAGCCTCGGCATCGTCGCGCAATTTCTGCCGCAGGTTGGCGATGTGCATGTCCACCGTGCGCGTCTCGGTGCCCTGTGGAGTGATGCGCCAAACGTGTTGCAGCAGTTCCTCGCGGGCCACGGCGCGACCGCGATTCATGCCCAGGTAGCGCAACAGATCGCGCTCGCGCTCGCTCAGTTCCGAGGCGCTGCCGTCGGCGTGCTGCACACGACAGTTGGCCAAGTCCACCGCGCAGCCACCGGGCAGCGCGAGGGATTCTGCGGGTGGCAGGCGCTCTGGCGCTCGGCGTAGCACGGCCTCCACGCGAGCGAGCAGTTCGCGCACGCTGAAGGGCTTCACCACATAGTCATCGGCCCCGAGCTTCAGCCCACGAATGCGGTCATTCTCCTCGCCGCGCGCCGAGAGGATGATCACCGGAGTGCCGGGCCGCTCCTTGCGCAACGCCTTCAGAATGTCAAAGCCGCTGGCATGGGGCAGCACGAGGTCGAGCAGCAGCAGGTCAAAGGTAGCGCTCAGCGCCAGCCGCGTGCCCTCGGCCCCATCACCCGCCTCCAGCGTCTGGTGGCGGGCAAACTTGAGCGCATCGACCACGCCCCGGCGGATGGCGTTGTCGTCTTCGATAACGAGGATGGTGGACATGGCAGTGACTTAAATCTGATCAAACTCGCTCAACTATGCACGCTTTTAGTCGTCCTCGTCCGGGTTTGAATTACTTGCTCCACACCACACCCACCTTGCCCGCCTGCTCACGCACGGCTTTGGCCACGGCGGTATCCAGCGTGTCTTTGCCATCGCTGGCCTGCGCCTTATTCTGCGCGGCGATGTAGGCTTCGCGCTCCTTGTTCAGCGTCTGAATCTGCTTTTGCAGAGCATCGCGTTCGGCGGATTTGGCGGCGATAAAGGTTTGGCGTTCCTCCGCAGACTTGCCTTTCAGTTCAGCGGGCAGTTGATCCTCGGTGACCTTGCTCACGTCGAACTTCTTGTCCTTGGCGGCATCGACGAGATCCCAGCCCTTGTTGTCGTAGTTGGCGCTTGCCTTGCTGAGCGCCCGTTGCACCGAGGCTCCCGCAGCGGCGGCGGCGGGCGCGGCGGAGTTCGTGTCTTGGGCTTCCTGGCGCATCTTCGCCTGGGGCGCGGCCTTGCCATAGCCGATGTAAGTCTTGTTCAGCTCGATGCTGAGCTTCACGATCACCTCATCCTGCGGGGCTTTGATATGCACGACGGCTTTGTCTTGGTCGATGACGAGGAAGCGACCATCGGTGACCATCGCGCCTTCTTTCCAATGCGTCGCAATGCCCACGCGCTCGTCGCCGCAGTGAATCGTGTTCACCACGATGCCCCTCGCACTGGCTTCGCGGCAACTGGTGAGCGGGTTCACCGGGCCTTGGTCAAAGGGTTCGTTTCCAGCGATGAAGATGGCCTTGTAAACCTTCGGGTTCGCATCCCAGGCGAGGTCGTGCGTGGCCTTGCGTATGACCGCGCCGCAGTACTCCTCGCCGCCATTGGTGTGCAGCGCGAAGAGGTCTTCCGAGATGCGATCCAGGTCGCGGGTGAAGGGCTGAATCTGGCGAATCCACTTGTCCTCGGCATTGAGCGAGGACTTGCCATACTCGTACAGCGCCACCTGCACGACCGGGGCCTTGCCGCCTTGTTTGGCGGTGTTGAATTCATTGACGATCTTCCACAACTGCGTGCGCGCTTGGTCGATGAGCCCCTCCATGCTGCCACTGGTATCGAGCAGGATGGCAAGCTGCACGAGTGGCGCATCGCCCTCGGGTTTGGGATCAGGCTTCGGCTGCCGGATGTCGATGGTGATTTCGGTAGCCGCCGCAGCGGGTGGTGTTGCAGGCTTTTCTTTGGCTTGCAGATAAAAGGCCGCAGTGCTCGCGGCGACGACTGTGAGGATGTGTGTTGCTTTCATAACCCTGAAAGCTGGAGGCGAAGCTGAGGCGCGTCCGTAAAGGCTGTGTAAAATGGTGGGCGAGGATATGGGCAGGCACTTGATTGGCTCTTGCCCATGTTTATTTAAGCCGCTGCGAGTCTAGTTTTAGACGGCTGCACCGCTTGCCGCACCCACCACCACGGGGCGATGAAGTAGGCGATCAGCAGCACTTTGTTAAAGATGAAGGAGAGCTGCATCAGCTCGGTCACGGCGATATGAAAGCTGAGCAACGCCAAGCCAAAAAGCGCGGCGAGGCGGCGATTGAGCAGGCCGACAAAAGCAAACAACTCCAGTGGCAAGCCGAAGCCGAAGAGCATCTGGCAGAGCGTGGGGTGCTGCATCATGACTTGCGGTAGCCAGTTCAAGGTTTGCGCCGCTGGGTCGAGGCTGTCGTAGAACTGCATGTCGTTGTTTTTAGTGACATGCAGGGCGAGGTACTGAGCATCGCTGAACCAGTCGCCACCAGAGTTTTGCAGCTTGGTGAGGGCGGAGACGACATAGGCAGCAGCGATACCTTGGCGAGCGAGGTCGGCCTGCCACTGGCCAGCGGTGAAGTCTTGCGGCAGCGGCTTGCCACGCCAGCGGTTGATCTCGCTCCAGACGCCGCCGACCCAGACCATGAGCAGCACGAGGTGCAAAACTTGGGCGGTGTGGCCGATGGCTCCCTGGGAGTTGGCGAGGGTGGTGCCGAGGATGCTGAAGACCAGTGGCAGGGCGAGGCTACAAGCTGCGGGGATGCCCGCCATGTAGGCGATGAGCGAGGCGATGGTGGCAATGCGCAGGGGGAACTCGATGTGGTCTTGCGCGATCCAGGTGAGGTCGAACCACGCGGCGAGGCCGTTGGGATGCGGCTGTGTGGTGTAGGTCATGTCCCAGCTCCAGGGATTTTTTAGCAGAGCCTCCAGCGCGACGAGCGGCTGTGTCCATGTGCCGATCCAGCCGGAATAGGTGTCCCAGATAAGCAGGCCGAGGATGAGGCGCAGCAGGATCAATTCACCGCGCGTGTGGCGGATGGGCTCGTAGCGGAAGAGGCGGCACAGGGCTTCGATCATGGCGCTGGCGCGGGTGGGGTGGCGAAGGTGATCTCGCCCACAGCGGTGGTATTTTTGCTCAACTGCCCCTCGCGGAAGGCGATGCCTACCTGGTGCAAGCGTAGGCCTCCTAGGGCGTGGACTTCGGCTTGTTTAGCCGCGCTGGCGGCGAGCCACTGGAGGACTTCGATGGCGGCTTCGCGCCGAGTTTCCAGCGGTAGCTCGGTGCGGCGGACTTTGCTGCCACCGCCTTTTTTGAGGTTCGTGAGCTTGCGGTCATAGGCCTTCTTCACATTGGAGGATGAGGCTCCGAAGACCTCACTAAGGGCGATGGGTTTATCGGCGAGATCGGTGACGAAGACGTAGTACGTGTCGGGCTCGAACTTCGAATACATCGGGAAGTTGGAGAAGGGATACCACTCGCCGGGCTTTTCGGTTTTGCGTGTTTGCCAGGGGATGAACCAGGCCATGAGGACGACCAAGAGCCCGAGGGGAAGGAAGTGCCTAACGAGCGGTGCGCTGTCCTGGGCTTTAGCTCGTAATGCCTTGTGTAGGTCAGGATAGGGAGTCACGGGTTGGCTGAGTTGTAGCGGGCTAAAGCTCTGGGCGGCACTCCATCGCACTCGTCGGCAACAGATGTGGCATGTTGTCGATGATGGGATAAACCTGCGTGCCGCTGGCATTGGCGAGGGCGGCGTGGTCGCGGGGCAAGCCCACGCGTTCGAGTTCAGCCTGGCTCGCGGGGCGCAGGGGCTGCTGCGTCGTGGGGCAGCGGAGCAGGGGGAGGAAGGTGGTGAGCCAGGGGGGCATGGGATTGCAGGATGCCGATGGACGAAAGGTGAATCAATACCAATAAGCTGGCCGCGCGAGGCTATACCGTTGGGTACTCCCACGGCCCGCGATAAGGCCTGGAGAGCATCGCATTCGCGGCGTCATCGCCGATGATTTGCTCCTTTGCGCCATCCCACTCGATGCTGCGGCCTAGCTTCATGGAGAGCATTCCGAGCATGGGCAGCACAGAGGAGCGGTGGCCGATTTCGATGTCGCAGGCGGGCTTGGTTTTGGTGTCGATGGCGTGGAGGAAGTCGGCCCAGAGGAGCTTTAAATTGTGACCATCGGGCTCTTGGAGCTGCGAGTCGCCATGCGCGATGGGGTCTTTGCTGTTGGTGGGGTAGAAGGTCCAGCCGTCCTTCCAGCCAACGTGCAGCGTGCCTTTGCTGCCATAAAAATAAGCGCCGATTTTGTGCTTCTCAGCGTTGTTGTCGGCGAAGCGGCGATGCTCCCAGGTCGCGGTGAAGCTCTCGAACTCAAACACGGCTGTCTGTGTGTCGGGGGCGTCGCTGGTCTGCTCGGCTTCGGTTAAAACGGGAGCGCCGGACATGGGCCGACCACCTGTGGAGAAGATGCGGCGCGGCCATTTTTCTTCCGTGTTCCAGAGCACTTGGTCGAGCCAATGCACGCCCCAGTCGCCAAGTTGGCCATTGCCGAAGTCGAGGAAGCTGCGCCAGCCGCCGGGGTGAATTTTGCTGCAAAAGGGGCGCAGCTTTGAGGGGCCACAGTAGAAGTCCCAGTCCATGCCATCGGGCGGTGGCATGTTCTGGGTAGGCGTTTCTTTTTTGCCGCCGCCACTGGTGACGAAGCAGCGCACCGCACCGAGTTGGCCGAGGTTGCCAGCTTTAATGAATTCATGCGCAGCGACATGATGCGGGCCGACGCGGCGATGCAGGCCGACTTGCACGGTCACGCCGGATTCACGCGCGGCCTTCAGCATGGCGCGGCTTTCGTTGACCGTATGGCCCGTGGGTTTTTCGACGAGCACATGGGCACCTGCTTTCATCGCGGCGATGGCGGTGAGGGCGTGCCAGTGGTCGGGCGTGGCGATGATGACGATCTCGGGTTTCTCCGCTGCGAGCATTTCGCGGTAGTCTTTGTAGCCCTTGGGCTTGGTGCCAGTGAGGCCTTCCACTTCATCGGCTGAGGCATCTCGGGCTCGCTCGAAGACATCGCAGACGGCGATGCACTTGAGGCGCTTCGACTCCAGGCCTTCGCGCAGCAGATTCATGCCCCACCAGCCGGAGCCGATGATGGCGGCGCGGTAGATGCGGTCGCGGCTCTGTGCCCGGATGTAGGGCGCGGCGAGCAGGGTGGAAACGGCGGTGCTGTGGTGGATGAAGGTGCGGCGATCCATAAGATGTATTGCAGAGAGGAAAGGCGGTGCTGCCAAGGGCAAATTTGCTCCAACTCGAGGTCAGCGCCAGGCGGGTAGCGTCTCGTTGAGGAGGGCGGTGATGGCGCGTTTTTCGTCGGTGGGGAGGTAGCTGAACTCGGGTGGAGCACCGCTTTCACGCAGGGCCGATTTTAAGCCAGCGATGACGCGGGTGAGGTAGTCCTTGGGCATGGCGGCGAAGGCGGGGGTGAGCACCATGTAGCTGCATCGGTAGCGCAGAAGTCGGGTGCGCAGGTCAAGGTCGCGCAGGGAAGTGCCGTTTTTGCTGGGTTGGCGGGTGCTGGTGAAGTCTTTGGCAAAGGTGGCGTCGGGCTTGACGCCACCACTGGGTAGGCGGGCTTCGTTGGCGAAGAGGATGTAGCGGACGAAGTCGCGGGCGAGTTCGTTGAGCATTCGTGTGTCTTCGATGCTGATGTGCCCACGGCCTGCGGTGAGGGCTTCGCGCGTGCGGTAGGTGCCGAGGGTGACGTGGTTGTGAAAGCCTAGCTGATGCTCATGCAGTAGGTGCGGCAGCAGGTCGCTGGTGGCGACGGGATAGCGGCTCAGGTTGAAGCGTTTGCCGGGGGGATTGGCGAAGCGCTCGACGCCTTTGGGAGTGTTTTCACCGAGCAGGTTGCCGAGGTGTTCGCCGTGCTCATGGGCTCCGGTGACGTGCCAGCCGCCGAGCCTGTCTTTAAGCGGGATGGTGTGCCCGACTTGCTCGCGGCGGAAGCCTTCTAAACTTGCGCCGGATTGCTCCATGGCGATGACGGATTCGGCGAAGAGCCCTGGCACGCCGCGCGTGGTGCGTCCGGCGTGGCAGTTCATGCACTTGTCGCTGCGCACGACCTGGGGCGCACCGTTGGCGCTGGGGGTGAGGATTTGGAAAACGGGGCCGAGAGTGGGGTCGATGGCGGCGATTTCGAGGCGGCCTCCAGGGACATAGCCGACGTAGATTTCGTCGTTGAAATACAGGGCGCGGGGATTCGAGGCGTGGACGAGGGCGCTCTGCAAACTGGTGGCGGAAAAGACCAGCAACTGCGAGGAGACGGGCACGCGCAACTCGCGCAAGAGACTGAGCAGGTAACTCTGCTCGGAGGTGGCATCGAGCTGCACCTCGCCACTGGCGATGCGGGGGATGAGTCGGCTGAACTCGTCGCTGGGCTGCTGCTGGAAGTAGCTGTGGGGAGCCTCGCGCAGAGGGGTGACAGGCGTGGGGGCAGCGTAGAGAACGATGACTGATGCGTGCAGAATGAGGAAGGCCAGAAGGGCGCGGTGGAACGGCAGAACCGAGTTCACACACGTCTTTAGAAACTGGGCATCAGGCTTTGTCATTCGTGATGGGTCATTCGTCATTCAAGCAAAGAGCCACTGGCAGCACTAGGCTCCCAGTGGCTCTGAATGGGGTGCTAGGCCGAGTTATTTCTCGGTCTTTTCACCTGCCTGCATCCAGCCGGAGATGCCGGCGGAGAGGTGCTTCACATTGGTGTAGCCGAGTTCTTTAGCAGCGTTGGCAGCGCGGGTGTAGGCGTTGCAGGAAGGGCCGCCGCAATAAGCCACCACGAGGGCGTCTTTTTCCTTGGGCAGGCTGGAGGCCAGGCTGTCTTTGGCGGCGGCGAAGTTGATGGCGGTGGGGACGTGGCCGTTCTTGTAGGAGGTGTCGCCGTTGACGTCGATGACGACGACTTTCTTGGCAGCGATGGCTTCCTTCAGTTCGGTGATGCTGATGTCAGGGTATTCGCCAGCGAAGGTGGTGACGGCGGACACTGCGAGGGCGCAGAGGGTGGTGAGTAGTTTCTTCATGGTGGGTGTTATCGTTTGGTTGTTTCGTTTTGTTTTGCTGGCGGGGTGGCCAGTGCAGGCAATGGAGCCACAATGACGACCTCCTGCGCAAGCTATAACGTTTGGTGCGAGGATATTGTGCGGGAGAAATGATGGGGGTTGGAATTTCGTTCCCTGCTGCCCCGCCGCTCTATGTTTTATTGTCTCGATCCCTTGAATTCATGCACCGTCCTGTTCGCTTGCTTGGCTTTAGGAGCCACGGGGCGGGCGGAGGACGCGTATGAAGCGGCCCCGATTCACTACTCGGCATCGGTGGCGCAGGATGCGACACGCGAGCTTCAGAAGGCCTTGGACGCTGGCACGCTGACGCTGGATCGCACCGACCCGCAAGCAACGCTGCGTGGGCTGCTCAAGGCGCTGCACATCCCCGAGGCCTCGCTGGTGCTGGTGTTCAGCAAGACGAGCAAGCAGAACGACCGCATCAGCCCGGCGACGCCGCGTCGCATCTACTTCAGCGACAACGCCTATGTGGGCTATGCGCTGGGCGGGACGATCGAGGTAGCGACGATTGATCCACGGCTTGGGCCAGTGTTTTACCTGCTCGATCCGTATGAGGAGTTGCACAAACCTTTGCAGTTCGTGCGGGAGCTGAGCTGCCTGAGCTGCCACGGTGGGCCATTCTCCCCAGACGTGCCTGGGGTGCTGGTGCGCTCGGTTTTGCCCAGTGCCGATGGCCACCCGATCACCAGCCAGGGCACTCGGGTGGTGGATACCACGACGCCCTTTGAACTGCGCTGGGGCGGCTGGTACGTCACGGGCAAGCATGGCGCGATGCGGCACATGGGCAACGTCACAGCCCAGGAGCAGGGCGAGGTGGTGAAGCTCGATCTCCAGCGCGGGCAGAACGTCACCGACCTGTCGAAGTTTTTCGATCATGGCCCGTACGGACGCACGTCCAGCGACATCGTGGCGCTGATGGTGCTGGAGCACCAGACGAGCACGCAGAATGTGCTGACCAAGGCCAACCAAGCGGCGCTGCGGGCCATGTACATGCAGCAGAGCCTGCAACGCGAGTTGCACGAAACCGTGGAGGCCCAGCCCGTGGGCAGCGCACGGCGGATCATCGACCACGTCGCTGAGGATGTGCTAGATGCCCTGCTTTTTAAAGACGAGGCTGTGCTGCCGGATGGGGGTATCGAGGGTGGCGCTGAATTCCCAGAAGCCTTCTGCGCATCGGCTCCGCACACGGCGGAGGGGCGCTCGCTGAAGGATCTGCAACTCCTCACCCGCCTGTTCAAGTACCGTTGCAGCTACATGGTCTATTCGCTCACGTTTAAGTCGCTGAGCCCACCGTTAAAAGAAACCGTGCTGGCTCGACTGGCCGCAGTGCTGCGCGGCCATGATCCCCAGCAGGCCCGCTACGAGTACCTGGGGAAGAGTGAGCGCGAGCACATAGCGACGATTCTCTCCGAAACGGGTGTACTCAGAGCGAGGTGATCCCGCCTGCGATTTAACCTTCTTTTGCCCCTTGGCTTGACATTTGCTCCCCAGGTTGCTTGAAAGGGGTCTGCAATTATACGGTATGGGCGCACGACTGAAGGCAACGGACGGAGAGAATGCTTTTCCCTTGGAGGATTTCAACCTCATTGGGCGAAGCCAGGATGCGACTATCCGCCTCCTGGACGCGGGTATTTCGCGGCAGCACGCCACGATCCGCCGCGAAGGAAAACACTTCTGGGTCACGGACTTGGGCAGTGCCAACGGCAGCTATGTGAATGATGTCGCCATCAATGTGGCGCGAGCGCTGCGCAGTGGCGACCGAGTGCAGTTCGGCACCAGTGTGTATCATTTCGCCCAGGACGACTCCGAAGGGGCCAGCCCGACGACCGGGATGCAGACGCAGGTGCTGCGCACGCCCGCCCTGCCGATGAAGACAACGCAGGCCACCATCCTCGTCGGCGATTTGCGCGACTTCACACGCCTCTCCTCGCAGCTCTCGGCGGAGGAGGTAGCGACGCTGCTGCGCGAGTGGTACGCCGACTGCGAGCACATCCTGAAACCTCGCGGCGCTATTATTGATAAATTCATGGGGGACGGCGTGCTCGCCTACTGGCCGAACGTCGAAGAGCGCACCCATGCCCGCGCCGCCGAGGCCGCGCAGTTGCTCAGTCGCCCAGAGGCGAGCCAGTCGCCAACGCGGCGCTGGGTCACGGAAAATCTGGGCGTCACCGTGCAGTGCAACGTCGGTCTGCACATCGGCGAAATCGCCCAGGGTGCGATGGGCCGCGGGGTCAATACCATCGTCGGCGAAGCCGTGAATGTAACCTTCCGCGTCGAAGGCCTCACGCGCAAACTGGGCACCGCCGCCCTAGCGACCGCCGCCTTTCTCGAAGGCTGGAGCGAAGGCGTAGCACTCTTTGAAAACGTAGGCATCCACGCCGTAAAAGGGCAACCCGAACCCGTGGAGGTGTTTCGCTTCCGCGACGTGGCCCTGGATGTGACGAAGTGAGATAGGGGCTACCGCACCACAGAGCCTCCGCTCCACGGAGCTACGCTAGGGAGAGCCTAGGCACGGCAGAATCGCCACCTTGACTCTGCCAAAGCGTCTCGCGTTTGTGCCAAGTGTCGGTGAACTCCCAGGTCTCACGCCATCACCGGGCACAGGATCGGTGATCGCGGCAGCGATGGTCGTGAGGCTGGCGAAGGTGACATCTCTGCATTTTTTTCCGATTCATGTCTCAGCCCAACAAATAGCGGCCTGACTTTCGCCAGGCCGCTTTCATCGGTGTCGTCGTTATTGCGAAGTTCGCACCTTAATAAGTCCGCGTGGTTTGGGTTTGCACCGTGCCGGAATAAGGGCTGGAATATTGGCGGGCGTATGGGCGCGTTAATGTGGTTTCTTCCGTAGTGGTCGTGGTGACGTTGCCATGGCGATGGCGGTGATCGTCGTCATCGTCATCATCATGGTCGCGTTCATCCATTGTCTCACAACTGGAGAAGGTCAGGGCAGTTGCGATTGCGAGGAAGGATAGAAGTAGTTGTTTCATATTCTTAGTTTTGGTTTGATGGGTTGTTTGTTTGTCTCGTTGGTCAGGATTTTAATGTTATGAGAGAAGGCGTTACTTTTCCGTGGTGATCGTGGTTGTGGTGGTCTTCTTTTGTTCTAAGACTTCTGGCGAGGCAATCACGGCTCTTCTCACAATGACTTTCGAAGCTACGAGCACGTTTCCCGCCTTGGTGTAGAACACTGTGACCGGTAAGCCTGACTTTACTGTCTCGATAGACACAGGTGCGCCGTTTTCATCTATATAAGTCGTCGTCTTGGTGTAGCTATAGTCGAGAGGATCAGGAGACGCTTCCGTCTTGATGAGAATCCTGCCTCGGCCAAACTCGCTAATGGTTCCTGCGGATGAGGTCGAGGTTTGTGTTGTTTCGAGGGGCTGGGTCGGTGCGGCCACGAGTCTTCTCACCATAATCTTGGAAGCGATCAACGTGTCACCCACCTTGGTATAATACACAGTGACCGGAAGTCCCGAGCGTACGGCCGCAGCCGAAACAGGATTACCATCTTGATCCACGTAGTTAGTCGTCTCGTTGGAGATGTAGCGCACCGGCTGGGTGCCCGTTTCGGTCTTGATGACGACACCCTGAGGGCCAAACTCACTAATAGTTCCCTCAGACGTGGTAGAAGTTGTCGTGACTTCAACTCTCTGCGCCTGCGCAAAGGTTTCTTTGGTGCTAATCATCATAGCTGTGATCAGGAACGCTGCAATTGTCTTGCTCAAGTTTTTTTTCATGGATGTAACAGTATAATCACGGTTGAACAATCGCAATGGGGTGTAACCCGACCCTGTTGCTGGCAGGCTATCAATCAGGAAATGAGGGATTAGCGAATGCGCGTTCTCTTTGCTGCGATGCAGTCTGTGCTCATCTAAAAAAGCAGCTGCGTCGTGCAGCCGGATGATCTCATGAATGCTTCGAACTAGCGCACCAAATGCGCACTAACTTTATATGCCATTAATTTAGACAAGATACGAGGTTTCACTCGCTGATGCTCACCCAGTTAAAAGATGGGGTCATCCCCCACCTATCTATTTCGAATGGAAGGTCGTTGTTCGCTGGCCATCAGCACGGTGGTAACAAACAACAAATAAAAAAACTGAGAATCCCAAATTCAATGAAAATCAAACTCTACACCATTGCCTTCGCACTCCTGGCAGCTTCCTCAGCCATTGCTGAAGACACAAAAACCACCCAAACCACGACCACAAGGCCAGATGGCTCAACCACGACGGAAGTTAAGACAACAACCAGCATGGGAACCATCACTGAGTATGCACCTAGCACCACGTTCATCTTGAAGGAAACCAGCGGTCCGGTGACCTACCACTACGGCAAAACTGTGACCTACATCACCAAGAGCGGAAAGACCCTGAGTGAGGATGAGGTGAAGACACGCATCAAGGTGGGCTTGCCCGTGAGTGTGTATTACGGCACGGAAGGTGACTCCCGTGTGATCAGCAGGGTCATCATCGACGATTGATTGCCACACCAGTCGCGAAGTAAGTGCCCAAAAAGCGGGCTGAAATCCATGACGTCGGCACCTTGTAATGAGGTGCCGGCTTTTTTATGCTCCAACTGAGCTATGAAGTTGGAATGAGAACGAGGATTTCATTGACTGGATCGCGCATCTCTGCGCCAGGCGCGATGTACGCAGATGAATCATGTTCTCGAAAATCTCTTTCGGACTAGGCGAAAAATCCCGCCGCAATGGACAGAAAATGACTTGGTAATTCATATCAATAAGTTGGAGGGTTACACCCCATAGCATTGAAAGGCCGAATCGACGAGAGATGGGTGTGAATCATCCAAACCTATCATCTATATCTATATGAAATTCTATCTGTATCCGCTTTCTGCTCTCGGTATTATTCAACTTTCATTGCACGCACAAGTTACGGTCGTGACACCTGCTCCGGCACCGGGGGCTGTCGTTGTTCAAGTGGTTCGACCTGGGGTGCGTGTTCTTGATCCGGTGGTCGTGCGCACGCAGTTGTCGCAGGCTCCGAGGGTGGTAATTGTGCCGACACCTCCAGCATCAGGCGTGGTGCCAACGGTTCCAGTCGAGGTCGTCAAAACGACGAAGACGACCACCGTCGTGGATACTCCCGGCAGACCACTTCGTGTTTACAATTCGGAGCGAAGCGTGGTCGTGGTGGAAAATCGTGAACTGCCCTATGTAACGATTCCAGTACTTTTCGTGAAGGAGACGGCGGAATTGCTTGATGCCGAATCGCGCACTTCGCTGGAGCAGGTCGCTGGCGTGATCCTCGAAGTATGCAAAACGACACCGGGCACGCTGTTCGACATTGAGGGTCATACGAGCACCGATGGCACGGACGAATTCAATGTATCGCTATCCGCAGCGCGAGCCCAGCGCGTATATGATGAACTAACCCAGCGATACGGTGTGCCAGCCACCGCGCTGAGCGCCCACGGCTATGGCGAGAGCTTTCCCAAATATCCCAATGGAACGGAAGATGAAATGCAGCAGGATCGCCGCGTGCTGGTGGTGCGGACAAAATAAAAATTGCCGAGGTCATCACGGCAGAATCGCCACCTTGACCCTGCCGAAGCGTCTCGCATTGGAGCCAGTGTCGGTGAACTCCCAGGTCTTCACGCCATCACCGGGCACAGGATCCGTGATCGCCGCAGCGATGGTCGTGAGGCTAGCGAAGGTGACATCGCTCGCGGTTTCCAGGGTGACACTCAGCTTTGCATCATCATCACGCACGGTGAGGCCCAGCTTCAGCTTGCCTCCTGCCGTCCGCGTGGGCTGGAGGAAGCTGAAGGAGGTAATCACCTTCGGCGGCAGGCGCAGCGCATACTCCATATAGTTGTCTAAGCCATCGCCATCGGGGTCTGCGGTGCTCGCTGCCAGCGCGGCTTCAGCGGGCAGCGTGAAGTTGACACTCTGCCAGTCGGCGAAGCTGGTGTTAATCTTCAGCGTGTAGGTCTGGTTGTTGCCGCTCAGTGAGAAGCCTTTGGACGCTGTGCCTGTATCCTCAACGCGCACCGTGACACTAAACGTGCCCGAGCTGCCATTCGGCGGGGTGCCTGCGAACCGTCCTGTATTGCTCACATTGCTCACTGACAGCCAACTGGGGCCACTGACCTTCGTATACGAACGTGCATTGGTTTCAAAATCCGCCGCCGTAGCCACGTAGAGGTAGGCCGTGCCCACGGTCGCTGTCGTCACAGCGGAGGAGGTGAACGTCGGCGGACGATTGCCGGGATTCGTGACGCCCTCGTCATCAAGCGGGATGCCATCGCCATCGGGATCGCGCAGTTCATCGCCATTGCTGATGCCATCGCCATCCGAGTCCGCCGCCGCGAGCGCAGAAGACCAGAGACCAGGATCCTCCGAGTTGCCTCCTGTGATAAAATTCACCGCCACGCCGAAGGGCGTGCGTGCGCCTGCTCCGGCAGGGTTAGTATGGCAACTGGCGCACGAGACGATGTTGCCGTTCGGAATGAAATTCACAGCCGCGTTGCGAGCTAGACACGGCAAGGTGGGAAGGAGCAAAAGCACAGCGAGGAGGAAGTGAAAAGGCATGGCAGTTGGAGTTTTAGAACTTGGAGCGGCCGCCGTAACGGCTCAAGGCAGAATGACGACTTTGATTCTGCCAAACCGTCTAGTGTTCGCAATCGAATCAATAAATTCCAGCGACCGCAGTCCATCGCCTGCCACAGGGTCGGTGATGGTGGCCGCCGTGGTGGTGATGGTGGCAAAGGGGAGTTCGCTCGCGGCTTCCATCGTGAGGCTCAGCTTCGCATCATCATCACGCGCAGCGAGGCTAAGGCGCAGCTTGTTATCTACTGTTACAGTGGGGCCGCTAAAGCTAAAAGCACTGCTCGCCTGCGGTGGCTGGCGCAGCGCATATTCAAGCAGATTACTCAAGCCATCGGCGTCGGGGTCTGCGGTGTTGGTGGCCTGCGCGGCCTGTTCAGGCAGAGTGAAGTTTAAATTCTGCCAACCAGCAAAGGAGGAGCCGATGCTCAGCGTGTAGCTCTGATCGGTGCTGCCGCGCGAGAAGCCCGTGCTCGCCGTGCCGCTATCGGTTGCCCGCACGATGACGCTCTGTGTGCCTGCACTACCCGTGGGTGGCGTGCCCGTGACGAGCCCCGCCGTCGAGACAGTGATCCAGCTTGGCCCGGTGTTTTTGGCATACGTCCGCGCGTTGCCTTCGGTGTCGGTCGTCACGGCTTGATAAGAATACGCGATGCCCATTGTCGCCGTCGTCGTGGCCGTGGAGGTGAAGACGGGCGGGCGGTTGCCAGGATTCGTCACGCCCACGGCATTGATCGGTGTGCCATCGCCATCGGGGTCGCGCAGTTCAGTGCCATTACTGCTGCTATCGCCATCAGCATCCGCAGCGGCGAGCGAGGCATTCCAGAACGCCACATCCGCCGATGTGCCGCCGATAGCGGTGAAAACCGCCGCGCCAAATGGCGTGCGCGTGCCGCCACCGGCGGGGTTTACATGGCAATTCGAGCAAGTCGCCGTGCTCCCATTAGGAATGCGAGCCACTCGAAATGAACGCGCTTGGCATGGCATCGCCATAGCAAAAAAGAGCAAAGCGATGGCTAACACAAATGACATAGCCCGTGAGATTACCAGTTTTGGACAGACAGGGCAAGATTGTGAATCTCTAAATTCGGTAATTATCAGGCAAGTCTGCCCAATTGCCGCCCGTAGCCTCCCGCCCTTTTATAACCTCCGACCCATCATCAACGAACCCACCTCCATGAGCCAAGCCAATCGTCGTCGTTTCATCCAAGCCACAGCCGCCGCTGCTGCTGGCCCCTTCATCCTGCCCTCCCGCGTCTGGTCTGCCGACGTCTCCCCCAACGCCAAGGTGCGTATGGCGTTCATCGGCATGGGCAAACAAATGGGTGGCCTGCTGCGCACCTTCATGGGCTTCCCCGAGGTCGATGTCGTCGCCGTCTGTGACGTCGATACCACCCGCCGTGAGGCAGGCAAAAAGAAGGTCGATGACTACTATACCGCCAACCAAGGCACTGGCCCAGCCCACAAGGCCTGCGACGCCTACAACGACTTCCGCGAAATCACTTCGCGCAAGGACATCGACGCCGTCTGTATTGCCACGCCCGACCATTGGCACGCGATCATCACCATCGCCGCGCTCGATAACGGCAAGGACGTCTATTGCGAAAAGCCCCTCACCCACACCGTCCACGAATCCATCGCCGTCGTTGCCGCCGTGGAGCGCAACAAGCGCGTCCTGCAAACCGGCTCCATGCAGCGCAGCAGCGCCGAATTCCGCATCGCCTGCGAGATTGTGCGCAACGGCGTCATCGGCAAAATCAAGACCGTCGATACCCAATTCGGCAACCCCGCCAAACCCAACGCCAACCCCGAGGAAGCCATGGAACCCGGCCTCGACTGGGAAATGTGGTGCGGCCCGGCCAAGCTCTCGCCCTACTCCTCCGTGCTCAGCCCGCGCGGCATCCACAATCATTTCCCGCAGTGGCGCATGACGCGCGAATACGGCGCCGGCATGGTCGGCGACTGGGGTGCGCACCATATCGACATCGCCCATTGGGGCCTCGGTCGCGACGGCAGCGGCCCGGTGGAAGTCATCGCCCCCGCCGACGCGCTCAACGCCAACCAAGGCTGTAAATTCATCTATGACGACGGCGTCGTACTCACCCACGTCAACCAAGGACGCGGTGCTTCCTTCTTCGGTGAAGACGGCGAGGTTCATGTCAATCGCGGCAAGTTCGAGGTCATCATCAAAGGCGAATCCAAGTACAAATTCTGGGACAAGGAAGCCGACAAAAAAACCACCCTCGCTCGCGAGACCACCTTCGCCGAGCGCGACCTCCTCGCCGACGCCAAGATCCGCCTCTACAAGAGCAGCAACCAGCTCGCCGACTTCATCAAGTGCATCGGCACCCGCGAGAAGCCCATTTGTAGCGAGATCGTAGGCGCAGGCAGCGCCACCGCCTGCCACCTGATGAACGTGGCCTACTACCACGGTGCCAGCTTCAAATGGGATCCCGCGAACAACAAGATCGTCAGCGGTGCCGAAGCCGCCTGGCTGACCAAGGACTACCGTGGCGCATGGAAGGTCTAGCCTTCAGCCATAGGCCATCGCCCCCGTAAAACACAGCGGCCCGCTCCACACTGAGCGGGCCGTTTTGTGTTCAATCCCACCGCCGCCCCCGCAGCACCTTCACCGCGAAGAGCGCAGCGATCACCGATAGCCCTGCGCTGAAATAAAACGGTGCGCCGGGCAGATGTACCGGGGCTTGGTCGCTGATGAAGTAGCCGAACAGACTCGTGCAGCACAGCGGGCCGACGACGCCTGCGACGCTGGAGAGGCTGGCGATGGTTCCCTGCACGCCGCCTTGTTCATCGGCCCCGACGCCTTTGGAAATGAGGGCCTGGAGCGCAGGCGTGGCGGCACCGCCGATGCTGGCGATGATGATGATAGCGTAGATCATCCAGCCCTGCGGCGCGGTGCCGTAGGCGGTGTAGGCCAGCGTGCTGATGAAGAAGCCGAGCAGGATCGTTTTCACCTCGCCGAGGCGGGCGACGATAATACGCGTGAGCCCACCCTGCACGATCGCGGCCATCACGCCGACGATGGCCAGCGATATCCCCGTCTGCTGCACCGTCCACTGGTAGCGATAGGTGGTGTAGAGCACCCAGATGCTGGGGAAAACTTGGTGAGCCACGCCCGCGATGAAGAAGATGCCAATGAGCCCGAGCACGCCACGATGGCTGCGCAGCGCGAGCAATGAGCCAAGGGGATTAGACCTGGCCCAACTGAAGGCGCGGCGGTTTTCCAGAGCGAGGCTTTCTGGCAGCACGAAACAGCCGTAGAGCCAGTTCACCAGCGTGAGCGCACCAGCCACATAAAACGGCAGACGCGGGCTGTAACTACCCAGCACACCGCCGAGCAGCGGGCCAATAATAAAACCCAGACCAAAGGCCGCACCGATCATGCCGAAGCTCGCCGCGCGCTTCTCCGGCGGTGTCACGTCGGCGATGTAGGCGGTGGCAGCGGCGAAGTTCGCCCCGGTGATGCCTGAGATGATGCGCCCGACAAAGAGCCAGCCCAGCGTAGGCGCGACAGCCATGAACAGCAGGTCGATGCCAGAGCCAAACAACGAGAACAAGATCACACTGCGACGGCCAAAACGATCCGACAGGCTGCCTAGCAACGGTGCGCAGAGGAACTGCATGAGCGCATACAACGACGCCAGCAAACCGTAGCTATGCGCCGCGCCCTGCACGCCCGTACCGCTGAGCTGCTCGACCAGCTTGGGCAGGATGGGGATGATGAGCCCGATGCCCAGAATATCGAGCACGAGAGTGATGAAGATGAAGGCAACGGCAGGCTTGCGAGCGGGGGAAATCATGAGCGGCGGCTGAGGCTAGGAGCGCACATCACTGCCCAGCATCGCGACGATAGCCAGTGCGTTCATGGTCGCCTTGGGCACTAGAGAACTGGGCACGATGTACTCGGGGAACTTGCTGCCATCGGTGCTGCGCTCGGAGCAGTGGGCATTGGCTCCGTGGGGGCCGAGGCCGTCGAGCGTGGGGCCGAGCGGGCAGAGGTAGTTCGCATCGCTCAAGCCGCCGCGATGGGTGGTGATGGCAGACAAACCCATCGACTCGGCGGCGCGCAGCCAGTGCTGGGCGAGTTGCTGATTGGCAGCGTCCTCGGGCCATGCGGGGCTGTGGCCAAGGTCTTTGATTTCGATAACGTCGCTGCGCAGGGCTTGCAGTTGCGCGCCCGTTTTGTCCAGCAGCGCCGGGTTATACGCTCGCATTTCCAGGTCGGCGTGGGCTTCATGCGGCACACGATTCAGCACGGTGCCGCCTTCGATGCAGCCGATGTTGACGGTGAGCTTTGCGGCGTAGTCCGTGAGGCTGGCGGCAGCCTGCACGGCGGGTGCGAGCGCGACGATGGCGTTGAGCCCTTCGTGATGCGAGGAGCCTGCGTGCGCGGCCTTGCCATGCGCGGCGATGCGATACAGCGCACGGCCTTTGCGTGCCGTCACCAGGTGATACTCATCATTGAAAATAGGCCCGCCCTCGAAAACGAGCACGGCGCGTGCGCCCTGCGGGCAGCGCTCGAAGGTGCGCTGGGCGAAGTCCACGCTCATGACCTCCTCGGCAGAGTTTGCCGCGATGATCCAGTGCGTGCTCTCGAACAGCTCCGGTGCCGCGTGTTTCAGCCCGTGCAGCATCAGCCAGATGAGCGCGGTGCCGCCTTTGATGTCCACCGTGCCCGGCCCGTAGATGCGGCCTTCGGCGGGCTCGGGCCGCCAGTGGAAGTCCTCGCGCTCTTCTTCCTCGGGCGGGAAAACGGTGTCCAGATGCGTGACGAGCAGCACGGGCTGCGCGGTGCGCGGGCCGCGTGTGAGAAACAGATGGCTACCATGCCCCGGCTCACGCGAGGGCACCTGTTCCGCCGTGAATCCGAGATCGGCAAAACACTCCGCCGTCAGCTCGCCGACGGCATTCACACCCGCGATGTTGGTGGTGAAGCTGTTGATGCCGACCATGCGCTCCAGCCATGCGAGGGCTTCGTCCGAACGAGTGGGCAGGTAGCGCTGGAGGACGTGGAGGAGAGGTGACATGGCCGCGCATCCATAGGCAGGGATGGCAGCCTTGGGAAGTACATCGTAGGCGGTGTGTTCCCCATGCGCGGGCTGTGGTTACCACGGTCACGACATTGAGCTTAACTCCAGACGGCTAATCATCGCCCCATTAAAACTGAACTTCATACCCGCAGCACGCAGCAGCCGAGATCCAGCTCCCAGCCAGAGGCCGTCTTGGTGATGGGCACGGCGGGCACCAGCGTGTAGAGCATCTTCCGGCCATCCACGGGGGAAGGGGCCATCTGGAGAAAGCCCGCTTTTACCAGCGCCGAGCAGTCCTTGATCGTCGCATCCAGCCGCTTACCCGTCGTCGCGGTCAAATCCGTGGCCGACCGCCCAATCGCATTGGCCAGCACCTTGATAATTCTCCTGCGAGCAGGATTGCTCATCACAGCGAAGATGGCATCTTCCGTCCAGCGCGACGGCTGGGTCTGCGGAGGGGTGGGGACTGTCGGCTCAGGCATGGCGGAGAGTCTTCACGGCAGTGAGTTCCAGGCAAGCCCAAACCCCTGATTCTTGCCCCTCTCGGCCCTCCTGCCGCGATTCCAGCCCGTTATTTGAGCCTTTCGGCAGAAATTACAAGCCGCGCGAGTCGTCAATCGTGCGTTTGGAAATCAAAACAAGCCGCACGAGTCGTCAATCGTGCATTTGGAAATCAAAACAAGCCGCGCGAGTCGTCAATAACGCTGGTTTCTGGGGTAAGCCGTCAAAACTATCGCCTCACCCGGTGGTGAACCCTCTTGCGTTTCGGCGTGGCGTTTGAAGGTTCGTGCGCCATGAAACTTACGTATATCGGTATTAGCCAGTTCCGCAGCATCGGCTCCACGCCCGTGATGATCGACCTCTCGAAGAAGATCACCCTGCTTGTCGGGCAGAACGATGGCGGGAAGTCGAATGTGCTGAGGGGGCTGGAGCGGGTGAGCCACCATCGACCCAACTGCCAGCACACCCCATTGCAGCCGATTGATCGCCACAAGCGATCCACAGAGACCTCGCCGCTCATCCACTTGGCAGGAGTTGGCGAAGAGAATGAGGATCACAGAATCCAAGAGGTCGGGAGCTTATCCGTCATTGGCAATCTTGGCGCAAAACCTGATCAGGAAAACAATCCCAAATCAGATGAGATTGAAGGACTCAACGCAGATAAATTTAACCAACTCGCTATTGGTTTCTCAGAGACATCGGGGCGGAGGCATTCATCGGATGCTGAGAGAACTGCTAATACGATCTGGATTGGACGTGGTTTGTTGACTCGCCTCAGTGCAAGGATTCCTGAATTCCACTTCATCCCTCAATTCCGAAGGATCGAAAACACCGACAAGTATTCGGCCAATGGGAGTGGCATCGTCAAGTTACTGGCGGCATGGCAGCATCCCGAGATCGGCCAGGAGAACTTGAAGACGAAGTTTGATCGAGTTGAAAAATTGCTTCGCCAGTTGCTTGGGCGACCCGAGGCCAGCCTGGAGGTGCCGCCCTCACAGGATAAAATTATCGTCCGCGACGACCCCATGCGCCTCCCTCATGAATCCCATGGCACGGGCGTTCATCAACTGATCATCCTCGCCATTGCGGTGCTGTCGCAGGACAACGTGCTCTTCGGCATCGAAGAGCCCGAGATTCATCTGCACCCGCTGCTGCAAAAGCGCTTCCTCCAGTTCCTGCTGCACGAGACGGGGAACCGCTACGTCATCACCACGCACTCGCCCGCATTGATCGCGCCGTCCGAGGCGGTGGATGTGATTCATTTGAAGATGGTGGATGGGGTCACGATCCCAACGCGTGTCCAGACCGATGCGGCCTCGCTCGCTGTGCTGGAAGACCTGGGCATTCAGCCCAGCGATCTGTTGCAGGCCAACAGTGTGATCTGGGTCGAAGGACCGAGCGACCGCATCTATTTGAAACGATGGATCGAGATCCTGCATCCTCGCCTCGTCGAGGGAATCGACTTCGCGATCATGTTCTATGGTGGTCGACTGCTCTCCCACCTGAGCATGGAACGAGAAGAAGAAGCCGAGCTGCGCGATCTTGTGAAACTACTGCGCATCAATCAGCGATCCGCGCTGGTGATGGACAGTGATCGTGGCGACAGCAAAGAAGCACTCAATGATACAAAGAAGCGACTCATCGCAGAGTGCGAACGCAACGATGTGCATTGCTGGGTGACGGATGGCAGGGAGATCGAGAACGATCTGGCAGCCCGCACCGTGGAGGCTGCGCTGACCGAGCATGATCTGCTCGAAGGTAAGGTGGCCATCAAACCCTTCGTAAAATTCGATGGAGCGATGGCTCGTGCCGTACGAATGCCGACAAAATCGTGGTGTGACTACAGCAAACACAAAGCCGCCTGGGCGCATCGCTTTGCGAAGCACATCGAAGGCAGCGACATCTCCGTAGAACTGGAGAAGCAGATTGATGCGCTGATCAGGGCGCTCTGCCCGCAGAATGAGCGGCAGGAGGAGGAGTGACTGAGAGCGGTAGTTGCTACTGCGCCGTCACCTTCACCCGCACGAATTTCTTCGCAGTGCTCATGATTGCGGGAAGAACCCGCACGGCGACGGTCTCTGTGATGGCATCGGCGTTGGCTGCGGTGATCAAGGTCTGGAATGCCATCCCGACTCCTCGTAAAAGTAAGACGAGTTAGCTCAATGGCAGCCGCAGCCCGTGCCACAGCTTCCGCCTTCTTCCTCATCGACCACATCTTCATGGGGGTAGCGCAGCTGGGGCTCCCAGTCATTCACTCCGTCTTTGAGCCTCGCGAGCATGTGCCAGACGCTGCTGTATAGATCGAAGGCGTCGAACTCCTCGCTGGCTACCCGCACCATTTTTTCCGTCACGGGATCACGGTGGAAGGTGGAGATGCCGGGCTGGGTGTTGCCATCAATCTCAAAGCCAAGATCGCGATTGAAGGTCGTGCCGCGTCCTGAGGCGACGGGGAAAAGCCAGCCGCGATCATCGGCGAATGCCTCGACTACCTCGGCGGTATCGGGCGACACGAGCAGGATGCCGGCGCGATCCATCAGGTGGTTCACCACTCCGTTGAAGCCATCGGCCCACATGGTGCAGTGCGAGCAGCTCGTGCCCATGTTGTGGATGACGATGAGGTCTTCTTTGTCGAAAAAGAACTCGCTCAGCGAGGCGGGGCCATCGCGGGTTTGCAGCTCATAGTCCTGCACGGGCAGGGGCGGCAGGCTGCGCTTTAGCTCAGCGAGGCGTTGGGAATCTTGGCGCAGGCGGCCTTCGAGGGCTTGGATTTCAGTATTGATGGAGTCGGACATAGGGGCGGGCACTCCTAGCGAAAGGCATCTCCGACACAACGCCGAGATTGCAGCGCACTCATCAAACCGCCAAGGTTTGCGTCCATGTCCGCCACCCACCTCATCTCCCATCTTCAAAGCGAACAAAATCTCAGCGCCACGCACATCGCCGAGGCTTCGGCCTTTCTCGTCGATGCTAGTGCTGCGGCCAGGGACAAGGCGGACTTCCTGCGCGCTCTAGCCCGCAAGGGCGAGACGCCTGCCGAGATCGCAGGCTTTGTGCAGGCGTTTCTGAAACTCGCTGTCGATCCTGGCATCGACCGCAGCGCACTGCCGGGGCCGATGCTCGATGTCGTGGGAACGGGCGGCGACAAACTGAACCTCTTTAATGTATCGACCACGGCGATCTTCATTCTCGCCGCGGGCGGCGTCTGTGTGGTGAAGCACGGCAACCGTGCCATCACCTCGAAAGCTGGCGGTGCCGACGTGCTCGAAGCCCTCGGTGTGCGCATCGACTTACCACCCGAGCGACTCGCCAGCGTGGTGCAGCAGGTCGGTATTGGCTTTCTTTTCGCGCCGCTGTACCACCCTGCGTTCAAGGCTGTTGTAGAAGCACGCAAGCTCCTCGCTGCTGAAGGTCAGCGCAGTATTTTCAACATCCTCGGCCCGCTACTCAACCCCGCGCGGCCCGACTACCAGCTCATCGGCGTCTTCGACCCAGCGCTCACCCACACCTTCGCTGAGATCCTGACCATGCTCGGGCGCAAGGGCGCGTGGGTCGTCCACGGCAGTGCAGGGGAGGCTGGTGGCATGGATGAACTCTCCACCCTGGGCGCTAACCACATCGTGCGGCTCACCCCCACAGGGCCCGTGCAGGAGTCGCTCTCCACCACCAGCCTGGGCTTTGCGCCAGCCGTACTTGGTGATCTCGCTGGCGGTGATGCCGCACAAAACGCCGATATTTTGGAAGGCATCCTCGCCTGCCGTATCAAAGGCCCCAAGCGCGACATCGCCGTGCTCAATGCTGCGGCAGGCTTCGTCATCACGGGCAAAGCGACGACCCTGGCCGAGGGAAAACATTTAGCCGAAGACCTCATCGACCGAGGAGCTGCCCATGTGAAGCTGCGGGCGCTGCAAGATGCCATGTGAGCCCTTAACCCGAGCGCCGCTTTTGCCATTGGGTTGATGTTGCTTGAGCAGGCGTCAAATTGAGCCGCCGCCGGGAGCCACGATGTCCCAATCTGGGGCTGGCGGGCGGTCTCGGGCCAATAGCGGCGCGATTGGTTGGTTGGAC
>JANOAR010000102.1:0-9553 GCA_031411235.1 Verrucomicrobiota bacterium | reverse complement strand
GAATGGCGCGAGCACTGGCTGGCCTTTCGCGATGCCTATGATGCCTGGCAGCACGGCAGCGAGCAGCTTGCGGTTTATCGTGAACGTATCGCTGCGGCGGAGGCTCTGCTGAGCGGGCAGGAAGGTGGCACGGGCAGCCTGTCCGTGCTGACCGACGAATCGCGGGCCAAGCGAAGAAGTGCGAAGGATGGGCATGGCGAGGAAACTCTGCCGAGCGTGAACGGGCTGGCAGCCCGTGCCACGTTGGCCGCTCTGCTCGCCGAGGCAAAGAAGCGCGTGCAGCAGGCCGACGAGGCGGCGGGTCAGCGGCGTGCGGCACTGCGCAGCTTGGATGAACTGCGGACGAAACGCGAAGCGCTGGTGGCCGAGCAGAACACGCTGGACAAGCGTTTAACGGAAGCCCGCAGCGCCTGGATGCAGAAATGCGCTGCGCTGGGCTTCGCTGCGGAGACCTCGCCGGAGTCGGGGCTGGAGCTTGCCTCGGGGCGCGCGCGGCTGGTGGAGCTTGCGGCGCAATGCTCGACGAAGCAGCGCGAGCTGAATGCGGCACAGGACACCACGCGAGCCTTTGAAGCGGACACGAAGGCCACGGGTGAAGCACTTGCGCTCACGGCTGCGAATGCCGAGGCCATGGAGGCGTTGCTGTGGCAATCGTTGGTGGAGGCTCGTGCCGCGAAGGCCCGGCATCAGGATTTTCAGACTCAATTCGGTGTTGCAGAGCAAGCGCTGGCCAAGGAGCAGGTCATCGAGGCAGCGGCCAATGAAGCACTCAAAGCTGCGCAGCATCTCGCGGGTGCAGCCGACCTGGAGCATCTGCCTGCGGCACTGGAAGCCATCGCAAAGAAGGCCGCGCTGCATGAGCAGACACAGATGCTGCGCTCCACGCTGCGGGGTCAGGCGCGCGGCGTGAGCGCGGAGGATTTTATTTCCCAGGTGCGCGCCGAAGAGGCTGGCACGCTGGGCACTCGCCTCGCGGAAAGCCTTGCCGAGATCGCCACAAAGACCACGCAGCTTGCCTCGCAACAGGAAGCGGTGCGGGTGCTGGAGCAGCGCAAGGCGGGCTACGAGCAGGCTGCCGATGAGGCGGCGAACTACCGCCAGCAGGCCGAGAGCAAGGCGGCTGTGGTGGCCAATGATGCGGCGCGCTTCGTGCGCTTGCAGATGGCAATTCATCTGCTGGAGCGGCAGATCGAGACCTTCCGCAAGGCGAATCAAGGGCCGCTGCTGAAGCGCTCGGGCGAGATCTTTGCGCGCTTCACTCGCAGCTCATTCGCGGGCCTGGGCGTGACCTTCGATGCAGATGATGAGCCCGTGCTCACGGGCTTGCGGGCCGATGGCAAAGCGGTGCGGGTGGAGGGCATGAGCGAGGGCACGCGCGACCAGCTCTACCTCGCGCTTCGCTTCGCCGGGCTGGAGCGCCACCTCGCCACGCACACGCCGATGCCGCTCATTTTGGACGATTTGCTCATCACCTTTGATGATGAACGTGCGGCAGCGATACTGCCCGCCCTCGCCGAGCTATCACAGCGCACCCAGGTGATTCTTTTCACCCATCATCAGCATTTGGTGGAGCTGTGCGGGCGGGTGCTGCCGGGGCAGTTTGCGATGCATGAGCTAGGGTAGCGTAGGCTTGTTAGCTAGCGCTTGACCCGTTGCCAATCAGATGGTGTATGCAGCCATGACTGAGCCCGTCGCCATCATCAGTGACATTCATGGCAACCTGCAAGCCCTGCAGGCTGTCATCGCTGATATCGAAGGCTTGGGCATTCGCGAGCGTGTCTGCCTGGGCGATGTCGTGGGCTACGGTGCGCAGCCGAGTGAGTGCCTTGAATTGCTGCGTGCGAATGACTTCCACGTCATCCGTGGGAATCACGATGCCTATGCCGCCACGGAGGGTGATCCGCAGGGTGTCAGTGAGGGCGTGAAGGAGAGCATCCAGTGGACACGTCGCATCCTCAGTGCCGAGCAGCGCGAGTGGCTGGGAGCCCTGCCCATGACTTGGCTGGCCGAAGACTACGAGGTGGTTCATGCCTCGCTGCCGCATCCTGAGCAATGGGGCTACATTTTTGATGGCCGCGATGCCGCGCACCACTTTTCGTTTCAGCAAAAAAACCTCTGCTTCATCGGCCACTCCCATCAGCCCAAAATGTTTGTCGAAGGCGAGGACAAGGCTCTCGATATTTCCAGTCTCGAATCCCTGCGCGAAGGCAAGAAACAAGTGATCAATGTGGGCTCTGTCGGACAGCCCCGCGATCGAGACGAACGCGCCTGTTACGTGGTCTATCGACGTGCCGAGGCCGATCTCTGGTGGCGGCGGCTGGATTATGATATAGAGGCTGCGCAGCGAGCCATTATCGAAGCTGGCCTACCTGGAAAGTATGCCCAGCGGCTTACCTTTGGGAAGTGATCGCCAAGCGTCTCACCTCGCTGAGTAGATCTGTATCAGCGACGCGATTTCAGCATCCACATCCTCCGTGTGGCCCACCGTCTGGCGGACTTCCTGGCGCAGCAGTTCGCGGTACTCTCGCAGCATACGCAGCAGGGCCACGCGCAAGGCCGCAGGCGTCATGCAAATCGCTTCGGCGAGTTGTTGCGAGTCGTGGCCCTTGAGGCTGCCACCACTGACCAACACCGGGCACAGCACGGCAAAGAGCGCCGACTTGCCTCGCTCCGCGTAGGCTTGCTGAAGCTGAGCCAGCACATGCTCCAGCAACTGGGCGCACCATTGCCGGTCAAAGGCGTCTTCAGCCGTTTCGCCAATGGCCAGCGCCTCACTTTGGTAGCGGTGCATCAGGCTATCCAGAGGCAGTGCATCCAGCGATTCCTCGCATTGCTGCTGAAGATGCGTGCGCTGATGATGCCGCGTGATGAGGAAGTTCGACAACGCCTTTAAAAGGTAAGTGCGCAGCCGCCCCTTCTCGCGATCCAGATCAAGAAATGCCTCCAGCCGCAGCAGCTTTGCCAGAAAGTCATGCAGCACGTCCTGTGCATCGTGATGCGCCAGCCCACGCCGACGAATGAAGCAGTAGAGCGGGTAGTGATACGCCGCGCACAGCTCGTTCAGCGCCGCACGAGACACCGCCACATCCTCGCTGTGAAGTCGTGCCACCAGCGTCCAACTCGTACTGGGCAGATGGCCATTGGATTTGGGAGGAGGCTCGCTCGGCATTTACGGCGCACCAGACACGGTGCGCCCATCCTTGGCAAGGTTCAGCGATGCCTTCTCCACCACGATGCGGAAGCCCACATTGGCACTTCGTTCCCCGATCCTTTTTTCATGCCTCACGCTGGCCTGGAGGAAGTCGCGCTCACCGTTGTCGAAGGAACTGCCTCGGCCCACTTGCAACGTGTGCTGTGCGTCGGCCCAGTCCGTGCAGCGCTCCCACACATTGCCTGCAAGGTCGTAGATGCCCAGTGCATTGGGTGCGAAGCTCATCACCGGAGCCGTGGTGGCAAAGCCATCATCGTAGCCCGTGACGATGTCTCCAACGCTCCTCACGAGCTTGTGCGACTCGTCAGCGAAGTTGCCTGCGCCTGGCGGCGGTGGCCAAGCCAGACCCCAGGCATACACCACCTTCAAACGAGCCGCCTTCGACATAGGCAGCATCTTCGCATCCTCGCGCTCGCCGATGCCCACCGCACAACTCCACTCGGCATCGGTAGGCAGGCGGTAAGTGCGGCCCTCCTTCTTGCCGAGCCAGGTGCAGAAGCCCGCTACATCCGCTGCATTCACCTTCACCACAGGATGCTCGTCCGTCATGCTCACCTCGCCACCAGCATAGCTCAGCCCTGTATTCCACGAGCCATCCACGCCAGGATTCGCCGCCGCATACGCCGCGTAGTCGCCCTTGCGCGTCTCGTGGATGCAGAAGAGCACGTCCGTCCCCGGCACGGGCACGAACTTCATCCCCAGCGTGTTGGTAAAGACCTGCTGCTTGTCCTCCGCCGTCGGCATCTGCGACCACGATGGGCCCGTGAGCGCCGGCATCTTGGCCGCACGGGCACCCGCATTTTCCATCCACCAAGCCGTGCCGCCAGCCACCACCAATGCAACGAATGCAGCCCAGGCCTTCATCATCTTCAGCCTGCGTATGCCCTTGCTTGCAGATCCAAACGAGCCTGCGCTCAGCATGACTTCCTCCATCACCACGCGCATCTCCGTCGCACTCGCATAACGCTTCGCACGATCCGATTGCATCGCCTTGTCGATGATCGCATCCAACCGTGGATCAAGGCCCGGCACCTCTAGGGACGGCGGATCAAAACGACCGCGCGGCACCTTGCCCGTGAGCATCTGGTAGAGCATCACCCCCAGCGCATAGAGATCCACACGATGATCCACCTTCAGGCCTGGAATGTGAGCCTCCGGTGCGAGGAAGTCTGGCGACCCCACCGCCACCATGCTCTGCGTCGCGCTGCCATCAGCCACATCGAACTTCGCCAAGCCAAAGTCCGCCACCTTCACCACACCCTGATCATCCAGCAGCACGTTCGAGGGCTTGATGTCCCGGTGGATGATGCCTGCCGCATGAGCACACTCCAGCGCCGCACACACCTCCGCCGCAATGCGCAGCGCCTCCGCAGCCGACAGCCTGCCCTGCTGCTCAATCCATTGCGCCACATCAGCTCCCTCAACGAACTCCATCACAAAATACAGCAGCCCCTCCGCCGTTTCCCCCGCCTCATGCACCGCCACGATGCCGGGATGCGACAGCGTCGCCATCGCCCGCGCCTCACGCTTGAAGCGCACCACAAAATCCATAGCATCATCCACCATGTCCGGTGGCAGTATCTTCACCGCCACCGGGCGGTTCAGCGCCCCTTGCGCCCCGCGATACACCGCCCCCATGCCGCCACGCGCCACGAAAGCCGTGATCCCATACTGCGGCAGCGCCTCCCGGATCACCTCCACCGCAGGCGGCTCCCAGGCCCGCAGCGAGCGCGTCATGCCGCTTGTCCCCGCACGTAACAAGCCCAGCATCTCCGCTGGGGACAGCTTCACTGGTGCCCTGGGCAACAGTAACTCCGTCTCTCTGCTCGCCTCCTCATTCATGCACCCGGCAGTATGGCTCTCCCCGCCCGCCACTGGCAACAACAGCCTTCAGCATTCTACTCTCGGTAAAAGAGCACCACTGCGGCACTTAAAAATTCCGCAACCCAACGGCAGCAACACCAAATCTCCAGAAGAGGCAGCGCGGGTAATTGCTATTCATGCGCCTCGCCCAGCGTTAGAGTTCAATACTCCACGCGCTCAAATACTGAGCCGCCCAGCAGCCTTTCGCCGTCGTAGAGGGCGCAGATTTGCCCTGGGGTGAGGGCTCGCTGTGGGGTGTGGAATTCTAGTTCGGCGCACCATTCGCCGTCTCGTTGGAAAGGGGTGTAGGTCGCCAGGGCCGCAGGTGCGCGGTACCTCGGCTGCGCGTGCAGCACGCGGGGTGCGGTGAGCGGTGCGCTGGTGCTGCTGAGGCTGGCCAAGGTGCAGCGCGTCGCCCAGAGCAGTGGTGTGTCGGGGCGCTCGATGGCGATGACTAGCTCGTTGGTTTCATGGCGCTTGGCCACGACGACGTAGGCTTCTTTATATAGATTGGAGGCGACGCCGAGGCCTTTGCGCTGGCCAAGGGTGTAGAGGTGCAGGCCGCTGTGCTGGCCGAGGGTTTTGCCTTCGAGATTGACGATGGGGCCGGGCTTGTCGGGCACGAAGGCGCGGAGGAAGTCGGTCATCTTCACCTCGCCGATGAAGCAGATGCCTTGGCTGTCTTTTTTCTCGGCGGTTTTTAGCCCATGCTCGCGTGCGAGTGCCCGCAGCTCGGGCTTCAAAAGATGGCCGATGGGGAACTGCGCCGCCGCGACCTGGTGCGGCTGAAGCATGGCGAGGAAGTAGGTCTGGTCTTTGTTCCCATCGGCACCACGGAGGATTTGTGGCTCGGCCTGCGACGAATCCAGCAAAGCCCCCTCGCCTGCTCGTCGCGCGTAGTGCCCTGTGGCGATGCTATTGAAGCCATGATCCCGTGCCCAGGCCAGCAGCACGCCGAACTTCATCTCGCGATTGCACATCACGTCAGGATTGGGGGTGATGCCGCTCTGGTAACCTTCCAAGAGGTATTTGACCACCTTCTCGCGGTACTCACGCATCAGGTTCACCACGCGAAACTCGATACCCAACTGCTCAGCTACGGCGCGGGCATCGTCGATATCTTCCTCCCACGGGCAATGGCCGACGATATTCTCTTCGTTGATCCAGTTCTTCATATACACGCCCACCACCTCGTGCCCAGCCTGCACCAGCACTGCCGCCGCCACGCTGCTATCCACCCCACCTGACATCGCTGCGAGTATCTTCGCCATAGGTAGGCCATGAAGAGCTGGGAAAAGGGAGAAGACAATCAGACAATCAGACAATCAGAGAGGAGGAGAAAGCCTTGGACGTGACACAGTCAGCGGACGGTCGAGACGCTCATCTCCCTGTCTGATTGTCTGATAGTCTCCTTGTCCGATTGCCTCCCCATCCCCCTCCTCCCCCTGCCCTGCTGTCTTTTTCCTTATCATCACCAAATACTTGCCATCACCGAAACGCTCCGCTATGGGCAACGTCCCATGAATTCCGAGCTGCAAAAACTTACCCTCGCCGGGAAGATCACACCCACTGATGCCGAAAAGCTGAGCAAGCTAGAGCCTGGCTCAGCCTGCAAGCACAAGAGCTGGGGGCTTGGCCGCGTCTCGGAGTGGGATCTTCTGGGTGACCGCATCATCATCGACTTCGAAACCAAGACGGGGCACCCCATGAAGCTCGGCTTTGCTGCCGAAACTCTCACCCCGCTCGACGCCACTCATATTCTTTCCCGTCGCGTCACCGACTTGCCCACCCTGCAAAAGATGGCCAAGGAGAAGCCCACCGAGATCGTAGAACTAGCCCTGCGCAGCAACGGCAACGCCATCTTCCTCGATGATCTGGAAAAAATGCTGAACGGCAAAATCGTCACCACCGACTACAAAAAGTGGTGGGACGCCGCGAAAAAAGAACTCAAGACCGCTCGTCACATCGTCGTCCCCACCAAGCGCGTGGACGCCATGGTGCTCCGCTCCCAGGACAGCAAGCCCAGCGAGCAGATGCTGAAGACCATCCTCGGCTGTCGCGATCTCAAAGGCAAAATCCAGGGCCTCGCCGCCATCGTCAAAGACATCGACCTCTTTGAAGACCCTGCCAACGAGTTGCAGCCCGTCTTCAAGGACATCTCCGACATGGTGAAGAAGTCCCGACATCTCCAGCTCAAGGAAAGCCTCAATCTCCTCCTGCACCGCGACGAACTCGCCACCAACGTCAAGGCCACCCTGCCCGAAGGCCTGCTGAGCCTGCCAGAACTCATCCGCGAAGCCAAGCCCCAAGCTCTCGCTGAGAACGTCAACACTATCCCCGTCGGCTTGCTCGGGCGATTCTACCGCTCCTTCCCCATCGCCTTCCCCGAGGGTGCCTGGGTCAAGGAATGCCTCGCCCACCTTACCCGTACCAGTGGTCGCGCCGTGTCCGAAATCGCCAGCGTGCTGGATGAAAACGACCAGCTCGACGTACTCGCCGACTTCCTGAGAAAATCCGTGCGCAACCGCACGCTCAGCACGGAGCTGCTCATCTGGATTTGCAAAGAGCGCAAAGGCCTCGGCGAATCCGTCTTCGACATGGACTTCGGCAACGCCGTCCTCGGTGCTCTCGAAGACGACCACCAAGCGGGTGGCCCCAAGAAGACCGCCCGCCTTGCGGACGCCTTCGCTGACGACAAAACCCTGGTCGGTGAAATGGTCGCCGACGCCGATGAAGAGGAACTCCGCAACCTCGCCAAGCGCATCATGGGCACCCTCGTCTTTGACGAACTCACCCGCCGCTCGCTGATGGGCAAGATCATCAAGGCCCGCCCTGAGATGGAGAAAATCATGGACGAGAAGACAACCGCGCGTCAGGACGACTCGCTCATCGTCTCGTGGGAGTCTCTGGAGCGGAAGAAGACCGAACTCGACGACATCGTCGCCGTGCAAATCCCCGCCAACAAACAAGAAATCCAAATCGCCCGTGCGGAAGGCGACCTTCGCGAAAACGGCGGCTACAAGTCCGCCCGCGAGCACCAAGCCGTGCTGCAACGTCTCCAGTCTAAGTACGAGCGCGAGTTGCGCCACGCCCGTGGCACCGACTTCGCCGACTCCGACACCTCACGCGTGGGTATCGGCACCATCGTCGAGATCGAAGACCTCGCGACCCACACCAAGGAAACCTACACCGTGCTCGGTGCCTGGGACAGCGACCCCGACAAGAACATCATGGCCTACCTCTCCGAGAGCGCGAAGGCGATGATCGGCAAGAAGCCCGGCGAAGAAGCCACCCTCCCGACCGACACCACCGAAGGCAGCCGCAAGGTGAAGGTGCTGAAGGTGAGCGCCTATGTGAAAGCCTAACCGCACGGGGTTTCAAAACACTCCGACAAGAATCCAACAAGGCGTCCTCGCAAGGGACGCCTTGTTTGTTACCGCGCGTCACCACGTTGGTGGGAAAATAGCTAGCGGCATGGAGCACAGAAAGGGATGCAATGGAACAAGGACAAATCGGCTAAAGCCTCTTACTCCAACGTGGCCTTTCATTGTCCTAGGTCGAGCGTTCCCAGACGTAAGCCAGCCTCGTTGGAGTACGAGGCTTTAGCCGATTTGTCCTGGCCACTCGTGGCCGTAGTCTTGGCTTATATGGGCTTCGATTTCCCCCAAAACATGATGCGCGGCGATCTGGTTTATTCCGAACGCCTCACTCGGCTTTATTTAATGGCCACGGAGCCTTCTTTGACCTCGCCTGATTTGCCGAGCAGATGGCGATTGAGAAAGATGCGGATTTTAGCGAGCATATCCTGGCTGAAGAAAACATGGCCACCGCCTTCGCCCGTCAGGAGGGTCGAGGAGATGCCCGCAGCTTCGAGTGCGGTGTCGAATTCCTGCGGCTGAGCGTAGGGCACGAGGTTGTCTTTGGTGCCGTGGATGTGCAGGAAAGGCGGATCGTCTTTGCTGATGTAGGTGATGGGGGAGGCGGCTTTGGCGGTGTCTTTGTGCTGGCTTATTTTGCCGCCCACGAGCTTGCCGACGGCGCTGCTTGCGCTCTCGGGGTCGATGACGCTGCCTTTGCCTGCGAAGGTGAGGAAGTTGGCGGGGCCACAGAAATTCACCACGCAGGTGACGCGGCTACTTTGCTCAAGGTTGCCACCGACGCTGCCTTCCAACTCTGCGATGCCGCCACTGGTGCCGAGTAGGCTGACGAGGTGCCCGCCTGCGGAGATGCCGAAGACGGCGATTTTTTCGGGGTCGATGTTGTAGTCCTTGGCATGGGTGCGCAGCCAGCGCAGGGCAGCTTTGCAATCATGGATTTGCGTGGGATGCGCCCCTTCATGGGTCAGGCGACATGAAAGCCCGTACAGCAAGAATCTGTGGCGTTTAGCAACGTAAAATCAAGCGTGGTATAGTTGGAGTGTTATGAAAACGCCAACTCAAATCACCACGACGGAGATCATCTCCGCAATCAAGGCCGATG
>JANOAR010000101.1:0-11624 GCA_031411235.1 Verrucomicrobiota bacterium | reverse complement strand
GACTATCATCACCAATCCTTGGCCTGATGCGGTTCGGCGACGGCGGGCTCGGTATTTTCCAATACAGTCCCGCCATCGCCAAACCGCCTGAGACTCAAGCCTTGGCAAAGCTAGCCACCGCTGAATCGCGGCGTTCGGGTTAAACTGATCCCTGCGGCGTAGCTGGCCGAGGAATTCAAAAGCTTCATAGTCGATGAGCAACCGATAGGTCATCGGTTAGCTATCCTCACCATCCAGTCCCAGTCGTGCTTCTGCTTCTTCAAGCGAAACCCACTTCGCTGGGTCATGGTCATCCAATTTAGCCGCAAGTCTTTCTGCCGAACCTTCTCTGCGATGACGCAAGGCAACAAGAAACCCTTGAAGCCGTTGGATGTCGGATTGCGGCCATTCGACAATTTCGTTTTGAAGAGCTTCAAGTGTCATGAGGTGCAGGATGAATTCGAGTTCACTGAATCATCATTCGAGAATGAATGCAATCTTGGCAACAAGGGCCGAGCAAGGAACTGAGAGCATTGGCCCCTCACAGCAGCTTCCGCACATTCTGCAAGCCGTCTGCCGTGATCACAGCGCTCGTCCGGGCGGCGACGAGGAAGTCCACGTAGTTCTGCCAGTGCATGGGGCGCAGCGAGGCGACGCCGCTGCGCCGAGTGTAGAAACCGAGGTCGGCGATTTCCCAGCCGAACTGGGAGTGGCGATTGCGGTAGTCCTGGCGGTGTAGCCACGCGCCGTGCTCGTCCTTTCGCCATACGGCGGCATCATTGCCAGGGATGGCCTGCGCAAGCTGCCAGACGCGCTCGACAACGTCGCGGTCATAACCTTGCTCGGTAAGCAGAGGCGGCGAGGGATCATGCATGGACAGGGGAGGCGCAGGATTCAGAATGAGGGAATGACGAATAGCCGAGAGAGCTGGAGCAGTGACAAGACCGTGCGAAATTCATCGCTCACAACTCATCACCCATGCTCATCATTTGCCCTCATACCCTATCCCAGTAGCTCTGCCAATCAGCGGGTGTCGTGGGTGCCTCAACGGCGTGCTCGATGCGGCCTTCACTCTCGGGCACGAAGGTGGTGCTGGTGCCATAGACCATGATGAGGTCTTTGCTCGAAGCGCAGCGGATGGCGTGGGCGACGCCAGCTGGGATGACGACGCCGACGTTGTTGGGGCCGGGCATGTCGTCGCCTTCGATGATGAAGCGCATCTTGCGCCGAGGCATCCCGGCACGGTCGTCGATGAGGAACATCTCGGCGATGCCGCTGATGAAGAACATGCAGTCCCACTGCTCCTGGTCATAGGGCCGCAGAGTGTAGTTGTTGGGCTCATCGACGAACAGCCGCTGGAACCAAGCCTCGGGCTGTGTGCCCGCCGGGATGGCGGGCGGATGAATATGAAAACCTTTGCTGGTGCCGGAGTACATGAGCGCTGTGGCCCATTGTTTCGGCCACATGCCTATTTTGCCGAGTAGGCCTTCGCCCTGGCGGGCGAACTCGCCGAAGTTGCCACGGTAGCGCTGCTGATAAACGCGGCGGTGAAAAACTTCCACGCCGGGGATGCGCAGCTCGGGCGCGAGGGCATCGCCAACGAGTTCGCGGGCTTCCGCGCGGCCTGTGTGCAGCTTTGCCAGCATGTCGCCCGTGGCGTAGTCACGGGTAGCGAGGGCTGCTTTTGCGATGGGGCCGAGGCCCTGCCAGTGATCGAGATTAGTGTCTGACATGGGATAAATTATCAAACGTGAATCGGGTGCCCTAGCGCCACGCCCGTGGCTTCGTGGATCATTTCGGAGAGAGTAGGGTGGGCGTGGATGGTGGCTTCGATCTCGTCGCGAGTAGCTTCCAGCGTGATGGCTAGGCCCATCTCGGCGATCATCTCGGTGGCTTCGCTGCCGATGATGTGGGCACCGAGGATTTCGCCGTGTTGCTCGCCGTACAGGATCTTCACGAAGCCTTCGGCTTCAGCGACGGCGAGGGCTTTGCCGCTGGCGGCATAGGGGAACTGGCCGACTTTGTATTTGATGCCTTTGGCTTTCACTTCGCGCTCGGTGAGGCCGATGCTGGCGACTTGCGGCTGGCAGTAGGTGCAGCCGGGGAAGACGCCGACTTTCTTGGGCTTGATCTTGCCGAACATGCCTTCGACGGCCTGGATAGCCTCGTAGCTGGCGACGTGGGCGAGCCAAGGCGGGCCGATGATGTCGCCTGCGCCATAGACGTTAGGGACATTGGTTTGATAATTGGCGTCGGTGTTGAGCCAGCCTTTTTCGGTGAGCTTGAGTTCCATGCCGCCGGGCAGTACGGGGGCGACGCCGATGGCGACGAGGCAGACTTCGGCTTCGAGGGTTTCATTGGCCTCGCCTTCGACGGTGAGGCTGACTTTTTTGCCGTCTTCCTTGGCGGTGGTGATCTTGGTGTTCACCAGGACGCGGATGCCTTGCTTGCGCAGGGATTTGATGAGCAGATCGCTCACGGCATCGTCCTCGACGGGGAGGATGCGGGGCTGCATTTCGACGACAGTGACTTTGGTGCCGTAGGCGTTGAAGAAGTAGGCGAATTCAATGCCGATGGCACCTGCGCCGACGATTAAAATCTCCTTGGGCTGCTTTTCGAGAATGAGGGCTTCATGGCTGCCGATGACGGTCTTGCCGTTGTAGGGGAGGCCGGGCATGGGGCGGCTTTTGGCCCCGGTGGCGACGAGGATTTTTGCGCCTTCGAGGTTGCTCTTGCTGCCGTCCTTGGCGGTGACTTCGACTTTACCGGGGGCGGTGATGTCGCCCATGCCACGCACGTAATCGACTTTGTTCTTCTTGAGCAGGAACTCGATGCCGCCAGCGAGCTTGTCACTGACTTTGCGGCTGCGACCGATGACCTTGCTCCAGTCGTAGCTGAGGCCTTCGACTTTGAGGCCGAACTCATCGGCACGGTGGGCGATGGTGTGGTACAGCTCGGCGTTTTTGAGCAAGGCTTTGGTGGGGATGCAGCCCCAGTTGAGGCAGGTGCCACCGGCACGATCGCCTTCCACGCAGGCTACTTTTTTGCCCAGTTGGGCACCGCGGATGGCTGCCACATAGCCGGCTGGTCCGCCGCCGATCACGATTAGGTCGTAGTTCATGTATTGAGTCTTGGGAGTGCTTTGAAAATGAAGGCAGCGACAGTGCTAGCGAAGGCAGGAAATGCAAACGCGCAGTGGTGAGAAGGTGGGCTACTTGGCTGGCAAGAGCTTGCGGATGGCTTGGGCAAGTTCTGCGGGTTCGCCGTTGTGGAAGCCGGTGGCAGTCCAAGCGATTTTGCCGTCGGGGCCGATGAGGACGGTGTGGGGGATGCCTTCGACGCCATATTTCGCGCCGACGGTTTGCTCGGTGTCGAGGGCGACGCGGAGCTTCCAGTTTCGTTGTTGGAGGAATTTCTTCACTTGGGCGGCGGGTTCGCCTTGGTTCACGCCGATGAATTTCACCTGGCTGGGGTCGAAGCTAGCGGCGGTTTTTTGCAGCTCGGGGAGGCTAGCGATGCAGGGGCCGCACCAGGTGGCCCAGAAGTCGAGGATGACGAGGTGGCCGCGCTCTTTGCCGAGGATGAAGGGGCCACCTTCAAGTTGGTCGAGCGTGAAGTCGGGGGCCGCCTTGCCGAGTAGGGGCGAGGGGGCTCCGCCAGTCTCGGGGAGCACGGGTTCGGCGGCGTATTCGAGCTGCCAGCCACCGTAGGCGAGCTGGGCGGGGGAGCGGGGTAGGGGGGTGTATTGCAGGGCGGCGACTTCGGCCAAGGGGATGCGGCTGGAGCCGAGGAAGTCGGTGCTACCAAGGATATGGGTGGCGGTGATGCTCTCGACGGTGACGGCAAAGCGGGCGTTGTTGTGAAGGCGGGCATAGAGAGTGGAGGCGGGCGTGTTGCTGGGGGCGGCTGGGGGCTGGCTGGCAGCCTGTTGGTCGGGCGGGGACTCGGCTGCGAAGGCGTCGGCTGCGAAGGCGTCGTTGTTGTCTGCGGCAACCTTACTGTCCTGGGGCTTGCTGTTCTCGGTGGCGGGCGGGAGCTTGCCGTTTTTGTTCAAGACGATGCTCACGCTGGGGCTAGGGCCGGGCTTTTGCAGCCAGACGGCAGCGGCGATGCGATCGCTGGGGATGGTGCTGGTATCGAGGCCGCTGGTGAATTTTACCCTGGCAGCGGTGGCAGCGTCGATGTGGCCGCGCAGGACGTCGCCATTGCTGGCGATGAGGGCGTGGGTGGGGATGAGGTCGCGACGGAAGCGCGGGATGGTGAGGGCTTCTTGTTTGGCTTTGGCGGGCAGGGTGATGAGGCGCAAGACGCTGGAATGCGGGTTCTGGCTGAGGTTGCTGAGGGTCATGGGGCGGGCGGCGTTGCCCCAGAGATTGGCGGAAGCGAAGACGAGGCCGTGGCCCAGTTTTTTCTCGATGGGGACGGGTACGTCGAGCAGGATTTTGTCGTTGGCGTAGAGCTGGCAGTTGCTTTCGGTGAAGGCGAGGCGGATGCGCACGGCGGGGTCTGGAAGGTCGCGTAAGGTACGCTGGCTGGAGGAGTTGCGAGGGTCGGCGAGTTGGGCGGTGACTTGGTTGTTGGAGCAGTTAATGTTAAAAACAAAGGCGTCGTGGGTGTCGGCGAGATCAGCGCAAAACATGGCGATGGTGATGCTGCCGTAGCCTTCTTCGGCCTTCAGGGTGAAGGCGAGGTCGCCGCCCGCCATGAGGCTGGAGTGCCCATAGGCGCAATCGGGCAGCAGGGTTATGCTGCTGGGCGTGGGATGGAATTCATCACCAGTGCCGGATTCGATAAGGCTCCAGCCGGAATCCGTGAAGCCGTTTTCCAAGGCGGGCTGGTTGCTGTGGATGAGGTGGACGGCGTGAAGCTGCTCGTGGGCAAGCTGGGTGAGCTGCGGGGTGAGGGGGCTGCTGACGTTGATGCCGCTGTCGTCGATGCTGCCCAGGGTGCCAGCGAGGATGCTGTCGTCGGTGAGGAAAAACAGGGCGGTGTGGGCGGCTGGGGTTTCAAGGGCTGGGCGAGGGCGCGTGATGAGCAGTTCAGCCATGGTCTCGCGGCGCAGGGCGGTGGCTTGAGTGGCACCCAACAAGCGCCAGCAGGGACTGGCGCTGCCGTCGCCCTCCAGGGTGCCGTGGATGCTGAGGGCACTGGTTTTGAGGAGATCCAGCCGGGCGAAGGCAGGGGCGTGGTCGGGCGGGGCCGTAGCAGCGGGCTCGGGAGAGGGCTCGGCGGCGAAGGGGTCGTTGTTGTCCGCGACGACCTTACTGTCCTCGAGCTTGCTGGCCTCGGTGGCGGGCGGGAGTTTGCCGTTTTTGTTGAAGACGATGCGAGTGAGTTCTGCCAGGGGTGCGGTGATGAGTTGGGTAAAAAGTGGACTGCGCAGCTCGACTTGCCCGTCGGCGATGCGCTGGATGTCGCCTGTGAGTTGCGTGCCATCAAGCCACTGCAAATGGGAAGGAGGAGGGGGAATGTCGGTAGCGGGGGGCTGAGTTGGGGCATCGGTGAAGGGAGAAGCGGGCGCGGTGTCGGCGGCTGGCGATTCGTATTCCTCTAGCTGGGCGATGGGGAAGGGGGCGGTGGCTTTGGCGGCGATCTCATTCGCCGCGTGGCCTGCTTTTAGCGAGCCCTCGGGGCGGCTGCCGTCGGCAAGCTGGGCGTAGCTGGCAGTTGCGGCGAGCACGGGCTGGGGCTTGCCATTCCAAGGGCGGACGACGAGGCGTTCGAGCGTGAGATCTTTGCTATCGTTAATGAGGAAGACGCCTTCGCTGGGCATTTCGGGGCTGGTCTTGGCAGCGGGTTTTTCGGCGCTGGCGAAGGTAGCGTCGAGGTCTTCGGGCGGTGAGCCACCGAGAATACGGCCCGTGGCGTCGAGCACGGTGGTCTTGCGCGTGGTGCGATCGACAAGCACACGGAGGCTAAGCCGATGCTCGTCGGGGCGCAGGGTGAGCAGCGGGGTGAAGCGGGGGCCATCGGCAGCGGTGAGAACGAGGAAGCCGTCCCAAAGGGAGAGTTCCGCGATGGCGACACGGTCGGAGTAGAGGCGGAAGGCAAATTGCAGCCGGGCAGTGGAGCTGAGGGTGAGATCGAGAGCGAGACGCTCGGGGAGTTTTAGTTCCAACTTGCCAGAGCGGTAGCAGGCGTAGGTGGTGAGGCTGCCGCCGACGCCTATTTCCCAGTCTTTATCCGGCCAGCCTTCAATGCCTCGGGGACCTGCATAGACGGCGGTGCCGCCACGCACGCGGGTGAGGCGATGCACAGAGGCGAAGGGCAGGGTGATGTCGCCATGCCGGGCACTGCGCACGGCGAGGCCTGCAGGGCTGCTGCTGAGGATGTCGGCATAGAGGCAGTCGCCGTTGGTGAGGACAATCTTAAAGTCAGCTCCGGGGTCGAGTTTTAAGGGTCGCTCGGTGGCGCTGCCAGTGATGAGCAGCAGTGGCCCGAGGCCAAGCTGCACGGGCTGGGCAAAAAGGTCGCTCCGCCAAGTGATGTTGCCGGGGGCGGCGGCGAGGAGGGTGCCGGGGAGGGATTCATGGTTGTCCCAGTAGAGGCGATGCGGGGGTGGTTGGGGCGGCGGCGCGGCGAGGGCAAAGGAGAGGCTCACCGTTAAGGTGAGGGCGGCAATTCGGCTGGGAGATAGCAGGGCGAGGGAAAGCTTCATGGGGCGGGTTTCGAGAGTTGGGTTTCGGCTTTCTTTTTCGCTTCCTCATCGCGCTTGATTCGCTCGGCATGTTCCTCAGCAAGGTCGTCCCAGTTGCCCAAATTTTCGCCCAGGTGTGTCTTGAAGCGCTCCCACTGCGGGGGTTTGACGATGGCCTGGGCCTGACTCTCGGGGATAGCTTTGAGAAACAAGGGTATCATCTCAAAGGACAGGTTGTTGTCGTCCTGGCGGGCGAAGTCTGGCAGGTAGTCGTGGATGGCTTTGGTAGCGAGGGGAGCGAGCCGTTGGGTTTGCTCAGCGTCGAGGCCGATATGGAGTTGCAACTCGGCGAGGAAGAGGTCGGTGAGAGCCTGTTCCTGGTAACTCTGGCGCTCGGTCTTGTGGAGATCCCAGGCGCTGCGTTCGGCGGGGGTCAAGACATCGCTAAGGGCGGTGATCCAGACGTTGTTTTTCGCCGGACTATCACCGCTGCGAGAGTGGTTTTTCATCGAGTTGAGGATCCCGTCGATGGTGCTGGCGGTGGCGTCTTTAGTGCGGCTGGTGAGGTAGCTGTCGAGGTTCTTTTTCCAACTGCGCATGGTGCGCTCGGTGGCTCCAGCGGCGGCGATTTCTAGCCGGTGAAGGCGCTCGGGGTCGAGCTGGATGCTGCGCCGCAGGTCATCGAGAAGGAGGCGCATTTTTTTTAGCTCGGCGGTGCGGTGTTCTTCCATCTCGCTGGCGAAAAAAGTGGAGATGCCGCGAGTGATGTGCTCGCGACTGGTGAGCGGCGGGGTAGGGGACTGAGCCGGTGCGCCGAGAGGGATGAGCAAGAGGCAAACGACAAGAAGCGCGAGCCGGTGAAAGGGCGCGTTCATGGCTTGAGTTTGCGCTCCAGGTTTTGCCATTGGCTGGCGGTTCGTTTCATATCAGTCGCGATCAAGTCAAGCTGCTGAGGTTCAAACAAAGCTTCCAGGTCGGTCTTGGGCAGGGCATGGAGGAATATTCTGAAGTTCTGAGTGCCGCCGTACTGCAACAGGTCTTGCAGGGGCTGGCGGCTGGTCGCGGCCTCGGCGCAGGCCTTTTCAACCAGGGCTGCTAGGCGGGTGCGCTGCGAGTGGGTGAGGCTGGCTAGGCTGTCCACCGCCGCAACGACGCTACGGGTGAAGGCCTGTGTGCGAAACTGAATGCGCCCAGCCTCGCTGGCCTTCCAGCGCTGCTGCTCATCGGCAGAGAGGTGGCTGGTCAAGAGGGCATCCCAAAACGCTTCCTCGGCCTGGCACTGGGCTTCATCGCCCTCGGTGCTGCGGAACGAATAGCCGCCGACTTCGAGGCGATTGAGCCGCTCATCGGCATCGGCGTCGGGCATGGACTCGAAGCCCTGGGCCATGGTTTCCAGGAGTGTCTGCGACCAGGGCAGGAGGGTGGCGTCGAGGGCTTTTTCGAGATCCTTGCGCATCGCGGCGGCGTGCTCGGCACTGAAGCCCAGTGCGACGACGATGGCATCCAACCGAGCCTGGAGCGCTGGCAGGCGAGTTTCGCGCCGTGTTTCCGTGGCGGTCTTGGTGTGCTCAGCGATGGCTTTCTGGAGCCGTTGATCCGCCTCGGCGAGGTAGGCTTGCCAGACTTTTTTTTGCTCCGCAGTGAGATGGCTCTCGATGTAGGCCTGCCAGCCCTGGGCCAGCGCTTCGCAGTAGGGCTGGTAGGCGAGATTGAAGTTTTCCTGGCCACGCTCCAAGCGCTCGCGAGCAGCGGCATCCAGAATATCGACAAGCCCGCGCGGTGGGGTTTTCGCCTCGGCAGTGCAGGCTTGGACAAGCCGATCTTCCAGGGCTTTTTCGAGAGTTTGGAGGCCGGGCTTCATGGCCTGAATTTGGGCTTCAGACAGCTTCAAGGCGCTGCTCAAGCGTTTGTCTCGACTGGTGATTTCTTCGCGGATTTGTGGCTTCGCTTGGGCGATAAATTTGGGGATGGCTTTCAGCATTTGCGACTCGTTGAGGGCTTGGCGCTTCTGCACTTCCTGCTGCCAAGAGGCGAGCTGGGCAGGGCTGAGCGTCGCGGCCACGGCCTTGTCCCACGGGGCGTCGGCAGCGAGGAAGCGTGGTAGTAGCTCGGGCGAGGCGAGGCGAGCATACCACTCGTAGTACCAGTAGCCGGAATCGAGATTTTTGCCCTTGATGGTGGCGATGAGGCTCTCGCGGTAGATTGCCGTCCGCGCAGCGGTGGCTTCCTCAGCGGCTTTTGCCAAGGCGAGGCGCTGCGCCTCGGTGAGGGTGTAGAGCTTCACCATGTCGTCGATGATGCTTTGGTTATGCTGCTCGTCGTTGGGCTGCATTTGTGGCAGCGTCAGCTCGGCTTGCCGCACAGCCTTGGCGGTGTCATCCTGAGGGGCTCCGGCAGCTCGGGCATGGGCCGACGCGATGAGCACGACGAGGGGCAAGAGCAAGCGAAGGAGTGCCGTGGTGGCGAGCATAAGAGGCGCAAACTATGGCGTGGGAATGCGGAATTAGGAATTCCAAAAATAGATCACTCACCTGCCCATTCGCCGCGCCATCTCGCTAGCAATGGCTCCGCGCCTCGCCTGAAGCTCCCTGATGGCGCTGTCCCATTCGTGATAAACCCAGCCAACCCACGGAACCACGCCACCGCTCCACGGAGCCACGCCACCGCTCCACGGAGCCACGCCGCCAACCCACGGAGCCACGCCACCAACCCGCGGAGCGACGCCGCCAACCCACGGAGCGACGCCGCCAACCCACGGAGCGACGACGCCAACCCACGGAGCCACGCCGCCAACCCGCGGAGCCACGCCGCCAACCCGCGGAGCGGCGACGAACGGAACCGCCATTTCGGCCCCGCCACCGCGCTGCAACCCAGCAACAGCAAGGATTCCAGCCTCATCAGGCACTTTTGCGTCTCTTGTGGGCCGGTTGCGGCCATACCTACCAGCTCGCCCCTCATCAATCATCCAGCGGGCTCCCCTCTTTTCAAAAGTGTCCCAACGCCAAGCTCATTCTGTGTCTTTGCTGCCCGTGGGCGTCATCGTCCGACCTATTTGTCTGACGATCAAAATTCAGCCAATGAGGAAACACTTTCTCGACAAGCCCGCACAAAACACACAAAGCTGTCGGCTATAAAGTAGCGCGGTGACAAACCGACAAAAATGTTAATGATCCAACTGTTAGCCCAACCCAGAAGCAATCTCCTGAGATGACGAGTATCACCATTTCTTCTGCACAGACTCTCCCAAAGATTTGTGCATCAACTGGCACGCAGGACGCAACTGTGAAGGTGTCTGAAGATGTGACATACGGCCCCAAGTGGATTTACTGGTTCATCTTCGTCCCAATGGGATTCTGGATTACCATTGTTTTACAGCAGCTGACTCAGAAGCGAATGAGTATCACTTATTATTTGAGCACTGTTGCACACAACCAGCTTCTTCGTTACCGCAGAACAAAGAACATTTTGATTGTCAGTGCGCTGCTTTCTTTCTTCCTGCCCATATTTTTTAAGCAGCCTTTGTCGCTGGTGCTTGCCTTGGTTCTCTTTCCGATAGCGTTCTGGTATGAACAGAAGTTTATGTGGCCCTTTGTTGTTCAGAGCTACACTGCGTCCACACTTACTCTTGGAAGACTTCCGTCGGCCTTGGTCGTTGCTCACGAGGCTGCGATTGCGAGCAGGCGGCCCAAATTTCCGGTTCTACGCGGGTTTTAATGGGCGAGGGGAAGGTGTATAGGTTTGGATGAATCGAACTGAAAGCCTTCAAGGGCACTATCACCTGCTGCTGGGTTTGGACGAGAGCTGGGTTGTGACGGAGGTGAACGTGAGTGTTGAGGCCCGGAAGGTGGAAATTGCGCTGAAGCGTGCGTGCCGCTCGGCGGTGGTCTGTCCGCAGTGCCGGGAGCCTTGCGCCATCTTCGATCATGCGCCGCAGCGCACCTGGCGGCATCTGGACACCATGCAGTTTGAAACGCTGTTGCGGGCGCAGGTGCCGCGCAGCGATTGCAAGGCTTGCGGCATCAAGACCACCGAAGTGCCCTGGGCAGGCAAACACTCGCCCTTCACCTGGCTGTTTGAAACCTTCGCCATTGCGGTGCTGCAGAGCGCCGCGAGCACCAGCGATGCGTGCGCATTGCTGGGCATCGGCTGGGAAGGTGCGCAACGCATCATGGAGCGCGGCGTGCAGCGCGGCATGGCGCGGCGCGAGGTATCGGGCCTCAAGCATGTGGGCATGGACGAGAAGAGCTTCAAACGCGCACAGAGCTACATCACCACGCTCAACGACCTTGATGCGGACAACGCACGCGTGCTCGAAGTCGTTGAGGGCCGCACCCACGCCGCCGCTGTGACGCTGCTGGAGACCCTCCCCGCAGAACAGCGAGCGCAAGTGCAGGCAGTTGCCATGGACATGTGGGACGCCTTCCTCAAAGCCAGCCGCCAGGTGCTGCCCGAGGCCGACATCGTGCATGACAAGTATCATGTGAGTTCCCATCTCAATGCAGCGGTGGACAGCGTGCGCAAGGCCGAGCACAAGCGCCTGCTGGCCACCGGCGACGACACGCTCAAGGGCAGCAAATATCAATGGCTGCGCACTTACAGTGACGGGCGCAGCAGCCAAGCCGTGAGCTTCCGAGCGCTGCACCAACTGGATCTGAAAACCAGCCGAGCCTGGCACTACAAGGAGGACTTCCGCCACTTCTGGAACTACCGATCACCCACAGCCGCCCAGCGCTTCTACGAGGCCTGGCGCAAGGCCGTGATGCGCAGCCGCCTGGAGCCGTTGAAGAAGGTCGTGCGCATGATCGAGCGCCACTGGCGCGAAATCTTCAACTACATCCACCACCGCATCACCAACGCCGTGAGCGAAGGACTCAACAGCCGCATCCAAGCCATCAAGAGCGCGGCAAGAGGCTTCCGCTCCTTCGCCAACTATCGTGTACGCATCCTCTTCCACTGCGGCAAACTCGATCTCAAACCCTCAATCGCCCATTAAAACCCGCGTAGAACC
>JANOAR010000100.1:0-12492 GCA_031411235.1 Verrucomicrobiota bacterium | reverse complement strand
CGCTTGTTGGTTCGCCGCACGAGTCACAGGCATGAGCCAACGCGAGTCGATGGGCATTGGGGCACTGATGAATGCTCGCGGCTTGATGGAGCTGATCATCATCAATATCGGTCTGCAACGCGGCATCATCAGCGAGAGCCTCTTCGCCGCGCTCGCGATGATGGCGGTGGTGACGACGCTGATGACGGTGCCGTGGTTGGATCGTGTGATGCGCCGGGCATGAACGATGGCCGAATGGCCAATAACAGAGCCGCTGCTCTATGCTGACAAGCATGTCGGAGGCCATCTCGCGAACTTTCACCCGCTCTGTAAGCGCTTGGCAATGCCCGGCCCACCTGCCAGTATAGCGCCCTATGAATCCTCTGCGTTGGCTGTTGCCCGCCTTGCTGCTTGCCCCATGGGCCTCTGCCCAATCCCCAGCCCTGGGCTTCGGCTCGGAGGTTCGCGGTGGCGCTGGCGGGCAGTCGCTCGTTGTGACTCGGCTGGATGATGATGTAAAAAATCCGCGCGAGGGAAGTCTGCGCTGGGCACTCGCGCAACCCGGCCCACGCGTCGTTACCTTCGCCGTCTGTGGCGATATTCGGCTTAAAGATCGCCTCATCGTGCGCGAGCCCTTTCTCACCCTCGACGGCGGCACGGCTCCTGCGCTCGGGGTTTGTCTGCGCGGTGGCAGTTTGGAAATCACAGGCACGCATGATGTCATCATCAAAAACATCCGCGTGCGACTGGGCGATGAAGCGGTGTTGCGGCGCAACAAAGAGCAGCATTTGAAGCGGCCCAAAAACTCCAACGGGCTGGACTGCATCAACATTAGCAAGAGCCGCGATGTGCTCATCGACCACTGCTCGCTCTCTTGGAGCTGCGACGAGATCGTGAGTGTCGTCCACTCGCGCGAAGTGACGGTGCAGTGGTGCATCCTCAGTGAGCCACTGGGCCGCCCGAGCCTGCACCCGTATGGCGAGGATCATGCCTATGGCTTCAATGCCAGCGCCAGCACGCTCTCCGTTCACCACTGCCTCATCTCGCGCTATGTGATGCGTGGTCCGCAGTTTGAGGCCAATGACATGCGCAAGAGCGACGACTACACGGTGCGCATGGAGGCGGTGAACAACGTGCTTTGCGGCTACACGCACTCGGGCTCGCGCTTCACCACGGGCGTGGAGGATCATAAAAACGAGGCGAAGGGCAAGCGCTTCGAGTTCCAGTTCATCCACAATATTTACCTCGCAGCCAATACCAAGCGGCCACCCATAGAGCCCGTGACCAAACATGGCACGGCCCAGGAAGTGCGAGTTGCGATGCTCGGCAACATCGTCAGCGACGAGCCCACGCTTTGGCCGCGAAGCGATGTGCAGTTGAAAAACACGGCGTCCCAGGCGCTCTTCACCACCAGCGCTTCCCTTCAGCCTAGCGATCCTCTACGTGCTTTGGAGGCTGTGCTGGCGGTCACTGGTTGCTCGCACCAGCGAGATGCTGTGGATGTGCGCATCCTGAATGATGTCCACAACATGCGGTTGCGTGCCCCCATCACCTCGCAGCGCGAGGTAGGTGGCTGGCCGAGGCTCGATGGCACTGAGGGGCAACCCGAAGCACTGGCGCGAAGATTGTTTGTGCGGCGCACCACGGGCGGCTAGCATTCGCGAATGCATAAGCCTCTCATCACGCTCTGCCTCGTCATCACCACCTGCCTGCACGCCCAGCAAGTCGCGACCGTGCGCACCTGGACTAGCACCGATGGCAAGGCGATCCCCGCGACGTTCATTAGCAGCGATGGCACCACGGTGACGCTGAAGCTTGCCAACGGAGCCGTGGTGCCCGTGCCACTGGCGAGGCTCTCCACTGCTGACCAAGCCTTTGCCAAAGAGGCGGCGAGCGCGGCAACACCTGCGGCTCCAGGAGCAGCAGCCAGCACCGACAGCGACCAGCCCCTCGCCGAGAAAGAGTGGCCGCGCATCGTCGCTCTGGAGGAGAAACCCAAGGTCACCGTGGTGAAGGAAGACGCTGCGACGAAGGAGTTCATCTACCGCAGCGATCACTATGAATTCGTCTGCGACTCAAAGCTCGGAGCCAATGTGGTGAGCGAGTTCAAGAAGGTCTTCGAGGCGACGTGGCTGCTCAATTGCAAGCTGCCGCTCGACTTGAAACCCAAGCCGGAAAAGCTGCGCGACATCTTCCAGGCACGGCTCTACACCGTCACCGACGACTATATGAAAGCGGGTGGTGTGCAGGGCTCTGCAGGCATCTACATGAGCAGCGACAAAGCGCTGAAAGTGCCGCTGAAAAGCCTGGGCGTGAAGATGGTGGGCAGCCGCGTGTCATTGGAAAAAAATAGCGATGACGACAACGTCACGCTCATCCACGAGATCACCCACCAGATGATGAACCACTGGCTGCGCGACCTGCCGACCTGGTACATCGAAGGCGCGGCTGAGTACGTGGAGCAGCAGGCCTACGAGCGGGGAAAGTTCAATCTCGCCAAGCACAAAGACTCCATGCGCGACTACGCCAACCGGATGGGCGGCGATGGCAAGTCCTTCACCATGCGCGAGCTGAAGTCGCTGCTCACCATCAATGGTCGCGAGTGGATGACCGCGCTCGGTGAGGGCGGCGACGCTCGCCTGAACTACGGCTCGGCTGGTATGTTGACGTATTATTTCTACCATCTGGATGGCAAAGGCGATGCCGCCAACATTATCGCCTGCCTGCGTGCCATCGAAGGGGGAATGAAGGGCGAGGAAGCCTTTGCGAAGCATCTGCTGCGCGAGCGCACGCCCGAGCAACTCCAGGAAGAAGTGCAGAAAGCCTTCCGTGGTGAGGGCATCAAAATCGAGTTCGTGGCGGGGAAGACCGCAACCACCTCCGCTCAATAAACGCAGGGACATATGTACCGCGTGCCCCAGCCCCAGAGTCCGCCACGCACCTCAGCGCGATCTCCGCAGACCATCGACGTGCTCACCGATGACGAACTGCGGGCGCGGCGCTTCAGGCGTTGGATGCGCGTGGTCATCGTTGCTGCGCTGGGTGGCGCAGGCTGGTATTGCAAGGATCGCGTGGAATGGAGCGACGTGCGAGGCAAGGCCGAGACGGCATGGATGGCGGTGGTCGAGAGTTTTCACGACGCCTTCCCCAGCACCGTGCGCCCGAGCATGAAAAAGGGGGAGCCACCGACGAATCACAAGAACAACGTGCCTGCTGGTGGCACCGTTTCACCCGTGGGCCGCTCGCAGCGAGTGCCTGTGCCGGGCGCTGGGGCCGTGCCCAAGGCGGGCGTGGTGGAGTGTAGTCCAGGGCTTTAGCCCGGCTCGGTACAGATGCTCCACAGAGCGCTTTGTGCTTGAGCTTCCAGTGATCGCGTCTTGGGTGAAAAGGTGGGTGATCCAACAACCAACTCTTCGCCATTCACTGCCGCAAAGGTAGGGCATGACTGCGTACTCGATGGCCGCAGAGCTTTGTTTCATCAGGAGAATAAGTGGCTAACCGTGGCCGACATCCACTACGGCTTTGAGCTAAACCGCACGCGCAACCACAACGCCGCGCCAGTGACCTGGTGCATGGCGGCGACTGAGACGCGACTCATGGCCCTCCTGCATGATTACCAACCCCAAACACTCGTGCTTGCTGGCGATGTGATGGACGGCGGCGGCTCATGGCGCGAGACGATCAGGCTCATCGAAAGAGTGCGCCGCGTCGTGCCCGAGTTGATTTTTATCGAAGGCAATCATGACCGCCGACAAATCAAAGAGGCCTGCCATTGCACGCCGTGGCATCGCATCGGGCGTTACCTATTCCACCACGGGCACAAATTCGACGCGGTAGTCGGCGAGGTGCGCTTTGAGTTGGAGTACCCCAGTGAATTGATTCATATCACCGGCCATGAGCACCCTGCGGTGGTGGTAAGAGATAGCTCAGGGGCCAAGCGCAAAGTGCCCGCACTCATTCAGCAACGCCTGCGCGGCACCGTGCCCGCCGAGCACTGGATCATGCCTGCCTTTTCGCCATGGGCAGGTGCCAGCGAGTATGCTAGCCAACATGAGCGCATCGGCACCTGGCTGTGCGAAGAGACGCTCGTGAGCAACAGCGATGCTCGCGCAGCCGAGAGCGGATTGCCCGCCATTGACTCCGCGCTTGCCAAGCCACAGCCCGCCCGATAGCCTCGCCCTCGCATGAAACAGATCGCTCTCGCTACACTCGCTGGTGCCTTGGTATCCTTTACCTGGGGCTTCATCTCCTGGATGGCACTCACTTGGCATAACGATGAAATGAAAAAATTCACCGATGAATCTGCCGTCGCCGCAGTGCTCCGCCAGAACGCCCCAGAAGCAGGTTATTACGTGCTCCCCAATAGCGGCTCCCTGCCAAAAAACGCCCGAATTGACGAAATCCGCGCCGCCGAAGACAAGCATCAGAATGCCATGAATGAAGGCCCAGTCGTCTATGCCACCATTCGCCCTCAAGCGAAAATCTTCGACATGAATCACAACCTTGTCTTGAGCCTCGTTCGCTCCTTCGCCGCCGCCTTACTTATGGCCATCCTACTCTCCATGACCGGGAGGCTGGACTACCTCCAGCGCGTCGCCTTTTGCTCCATCGTCGGCTTATTTGTCGGCGTCGCTATGGACGCCCAGCAGTTCATCTGGTTTGAGGCTCCACTTCGCTACACCCTCGTCAATACCCTCGACCACGTCGCCGAATGGTTCAGCGCTGGCCTAGCAATTGCCGGCATCGTCAAAGGTCGCGATAACCTCTGAGACTTAGCCACCATGCCTCTTCTCGCCCGCCATGCCCTCTGTTACCTGTGCCTCTCTTTCCTTGGCACGGCACAGGCGGGCGTGGGTGAGAATCCCGAAGTCGAGAGCGTCTTCCGACTCTCGCTCGGCCCTTCCTGCATGACGACCGCGCCCGATGGCGCCTGGATCCTCGGCGTGAACCAAGCTGAGCGCCCCCGCTTCAGAGCCGTGCAGGTGCGCAAGTCTGGGGAAGTCACCGCCTTCCCCAATGAAAAAATGAGCGCCGATGGCTCCACCTCCGCCACGCCGCTCGACGCCATCGAAGGCGTACAAGCCGACGCCAACGGCGTCATCTGGATACTCGACAACGGACGCCGCAGTGAGACCACGCCTAAAGTGCTCGCTTGGAACCATGACAAAAATAATATCCAGCTCGTGCGCAATCTCTCCGCACCCGCCGTCCTCCCTGGCTCCTTCCTCGCCGATCTCGCTGTCGATCCCGACTCCCCCTTCATCTACATCGCCGACCCTGCCAACGGCTCCGACGCCGCCCTCATCGTCCTCGACCGCACCACGGGCATCGCTCGCCGACTGCTCCAGGGCCACCCCTCCATGATGCCCGACGCCAGCGTCCCCCTGCGTGCCAATCTTGGCAGCGTCGCTCGTACCCGACTCGATGGCACCGCCACCCTTCCGCACTGCGGCATCAATGCGCTCACCCTCGACCGCAAGTCCACCTGGCTTTACTTCACCCCGGTGCAAAGTCACCGCATCTACCGACTGCCCACCGCCCTGCTGCGCAATCCCGAAGCCAGCAGCGAAAAGCTCGCCGCCGCCGTCGAGACCTACACCGAGCACAGCGTGTCCACCACATCGCTCACCATCGACAACAAAAACAACCTCTACCTCGGCGACATCGAAGGCCGCGCCGTCGGCGTCATTGAGGCTAAAAATCGCGATTACCGCGTGCTCATGTCTGACGCCCGCTTCATCTGGCCCGACGGCCTTTGCTTCGGCCCCGATGGCTTATTGTATCTCTTCAGCCGCACCCAGCCCGCCACCGCCGTGGGCAGCACCCTCAGCCGCACCCCCGTCGTCGAGCACAACATGTTCCGCATGAAGCCCTTAGCGCCCGGCAGGGTCGGGGACTGAGTTGAGTGCAAGTATGGATGTGGAGGTTCTGCGCCTGAATTCCCGAAATCCGTATTCCCTCTTGCTTACCCTCACGATGGTGAGACTATCGCCGCTCGTTTTCACCTTCAAGTAATCAAGCTCTATACATCATGGGTCAGCAACTCAAAGCCGTCGTCAAGCGCACTCGTCGCAAGAACTATCTCGCTCGCAAGAAAGCCCTCGCCAAGGCAGGAGTAAGCCGTCGTTCATCGGGCCGCACCAAGGTCGCTGGCGCTAGCGATGCTCCTAAGCCCGCTAAAAAAGTAGCAGCCGCAAAGAAGCCAGCCGCGAAGAAAGCGGCCAAGGCAAAAGCTCCTGAATCTGCGGCTGAAGAGTAGTTCGCACACAGGTTAGTTATCATTCACGAAGCAGGGCTGGAGGCGACTCCGGCCCTGCTTTTTGTTGGGTGGCCAAGTCGTCAGGCCACGGCTGAGTGATGATTATGCAAAGAAAATTTGTGCTGGATGCAAGACCCCGTGGGCTGGATCGTAATTTCCCCTCGAACCCAAAACCCTCCGATACACTCATATGAAAATGCACCGTTTGTGCTCAGGCAATCACAGCAACCTCTTCACGACTGCTCAGGGACGCCGTGACTTCCTTCAAGTAGGAGCCATGGCTGGACTTGGCCTGACGCTTCCACAACTGCTGAAGCTCCAGGCTGCACAGTCCACCATGCCTGAGGTTGAGACTTTCAAGCCCGTCGCCCAGTCGATCATTCATATCTACCTGCCAGGCGGCATGGCTCAGCATGAATCCTGGGATCCTAAGCCCTTCGCCGCACCCGAGTATCGCGGCCCCTTCAGCCCCATCAAAGGCGTCACAGGTGAATATGTCGGCGAGAAGTTCGCCAACATTGCCAAGATCATGGACAAGATCAGCATCATCCGTTCCATGACCCACGGCGAGGCTGCCCACGAGCGTGGCACCCACAACATGTTTACTGGCTACCGCCCCAGCCCAGCGCTGAAGTTCCCCAGCTTTGGCTCCGTGATCTCCCACGAGCAGGGCTCGCGTAACAACTTGCCGCCTTACGTGGCCATCCCCAATGTCTTCGCCCCTGAGCAAGGCAGCGGCTACATGAGCACCGCCTTCGGCCCGTTTGCCCTCGGCAGCGACCCTGCGGACAAAGGCTTCAGCGTGCGCGACCTCGCGACCCCCAAGGACATTGACACCAAGCGCTTTGATCGCCGTCGCTCACTCCTCGGAGCCGTGGACGAGCACTTCCGCAGCATCGAAAAATCCGACGCACTCAACGCGATGGATAGTTTCTACAATGCCGCTTACAGCCTCATCAGTTCCGATAAGGCACGCGAAGCCTTCAACCTCAATGCCGAAACCGACAAACTGCGTGATGAATATGGTCGCAACGCTGCTGGCCAGCGCTTCCTCCTCGCACGTCGTCTCGTTGAGGCAGGCACCCGTATGGTGTCCGTGAACTACGGCGGCTGGGATCACCACTCCAATATCAAAGGAGCCTTTGAAGGCCAAGCACCTAACTTCGATGTTGCCTTTGCGCGCCTTATCAAAGACCTCGAAGAGCGCGGCATGTTGGACACCACCCTCGTCCTCGTCAGCTCCGAGTTTGGCCGTACCCCCAAGATCAATGGCACCAATGGTCGCGACCATTACCCTCGCGTCTTCTCCGTCGCGATGGCTGGCGGCGGCGTGAAAAAAGGCTTCATCCACGGCAAGTCCGACGCCCTCGGTGCTGAGCCCGAAGAGAACCCGGTTGGCCCCGAAGATCTCGCCAAGACCATGTATCGCCTCCTCGGTATCAACAGCGAGAAGCGCCTCATGGCCGATGGTGGTCGCCCTATCGACATCGTCAACGGTGGCCAGATCCTCACCGACCTCATCGCGTAATTCGCGAAGGTGCTAGAACATCCATTTGAGCGGTGCAGGAGCAATCCTGCACCGCTCTTTTTTTTGCGCTGGAAGAGAAGGCTTTCGTTGCCTTGCCAACGATCGAGTCGCTTCAGCGCTTGCCGCTGACAAGGTTCGTAGCTTCACCAATAAATGACTCTGCCACGGCAGACAAACGGCCACACCAAAGAGCATGGAAGCCGATCGGCGGAAAGCCCGATAAAGGCAGCTCTCGAACACCCGCGATGGCAAGTGGACGAGGCACCTCGAGACTGAGTCCAATACCAAAACCCTGCGCAACATAGCTGGCGATGAGATCCAGCCCACCCAGCTCCAGCGCGGGGAGCCAGTCGATGTCGCGGTTCCGTAGCTCGGCTTGAAACACTCGGCTCAGTGCCTCGGTGGTGCCAAGCGTGATCAGCGGTACGTCGATGCGATCTCGCTCCAGTACCTCGTCCGCCGATTGAATTTTGGATTTTTCCGGCACGAGCATGACCATGGGCAGCGTCAGCAGTTCACGAGTCGTGACACCAGCGACCGCTTTGTCCGCCATGAGTGCCAAGCCGAGATCAATGTCTTGGCTCAGCAGCAACGCCTCTATCTCGTGCTGCCGACCATGCGTGAGCGTGAAGTGAAACCGGGGCTCACGACGGCGCACGCGGGCGAGCAGCTCGGGCAAGTAGTCGCGCTGCACCACTTCTGGCGCTGCGATGCGTAACCGCTCATCGCGCCCACCACGCAACTTCAATTCCAGCTCAGCGAGGTTGCCAAAGAAGGGCTTGATATGCTCATACAACAGCTCGCCTTCGCTCGTCAGTTGGAAGGGTCGCCGATGAAACAGCGTGATGCCCAACACGTCTTCGAGTTGGATAATCTGGGCGCTGATCGCTGGCTGCTGAATGCCATACGGAATCTGCCGCGCAGCCGCGCTGATACCGCCGTGACGCGCGACGTAATAAAAAAGTTCGAGATGATGGACGTTCATGGAATAACGAATGGCGGTTGTCAGACCTTGTCCATTTCCTCGACCAACTCCAGCACCCGTGGGAACGGGAAGCTATCGAGCATCCCAAAGGTGTCCCCCCTGGTGATGCGCTCGCGAGTGGTTGCGGGGCTGGTAAGGCCACAAAGGTAGCGCGTGAGCTGGCGTGGCGATGCCAGCGAAGTGTGGCCGCGTGTTTTCAGGGCATGGATCGCAGCGATGTGCTGGGACGTGATCGTGGGTTCGGCGCTACGTGGGATGGTGCGTCGCACACGAGTTGCTTCAGGATTTTTTGCGGCTTCCAAGCAACTGCCGCAGTGGCCGCAGTCAGCTTCCAAATCCTCACCAAAGTAGCGCAACAGATGCCGCGTGAGGCAGGTGGGATCGGAGGCAAGATCGAGGATCTGCTGGATGCGATGGGCATCGGTCGTCTCGCGTTCGGCGAACTGTTTTTGCATCTTCGCGGCGATGGCATCGACATCGCGCAGCGCTGGGTCGCCCATGAGGCGGTAACGATGGCGCAGACCGCTGGGTTTGACCTGCACGGCTCCCATTTCTTCCAGCCAGTTGACGGCCTTTTGCAAGCGCTCGCGGGGTTCGCCAAGTTGTTGCGCGGCAGCTTCGAGGTCTTCAATCGTATGCCAAGTGGGGCCGCGCTTAGCGACGCCAAAAAGGCGTTTCAGAAAGGCTTGTCGCTCGGGCGTATGGCCCGCGAAGATGGCCGACTCAGGCTTCAACAAGCGCATCTGATAGCCCGTGTAAAAGGCACCGAGCGGCATCACATAACCATCGAGTTCCAAGTAGGTGAGCACCGTCTCCAGGACGAGCGGCCGGATGTCCACCGTGTGCGCCAGGTCATAACGACTGATGTCGAACTCATCGCCTTGGCACAGTAAAATGTCGAGAAGGCTGCGCAAGGCGAGTGGGGTGGGCGTGTCGCCGAAGACGAAATTTTGCAGCACGATCGTGTCGTCGCCACAGGCCATCATTTCGCAATGGCTGCCTTGGCCATCGCGACCCGCACGGCCAATTTCTTGCTGATAGTTCTCCAGCGTCTTGGGCAAGTTGAAGTGATACACCGAGCGGATATTGGACTTATCGATGCCCATACCAAAGGCGATGGTCGCGACGATGATGTCGATGCTGCCACCCATGAAACCATCTTGCACCTCGCTGCGCATTTCATCCTTCATGCCAGCATGGTAGGCCCGGGCATTGAGCCCAGCCTGGGCCAAATAGGCAGCCACTTGCTCGGCAGTGTGTTGCAGCGTCACGTAGATGATCGCAGGGAAGCGGCGGAATTTTTGCAGCTTCTTGCATAGCAGAGGCAAGCGCTCGGCAGCACTCACGGGCGTGACGTACAGGGCGAGATTGCGCCGATGAAAGGGCGTCTGGATTTGATCCTCGGGTGTTATTTGGAAGGCCTTGCAGATGTCCTTGGCGACACTCGGCGTCGCCGTCGCCGTGAGGGCCAGCACTGGATGTAGCTGGAGCCTGCGAGCGACCTCCGCGAGGCGCAGATACTCGGGTCTGAAATTGTGTCCCCACTCTGAAATGCAGTGCGATTCGTCGATGGCGAGCAGCGAGATTTTGGTGCGTGCGAGGCGCTCCATGAAGGACTCACTCATCAGCCGCTCGGGGGCGATGTAGAGCAGCTTCAGCGTCCCATGGCGCATCATTTCAAAGACACCTGAGACCTCGGCAGCGGTGAGGGTGGAGTCCAGCCGTGCGGCCTGGATACCCCGCGCGACAAGGCTTTCGACCTGATCCTTCATCAATGCAATGAGTGGCGAGATGATCAGTGTGAGCCCTGGTAAATGCAGCGCTGGGAGTTGGTAGCAGAGCGACTTGCCACCGCCCGTGGGGAAGATCGCCAAGGCGGATCGCCCCGCGAGCAGCGCATGGATCACAGCCTCCTGCCCCGCTCGAAATTCGCTGTGACCAAAGTGCTGCTGAAGGGTGGTGCTGATGTCCATGATGAATGCGATGGAAAGAAAAGTGTGCGGACGGGACGGCCATAGTGCTGGTCGTCGATCCCTCTCGCTACTGGGGTAGCCCCGCGCCTTTCACCTTCGTCTGCACGCGCAGCAGATTCATATTCGACGTGATGTAGAGCACCGAGCCATCGCTGCCACCGAAGGCACAATTCGCCGTGGGTTGCCCCGTCAAAATGCTGCCCAAGTGCTTGCCGTCTTTGGATAAAATCAGCACACCGCCAGGCCCCGTCGTCCAGATATTGCCCAGCGCATCCACCTTCAAGCCATCGCAGCCGCCCTTGCGCTCAGCGCTCTTCAGCGGCGTCGCATCGAATACCTCGCGCCCCTTGCCGCCTTGCAAATCATAAGCCCGCACGCAGGGATGATCGCGGTCAGACACCGCCACATAGAGCGTCTGCTCATCGGCGCTCAGTGCGATGCCATTGGGCCACTTCACGTCTTTGACGAGTGCCGTCACCTTCCCATCCGTGCCCAGTCGATACACGCCATGGAAGTCCAGCTCCGGTGCGCTGCCTTTCTTCAGTCCATAGGGTGGATCGGTGAAGAAGATCGTGCCATCGCGATGAATGCACAGGTCGTTCGGGCTGTTGAAGCGCTTGTCCTCAAACGTGCTCGCCAGCGCCGTGAACTTCCCATCCTTCTCCAGCCGCGCGATGCAGCGGTCACCATGCTGGCAGAGAATCAGGTTGCCCTTCGCATCGCGGGCTAGGCCATTCGAGCCCTGCCCCGTAGCATCACTGACCGACCCGCTTGGCTTCAAAAACAACGCCGCTGCCGCATCGCCTTCCTTCCAGCGAAACGCTGTGTTGTTAGGCACATCGGAAAACACAATCGCCCCATCCAACCACACCGGCCCCTCCGACCACTTGAAGCCCGTCGCGAGGACTTCCACCTTGGCATCGCTGGCGATCAAAGCCTCCAGCGCCGGATCCAGTTTTTCAATCATCCCACCCGCCTCCGCCGCAGCGGACTCAACAAAAAGAACAGGTAGCACGAGCAACGACGAGAGAAGCAAAAGCGAAATTTTCATAGCCACCGATCATGCACGCCCGCCGCCCGATGAGAACTCCAAAATGATACAAAAGATCATCATTGATGGGTAGAGTTGGCAGCGGATTCACAGTGTTCACTATCAAGTGACCGCCCACCGTGAGTAATTGCGAAGAACTTAAGGACACACCCGAAAACGATTTTGCTCCGTTGGACTTTCGTTCTGGAAAGTCATTTTGAAGACACGCGAGTGACCTCAATGAGCCAATTTGGGGTGTCGCGTGTCGTTTCCCATCGTTGCGGGTGTGATCTGGGCACAGCTCACGCTGCGGCGTTGAGTTTGAGGCGCTTGATCTGCTCGAAGCGCAGCCTGTTATAGACGAGGTTGGTGAGCGTCAGGCACGCGGCGTTGCGCTGCAGGCCGATGCACCTTTGATACAGGGCTTTCATGCTCCCGCTCATCTGCGCAAACACATGCTCCACTCGTGAGCGGGTGAGCGACTTCTCGCGGTTGCTGGCCTTTTGCTCTTCGCTCAGCGGGTGGCCGCGGGTGCCCTTTTCGTTGATCTGCGGCGCCACTTTCTTGGCGGCGAGCGTTGCCTTGATGGGCGCGCCAGAGTAGGCGCTGTCGGCATACACGACGTGATCTCCCTCATCGATGAGTTCATCCAACGCCTGGCTGTCATGCACACTGGCTGGGGTGACCACCGCCTTGAGGATGAGCTTGTCCTTCACATCGACTTTCACATGATCCTTG
>JANOAR010000099.1:0-39261 GCA_031411235.1 Verrucomicrobiota bacterium | reverse complement strand
GCCGAGGGCGGCGAAGGCCTCGGGGAATGGCCCCTCGGGCACGGGTGGGGCGGGGGGCGGGGCAACGGGGGCGAGACGTGTCTTGGGGCGCTCTTCGCGGGGTTCATCGCTGCTGCGTCCGCCACGGGCGGGGCCACGGCGCTCGCCGGGACGGCCTCCGCCACCGCTGCGCTGGGCATCGTCGCGACGGGGGCCACGGGCAGAGCGTTCACCTTCGGGCCTGTGTTCAGTATTGGATCTGCGCTCGACGTCAGGACGATTCTCGCGCGGTGGGCCACTGCGCTCGCGGCCACGCGGTGGGCGGTCGCCTTGTCCTTGGGTCTTGGGCTTGCGGCCAGCGGGGTCGCGGTCGCCGGGACGCCATTCGCCTTCTTTACGTGGCTCGGCGTCGCGATGCTGCTTGTGGGCTTCTAGTTTGGCAGCGTGTTTTTTGGGCTGGCCGATACCGACGAGCTTCTTGATGCCTGCTTTGAGCCTGCCAAAAAGGGAGGGCTTAGTGGCGGCGGTCTTGGGGTGGTCTGCCGCGTGACGCGAATCGTTCTTTGACATGTGTCTGGCCTTGTCGCCCACGCGGAGGGTAAATGCAAGGGGACGAGTCTGGTGGGGGAGCGGGGCGTGGGGGAGAGGGATAAGGAATAAGGTACAAGGGAAGAGGCTTCGCTCTTGAATTCATAAACACAGCCCAGCTACGAAGAGCACATCCGAAGGCAGTCCCCTTGTACCTTATCCCTTGTCCCTTCTTCATTCTTCCGGCTAGAGTGGGCATCATGCTTTGGCTTTACCGACTCCTCGCGACGCTCTTTGGCGGCGTCTTTGTTTACGCAGGCGCACTGAAAGTGCGCGATCCCATCGCCTTCCTCGACAATGTGCGCAGCTTCCAGATGCTGGCCGATCCCTATGCCGCGTGGCTAGCGATCTCGCTGCCATGGCTGGAGATTTTTGCAGGGCTAGCGGTTATCACGGGGGTGCTGCGAGCGGGTGGGCTGCTGCTTTTGAATGGCTCGCTGCTGGTGTTTTTCGCGGCCATTTGTTGGGCTTGGCACCACGGCATCGACATTCGCTGCGGGTGTTTTGGTGGGTCGGGCAGCGCGGTCGCGAATTATCAAGAACTGCTGACGCGGGATGCGGCATTGCTGCTCCTGGGGGGCGCGGTGGCGTGGTTGGCTGGGCTTACTTCTTCGCGGGAGGCGTAGGCGCATCCTGGGGTGGTTGGTCGAGGCTGACTTTGCCGCCGAGGAACTTGGGCTGGGTGTTCAGCAGGAGCACGTCGAACACCGCTTTCACGCGGGCGAAGGCTTCACGAACGTAGGTTTTAAGCGCCCATTCGAGCTTCACGTCGGCAGCGTTGAAGGCGATGGCGTCGATGCCGTAGCTCTGCGCGAGGTAGAGCGAGCGCTCGTTGTGGAAGCGCTGCGAGATGATCGTCAGCTTTGTCTGGCTGAAGACTTCCTTGGCTCGCACGATGGAGTCGAGGGTGCGGAAGCCCGCGTAGTCGCAGTAAATTTTACCCGCAGGCACGCCCTTCTCGACGAGCGCGGCCTTCATGTCGGTGGGCTCGTCATAGCCGTGGGTATGGTTGTCGCCGCTGACGATGATGGCTGTGACTTTACCTGCTTTGTAGAGCTCGGTGGCGGCGTTGATGCGGCGGGAAAAGAAGGCGTTGTTGTAGCCTGAGCGCAGCGTCTTCACGCAACCGAGGAGCAACGCGGTGCGGGCTTCGGGGACTTGGCTGGCTTTGTCGAAGAGCTTGCCGCGAGTGGAGGAAATGACGAGCCAATGACAGCCCACCAGCGCCACGGGGACGAGCAAGACAGCCGCGAGAAGGGCGAGGCAGAGACGCTTGAACAGGCGACGAGGCATGGTGTGACTCAAAGGCTAGCCCCGAGTGCGCCAGTGGGCTCCCTGCGAGAGGCCGACGTGATTACTTCGCAGGTGCAGGTCGGAGTAGTCGGTCTTGCCGTAGGCTCCGATCATCCAGATGCCCGTGGCCTTTTTCCAGGCGGCGCTCATGCTCTCACCCGTGTGGCAGCCCCAGCTCTGGCAGTAGGCGTTGGAGTAGAAGGCGCTGCGGTGGATGCCCGCGAGGTCTTTTTCATGCAGCCAGCAGGCAGAGGTGCCGTAGTTGTCGGAGCTGTAATCCATGAGGAAGGCGTACTTGTTGCTGTGCCCGAAGTACTCGAAGCCGCTGATCTTGGTGCGCGAGCGATTCATGCCACGATTAATGTAGTCGATGACTTGGCTGCCGCTGTGATACCAGACAAGCTTCAGGTGATACTTGTCGCGCACCGAGAGAATATTGGAAATCAGGTTCTGCTTATCGGCATTGCTACGACGCGTGTAGCCGTCCTGATAGACGAGCCAAGTGAACTGCGTGCCTGCGGGCTGCGTCTTGAGCAGGTCCTCAACACGGGTGCGTGCGGTGCGCACGAAGTTGCCCCACCAACGATCATGCTGCTCGCCTGGGCGGCGCAAGTCCTCGAACTTCCGCAGTGCCGGGCCACCGCTGAGGATGATGTATTCCGACTGCTGCGCCGAGGCCGACGAAGTCGCGAACGTGCCAAGCACGACGAGGAGGAGAGAGAGCAAAGAAAAGCGTGAGCACATAACAGCCTATTTATTGAGTGCTAACCTACGCTGCCGCAAGCGCAGGCTTCCAGGCAACTTCTAATTCCCGCGAGCCGTGTTCGCTGCCTCCGGCGACTATATTTCCGAGCCGAGTTTGGAGTTGATCGCCTGCGGCGTGGTCGCCATGATCGCCGCCCCATGAAAAAGTCTATCGGTCTCGGTTGTCTCGCCCTCGTCCTCGGTGCAGTGCTCATCCTCGGGATGGGCGGCTGCTCCAGCTACAACGGCCTCGTCTCGCAGCAGCAGAACGTCGAAAAAGCCTGGGCTCAGGTCGAAACGGTGTATCAGCGGCGGCTCGATCTCATCCCCAACCTTGAGGCCACCGTCGAAGGGCAGGCAGGCTTCGAGAAGAGCACCCTCACCGAGATCGCCACAGCCCGCGCCTCCATCAACCAAATCCGTCTCGCCCCTGGGCAAACGCCCGACGAGGCGACGATGAAGCAGTTCGAGTCCGCTCAGGGTGGGCTCGGCAGTGCGCTGGGCCGCTTGCTCGCCGTTTCAGAGAACTATCCACAGCTCCGTGCCAACGAAGGCTTCATGAGTCTGCAAGCCGAACTCGCTGGCACCGAAAACCGCATCAGTGTCGAGCGCGGACGTTTCAACGAAGCTGCCGCTAGCTACAACACCGCCATCCGCAGCATCCCTGCCGTCTTCTACGCCGCCGCTCTGGGCTTCCAGGGGAAGGCCTATTTCAAATCCACCGCCGGCGCTGCTGAGCCACCTAAAGTTCAGTTCAACCTCGGCAACAAACCCGCCCCCCCCAGCGCTGCGGTCCCAGTGCCAGCAGCACCTGCGCCTGTGAAATAGTCCTCTAACCACGAGCGCCGCCTCTCCTGGCGGCGCTCGTCGGCTGTCTTCGGCGAGTGCTGCTTTCCCGCTGGGCTATGACCTCGCACCTCTCATCTCTTTCCACCCACGCACAGCGCAGTCTCGCGCTGCTGCTCGCTTGGCTAAGCCTCAGCGCCTTCGGTTTTGCCGAGCCAGCTCTGCCGCCCAAGCCCACGCAGTATGTCAGCGACAGCGCAGGCGTGCTGCCTGCGCCCACCATTGCCGCGCTCAATCGCCAGCTCGAAGCCTTTGAACGCAGCACGTCGAATCAAATCCTCGTCGCCGTTTTTCCAAAGCTGCCCGAGGGCACTTACCTTGAAGACTACACCGTCAAAACCGCGCGAGCCTGGGGCGCGGGCGGCAAGGAACGCGACAACGGCATCATCCTGTTTGCCTTCATCGCGGATCGGAAAATGCGCATCGAAGTGGGCTACGGCCTCGAAGGAGCCGTGCCCGACAGCATCGCGGCCAGCATCATCCGCAATGAGATACGCCCGCGATTCAAAACGGGCGACTACGCTGGCGGCATCACTCAAGGCATCACCGCCCTGCAAAAAGCCACGCGTGGCGAATACAAGGGAGATGGCAAAACAGCAGCGGGCGACGATGCCAAAGGCGGCTGGAAAGGCCCGCTCTTCTTCCTCCTGGTCATCTGTTTTCTTCTTTGGATTCACACGGGCGACACCATGCTCCAGCGCACGGGGCGCGATGTCGTCTGGGGCATCGCCCACGGCCTCCTCAGTAGCTCATCGCATAGTGGCAGTGGGGGCGGTAGCGACAGCGGGGGCTGGAGCAGTGGCGGCGGTGATTTCGGCGGCGGCGGTGCCAGCGGCGACTGGTGATTGAAACAACAATAACACACAAAGACCAACACAATGTATCACTGGTGGTTCCTCCTCCGACTCAACCAAAAGCGCGTGGTGAAAGCCATCGCAGCCGCTGAAGCGCACACTTCGGGCGAGATCCGCGTCTTCATCTCCCACAAGCACACCACCAACCCAATGGCCGAAGCACAGGCTCAGTTCGAGCAACTCGGCATGGCTGCCACACGCGAGCGCAACGGCGTGCTCTTCTTCATCGCCCCGCGCTCGCGAAATTTCGCCATCATCGGCGACAAAGGCATCAACGAGCGCTGCGGCGACGCCTACTGGCAGAGCCTCGTACAAGCCGTCAGCGAAGCCTTCAAAAAGCACCGTCACACCAAAGGCATCGTCCACGCCATCCACACCCTCGGCACGCTGCTCGCTGAGCACTTCCCTCGCCTGCACGATGACAGCGACGAGCTGCCCAATGACATTGTTATGGGGAAATGAGGGTGGGTGGTGGGGGGAGATAGTTGAGGGTTGATGGTTGAGTGTTGATGGTTGATGGCAAGAGCCTGAATGGCCAAAAGACTTGTGCTTGCCTGCCCCTTCAGGCCATCAACGATCAACCCCACAACCATCAACCCTGCCATGATCCCCCGCACCCGCCTCGCCCCCAACGGCCCCGAATTCTCCCGCCTCGTCTATGGCACCTGGCGTATCCTCGACGATGCCGCCTCCACCGACCATCTGCTGCGCTTCCTGCACCGCTGCCTGGAGCTGGGCATCACCACCCTCGACACTGCCGAAATCTATGGCCTCTACCGCGTCGAAGAAGCCCTGGGCCAGGCCTTCAAACGCGAGCCGGGCCTGCGCGACCAATTTGAAATCGTCACCAAGTCAGGCATCTACGTCCCCTGTGAATTTCACCCCGCGAGGCGCACCGCTTTCTACAACGCCGAAGCCGCACGGCTCGTGAAGAGCGCCGAAAAATCCCTGCGCCTCATGGGCATCGAGCACATCGACTTGCTCCTCGTGCATCGGCCCGACTGGCTCACCAGCGCCGATGAAACCGCCGAAGGACTCAACAGCCTCATCCGCAGCGGCAAGGTCAGCAACGCCGGGGTGTCCAACTACAACGTGCATCAGTTCGAGCTGCTCAACACACGCGTCGAGCAGCCCCTCGTCACCAATCAAGTCGAACTAAACCTCCTCGCCACCGATGCCCTACACGATGGCACGCTCGACCAATGCCAGCGCCACCGCATCAAGCCCATGGCCTGGAGCCCACTCGCCGGCGGACGCCTCATGGACGAGAAAACGGAAGCGGGTCAACGCCTGCGCAAAGTCGCCACAAACCTCTCTGCCAAGTACGGCGATGCCACGCTCGACCAACTCGCCTTCGCCTGGATATTGGCCCACCCTTCGCAACCCTTGCCCGTCATCGGCACCAACAAAATCGAGCGCCTCGAACAGACCGCCCGCGCTGCCGAGATCGAGCTAGAGCGCGAAGACTGGTACGCCCTGTGGACAGCCGCCAAGGGCCACGGGATACCGTAAACCCGAACACCGCGATTCAGCGGTGGCTAGCTTTGCCAAGGCTTGAGTCTCAGGCGGTTTGGCGATGGTGGGACTGTATTGGAAAATACCGAGCCCGCCGTCGCTGAACCGCATCAGGCCAAGGATTGGTGAAGAGAGTCGCAGATCAATCGCGGTGTTCGGGGAAAATACAATCTCCCAATAAACCGGCGGTGGGGCCGTCCTCCCCACCGCTATGAAACACCCCACACCTCTCGACACCGCCCTCAGCCCAGGTTTCCAAATCGCGCCGATGGTCGATGTGGTCTTCGTCATCATGCTCTTCTTCATGGTCATGGCGAACTCCCTCAAAACCGAGCAGCGACTCAGCCTCCAACTGCCCGGCTACCTCAACTACACCGAGGTAAAAATGCCCAGCGCCGAGATCATCGTCGGCGTGGATGAGGACGGCAGCATCTCACTGAATGATGCCGTGCTCGGCGAGGGAAATGACACACGTCTCGTTGCCTTCACCGCCGCTATGACACGGCTGCAACAGCACGCTGCCGCTATCAACGACAAGGTGCTCATCACCCTACAAGCGGATGAACAGGCTACCTACCAGCGCGTGATGGATGTGCTCAATGTGCTCGCCAAGGCTCACCTCGTGAACATCACCTTCACCGTCGGCCAAGATGAAGCATGAACCTGAACGCCTACCCATTTTCCGAGAAACACCTCTTGGCCGCATGAATAATCTTGCCCAACGAACCCGCAATTCGCTTTACTCAGTTCATCCCACGCCCACAGCCGCCACACCACCGAATCCCCACCTAGCCACCACGCATGAAATTCAAGTGCCCCACCTGTGATATGAGCCTGCAAGCCGAGGCCGACGCCTCTGGCAAAGTTGTGCGTTGCCCGAGCTGCGAAGCAAAAATTCAGATTCCCGCCTTCCACATTCCCGCGCCCAGCCTACCCGGCGGCGTCGCTGGCCCCTGGGATGGTGAGAAGCAGCACGAAGTCGCAGGAGCCGCTGGCGAAGTTGCCATGCAGAGCTACTCCGCACCGCAGGAGAAACCCGAGCGCACCGGCTGGGCCGAGACCGACCCCACCAACCCCAACATGCTCGTCGCCTGCACCATGGGCATCGTCCTCACCATCGTATGGCTGGGCCTCCTCATGCCCTTCATCCCGCCAGACAAGCTGCCCATGGCCGAATACAACGGTATGCAATTGCTCTCCAACCTCTTCTTCAAGCACTTGCTCGTCTCGGCCACGAACACCTTCTTCTTCGCCTGGGCCATGTCCATCATCTACCTGAAGATCGTCAAACTGCGCCACCAAAAAGCCGCTCTCTGGCTCGATGTCGCGCCGCGTGAGATCGCCACCGAGATCAACCGCGAGAACGTCGGCGAATTCATCGACCACATCTATTCCCTGCCCCCGCGCCTGCGCGACAGCCTCATGGTCAACCGCATCCGCAAGGCCTTAGAGCTGTATGAAATCCGGCCCATTGTCGCCGACGTTAGCGGTGCCATGTCCAGCCAGTCCGACATCGACTCCATGCGCATCGGCGGCAGCTTCACCATGCTGAAGGCCTTCCTTTGGGCCATCCCCATCCTTGGTTTCGTCGGCACCGTCATGGGCCTCTCGCAATCCATCGGCGGCATGAACTTCGGTGCCATGGAAGATATCAGCCAAGTCAAAGTCACCCTCGGCAACGTCGTCGGCGGCCTCGGCACCGCCTTCGATGCCACCCTGCTGGGCCTCGTCTTTGCCATGATTCTCAACTTCCCCCTCAATGCCATGATGAAGGCCGAGGACGACAACCTCACCAACATCGACGCCTTCTGCAACGACGTGCTCCTCCCCCGCCTCACCGATGGCGCCAGCGAAGACCTCAATAGCAAATTCGGAGGCGGCGAAACCGGAGCCTTCGTCGCGGCCCTGGTGAAAGCCCTTGGCAGCGCCCAAGCCGAGCTTCTCAACGACCTAAAAGCCGTAACCGAAAGCGTCAAAGAACAAGCCGCTAACCTCGACAAACGCGCCGACGCCCACGCCGTCCAAGTCGCCACCGAGTTCAGCAAAACCATGATCAAACTGCGCGAAGACCTCAGCGAAACCGTCAACGAATCCGTGGCCAAAACCACCGACTACGTCCGCACCCTCGCCAGCGCCCTACAAGGCCTCAACGGCGTGCTGAAAGACCTCGGCGAAAAACAAGTCATCATCCAACAGGTCAAAAAGAAAGGCTTCTTCAGCCGCTAGCGCATTCATCAAAGCATCACTCATCATTCATTACTGGATCCATGGCAAAACGTCGCCCCAGCAACCACGACGAGATTCTCCTCGTCCCCTTCTTGGACATCTTGTGTTCGCTCATCGGCGTGCTCATCTTGATCATTGTGGTGCTCACCGTTTCCTCCGTCCAGCAGACCAACGGGCGCACCCCCGAGGAGCTAGAGCGAGCGCAAAATTACAAAGAACTGCTCAAGCAGCAGAAGAGTGAAAAGGAACTCAAAGCCCTCGCCGATGCCAAGGCCGCCATCGTCGAAAAGCTGAAGCAAGAGCTGGAAGAAAAGCAGCAAAAACTCGCCAAGCTCCGCAAGCTACTCTCATCCTCCGCCGACATCCAAAAGATGAACAAGGAGATGAGCCAAAACCTGCTCAAGGAACTCGACAACCTCTTGCTCGAAATCGAAGGCTTCAAAAAGCAGCAGGCCGAGCTACAAAAAGAAATCGCCGCCCTGCAAAAGCAGATCACCGAGCGCCAAGGCCCCCTCAACAAAGCCCCGCCACCCGTCATCGTGCAACCCGGCGGCAGCGGCCTCGCCAAGGATACCAAACTCTACTTCGTCGAAGCCAGCGCAGGCAAAATCGTCATCTACTGGGATGCCGAAAAAAAGACCCTCGTCAGCTCCACCGCTGCCGTCGTCGTCGCCGATACCTCGTATGCTCACTTCCTCAGCAAAGTGAAAGTCGCGCCCAACGCCAAGATCATCTTCCTCATCCGCGAAGACGGCTCCGCCTCCTTCAACAATGCCGCCGGTTGGGCGATCACGACCTATGGCTTCCAGCAAAATCAAATCGCCCGCCTCCCCATCCCTGGACGAGGCGAGATCGACCTGAAGCTATTTAAAGACTACCTCGGCACCCTGCCGCCACCTGCCGACGCCAAGCTCATCCCCGCTCCCGCGCCGCCCAAAACCTAGCCCAGAAAACCCATGGCAAAACGCAGACACCAAGGCGACGCCGAGCTACCCTTCGTCGCCCTCATGGACACGATGACCAACGTCGTCGGCGTCCTCATTATCGTCCTCGTCATGGTCGGTATCAGCATCGCCTCAGCGGTGAAAAAAGTGCTCTCCGAGCTACCCTCCGTCGATGCCTCCACGTTTGAGCAGCTCCAAAAGGAACTCGCCGACAATACCAAGCGCATCGACCCCGCCGAGATCGAGAAGCAAAAAGAGAAGCTCGAACAAGACGTCAAAAAAAGCACCGAAGAACTCACCACCCTCGACCTCAGCGCCGATAAACAGAAGGTCAAATTTGTCGATCTCGACGACTTGCAAAAACAAATCCAAGCCAACAAATACAACCGCGACAAGAGCAAAACCGAGACCGAAAAAGTCATCGCTGAACTCGATAAGATGAAGGCGCTGCTCGACCAAACGCCCGTCTATGTGCCCCCCGCAGCCACCGTCATCCGCCTACCCAACCCACGCCCCTACCCCGCCAAGCCCAACGAAACCCGCGTCCTCATCGCCGAACGCGGTGCGCTCTATTTCAACCAAGCCGACTTCCTCGCCCCCATCCTCGACGGCCTCGAAAAATCAAAATCCCAGCTCCAATTTCAAAGCGCCAAGTATGACCCCTTCGCCAAGCTACTCGAAGGCGTCTTCGGCTCCAAACCCGCTGCCGTCGCCGCCTGGCCCGAGGTCGGTGCCTTGATCGGCACCTTCCAGCTAGAGCCCGTCGCCCAAGCCTATAAAGCCCTCGCCGATGCTGGCTTCCCGCCCAACAAACAGTACCTACTCGACCTCGGCGAGATCGCGCTCGGCCTCAGCACCACACTCCCCGCCGTCGCCGCCGCCGTTGCCGATGCCGCCGCCAAAGGCGACTTCACCAAGTGGCTCGCCCTCGATCCTGGTTTAGCCAGAGGAGCCCCCCTCATCAAAGCCGCCAAGGTGGGCAACAAGATCCACTTCGCCTGGAGCACCGCTGCCGTCGAAGTCCGCGCCGCCCCCAAGGACATACTCGACTACTTCAAAGACCTGTCCGAACACGCCAGCTTCAAGGATCGCAGCAAAACCCTCTTCATCTATGACAACACCCGCATCCAGGCCGCCTTGCAGCGAGCCGCCAGCAATCCCACCTTCAGCAAAGGCTTCGCCTTCCAGCCCACCTTCACCCCTGGCGCGACCTTTGTAACCCTCGGACTCACCCCCGCAGCAGGCGGCGGCGAGGCCTTGGAAGTGATGAAGCAACAAGGCTCCAACTACCAGCGCCTGCTCCGCCAACTGAAGACCGACCCCAACGCCGTCGTCGTCTTCCAAGTCCTACCCGCAGCCTTCCAGACCTACCATGAAGCCCGGCGCATCGCCGACGAAATCGGCGTGCCAGCGACCTGGGAATTCCTCGCCAAACTCGACATCAGCCTCCCGCTCACCACCTTCCAAGTCCAGCGCATGATCCCCGCGACCACCGCCAAGCCCAAGCCCCCAGCGCCCGCAGGCACCGCCCCCACCGTCGTCATCAAGCCCCCGCCGAAGTCGTTGGATTAACGTAGCGCAGCACCATGCGGCCATAGTCACCGAGCTTTTTCTCGGTTTCCTTGATGATCTTTTGCGTTTCGGCCAACTCCAAGACCGTTGGTCTCAGTGATCAAGGCACCTTCGCCAGAGCCGTCGCCGCCGAGTATCAAGTGACTGACCACTTCAACGTCTTCGTCAGCGTCGGCTACGACACGGATCACTTGTTCAATGTGCGTCCCGGCTTCAACATTCAATTCTAATCCCAACCCAAACACCAACCCACCATGAAAGCACTCACCACCGCCCTCATCGCCATCGCCCTCAGCCTTAGCAGCACCGCCCATGCGGATGATGCCGCCGTCGCCAAGAAGCTTGCCAAGATACCCAAGCCCGCCGCCGAAGCCTTGAAGAAAGCCGCAGGCAGCGCCCACATCGACTCCATCGACGTGGAGAAGGACGGCAAGACCACCGTCTATGAAGCCGAACTCAGCGAGCCCGGCAAGCCCGCGCGCGAAGTCTCCGTGCTAGCCGATGGCACGCTGAATGCCGAGGAATACACCATGCCCATCGCTGATGTACCCGCCGCCGCCAAAGCCGCCATCGAAGCCGGTGCCAAGGGTGCCACCATCAAGCGCGTGCAGCACATCAACCGTGGCGGCAAGGTGACGTATGAAGCTTTGTATGTGAACAAAGGCAAGGAGACTGAAGTTGAGTTTCTTGAAGATGGTTCGGCGAAGCCGGAGTAGAATTTGAAGCGTCGTGGGGGAGCGACTCGCCCCCACTTCTTGTGGTTCACTATGACCAACACCCGCCTCTTTCGTCCATGCCTTCGCTCATCACCCGCCCCCGCCTCATCGTCAGCCTGCTGCCTCTGCTCGCCTCGGCCTGCACGCCATACGCACATTTCAAAGCACAGCCTCTTGATGCTGCTGCGAGTGCGGCTCGGCTCAGCGAGCGGCATCTCGCTGGAAAGACGTGGACGCTTGCCAGCCTCACCGATGAAGCCGTGAAGCATCACCCCGACATCGCCGTGGCACGCGCCAAATACGCCACCGCAGTGGCCGCAATCCGCACCGCCAGCGAGCGCCCCAATCCCACGCTTGCCGTCGCGCCGCAGGTGGTGACGCCCTTCACCAAGTGGATCGCGGGCACCTACGGCGTGGATTTTGATTGGACGTTCGAGACCGCAGGCAAGCGCAGTAAGCGCGCGCTGGTAGCCCATGCGCTGGTGCGTGCCGCTGCTGCCGACGTGATTGGCGCAACCTGGAAAGTGCGCAGCGCCGTGCGCAAAGCTTACCTCGAAGTCTATGCCAGCGAGGCGCGCGCAACGCTGTTTGCCGATGCCATCGCGCAGCAAGATGAACTGCTGAAAGCCCTGAATGATCGCATCAAAGCAGGCTCCGAATCACGCAGTGCCACGACCCAAGCACGCCTGCTACAAGCGCAGATGAAGCTGCTCGCTGCCGAGAGCGCCAAGCTCGCTGCCGTGGCCCGCGCTTCACTTTCTGAAGCACTCGGCATGAGCTTGCAAGGCATCGCAGGCGCGCACTTTTCGTTCGCCGCATTTGAGACTTCAAGTGCCTCTGCACCTAGCAAACAGAAGGCACTCAGCCATCGCGCCGACGTGCTCGCCGCCCTCGCCGACTACGCCGCTGCAGAGGCCACACTGCGCTTGGAGATCGCCAAGCAGTACCCTGATTTGCACCTAAATCCCGGTTATCAACTCGATGCAGGCGAGAACAAATGGACGCTCGGCATCGGCCTCACGCTGCCGTTTCTAAATCACAATCAAGGAGCCGTAGGCGATGCTGAAGCGAAGCGCAAAGAGTCCGCCGCGATGTTCAATGCCGTGCAAGCCAAGGTGCTCGCCGAGTATGATCGCGCCGCCGCTGGGCTGGCTGCTGCGAAGGCAAAGCTCGCAACAACGGATGAGCTGCTCACCGAGCAAGCCGAGCAGATAGCTGGCGAAGAACGCTTGTTCAAAGCCGGCTCGGGTGATCGCACAGCGCTGCTCAGCGCGAAGGTGGAGCGAGCGACGACGCTGACCGCACGCATCGACGCGCTAGCCGATATTCAAGCCGCTATAGGCGCGCTGGAGGAAGCGACGCAGACGGCAAAGTAAAGCCTCAAACCACACCTCCATCGTGATCAAAAAACTCATCCATCTCATCATCACCCTCTGCGTCTTCGCTGGTCTCGGCTACGTGCTGTGGATGGGCTTACGCAAGCAGCAAGAGAAGCCTGTTGCTGAGGCCGAAACGGCCACGGCTCCAGCGGAGGAAGAAGACAAGCCGGAAGAGTTTGTCGTCATGCTCGACAAAGAAAAAGCCAAAGCCTTGGCCATCGAAAAAGAACAGCCGCTGCCGATGGCGATGCAGGCGCGGCGCATCGCCTTTGGCAGTGTGCTCGATCCCTCGCCGCTGCTCGCTCTTGATGGCGATCTCGCTGCTGCCGAGACGGCACTCAGCGCCTCGAAAGCGGAGAACGAACGCACCCTTGCGCTCGTCGCGACCAACGATGCTTCAAAGAAAATGGCCGAGGCATCACAAGCGCAATTCATGGCCGATAAGATTAAAGCAGACAGCCTCATTCGCGGCGCGCAGATGCAGTGGGGCTCGGTCTTCACCAGCGATCCAGCCAAGCGCCATGCGCTCATTGACGAACTCGCCACAGGCAGCGTCGCGCTCATTCGCGCGGACATCATGGCGGGCGATACGTTGCCCGATTTGCCCAAGAACGCGCGCATCATCGTCATGGGGCGCGAGGACAAACCCATCACCACCAGCGACATCATTGCAGCCACCGCGACCGATCCGAAAACCCAGGCGCAAGGCTTTGTTTTGCGCGTCAATAAACCGCCCTTCACCCTGCGCCCCGGCATGGCTCTCACCGCTTGGTTGGAATTGCCCGAAAAGCCGCGCCCCGGCTTCGCCATCCCGCGCTCCGCCGTGCTGCGCCACGATGGGCGCACCTGGGTCTATGCGCAGGAAGAGGCAGAGAAATATGTGCGCAAAGCCATCACCCTCGATGCTCCGCTGGATGGCGATGAAGGCTGGTTCATCACCGAGAGCGGCGGCTTAACAAGCGATGATGTGATCGTCGTCGTCGGTGCTGCGTCGATCCTCAGCGAAGAACTAAAAGCCCAAGGCGGAGGCGAGCCTGAGTAACAACCTCATGCTTTCAAAAATTGTTGAACTCTCCCTTCGCCATCGTGGCATCGTCATGGCGCTCGCGCTTGGCCTTCTTGGCTGGGGCAGCTACATTGCTTCGCAGGCATCGCTGGATGTATTCCCCGAGTTCGTCGCGCCGCAAGTAACGATCCAAGCCGAGGCCCCTGGCCTCTCCGCCGAGCAGGTGGAAACGCTCGTCACACGCCCCATTGAGAGCGCCGTCAATGGCGCGGCAGCGCTGGAATCCGTGCGCTCCGAGAGCATTCAAGGACTCAGCGTTGTCACTGTGGTTTTCAAAGAAGGCACCAATATTTACCTCGGACGTCAATCGCTCGCGGAGAAGCTCGGCACCCTCGCGCGACAACTGCCCGATGGCGTCCATGCGCCCACGCTATCGCCGCTCACGTCATCGACGATGGACTTATTGAAGGTCGGGTTCATCAACGAAAAAATGTCGGCCCGCGAGCTGCGCACACTCGTCGATTGGACGATCAAGCCACGCTTGCTCGCCGTCCAAGGCGTGGCTGCGGCCAGCGTCTTCGGCGGCGAAGTGGAGCAACTGCAAGTGCAAGTATTGCCCGAAAAACTTGCCGCCTTCGACCTCACCATCAACGACATCCTCGAATGCGCCAAAGCCTCCACCGGCGTGCGCGGCGCAGGCTTCATCGACACGCCGGGGCAGCGCGTGGTCATCCAAACTAACGGGCAAATGTTTACCCCGGAAGAGCTTGGCGAAGTGGTCGTGCGCAAGGGCGCGCCCGTCGTCCGCTTGCGCGATGTCGCGAAGGTTGTGCTCGGTGCCGAGCCCAAGTTTGGCGACACCCTCATCATGGGGAAACCGGGCGTGTTGATCACGCTGAAGAGCCAGTACCTTGCCAACACCATGAGCGTGACGAACGGCCTGGAACAAGCCCTCGCAGAGCTGCGTCCGCTACTCCAGGCGCAGGGCATCACGCTCTATGATCGCCTGCATCGGCCCGCGACTTTTATCGAAACCGCCATCGGCCATGTGCAGGATTCGCTGCTCGTCGGCGGTGCGCTCGTGGGCATCGTGCTGCTGTTGTTTTTGATGGATCTGCGCATCGCGTTGATCTCGTTCGTAAGCATCCCGCTCTCGCTTTTGACGGCGATTCTGATCCTCGATTGGCGCGGCGTTTCACTCAACACGATGACCCTCGGTGGTTTCGCTGTCGCCATCGGCGTGGTCGTCGATGATGCCATCATTGATGTGGAAAACATCCTGCGCCGACTGCGCGAGAACGCCGCCCTTGCCGCGCCGCGCAACCTGCTGCGCGTCGTCCTCGATGCCTCCATCGAAGTCCGCAGCGCCGTCGTGTATGCCACCTTCATCGTCGCCGTGGTGTTCATGCCAGTGCTGACCATGAGCGGCATCCAAGGTCGATTCTTCGGGCCATTGGGCGTGGCCTTTATCCTCAGCATCATGGCCTCGCTTGCCGTGGCTTTAACCGTGACACCTGCGATGGCGCTCGTGTTTCTGAGCCGAGCCAAAGCCCACGCCGAGCCTGCGTGGGTGCGCGGCATGAAGGTGTTGCATCGCGACTGGCTACTCTTCTTTGCGCGCTGGCCCAGCCTCACCCTCATCGGTGCGCTGGCACTGGTTGCAGGCGCTTGTTGCCTCGTGCCATTCTTCGGTGGTGAGCTGCTGCCAGAGTTCCGCGAAGGGCACTTTGTGGTCGGCGTCACAGGTCGTCCCGGCATGTCGATTGAAGAGTCGTTGCGTGCAGGAAAGCAGCTTTCCGACATGATGCTGGCCAACGAACACATCGCCACCGTGGAGCAGCAAGTAGGCCGCGCGGAAGCAGGCGAAGATACCTGGGGGCCGAACCAAAGTGAGTTCCATATCGAGCTGAAACGAGGCACCACACCCGCCGAAGAAGTCGAGACGCAGGCCGCGCTGCGCACCATGCTCGAAGAGTTCCCCGGCATCGAAAGCGAGGTCATGACTTTCCTCGGCGACCGCATCAGCGAGAGCATTTCTGGCGAGACAGCGATGGTCGTCGTCAACGTCTTTGGCGAGGATTTAGATAAGCTTGATCGTGTGGCGAAGACAATCTCCGCAGAACTCTCCGCGACCCCTGGCAATGCCGATGTGCAAGTGCAGGCACCACCCGGCGCACCCGTGCTGGCGGTGCATCTGCGGCCCGAGCGACTGACGCAATTTGGCTTCCGCCCACTGGAAGTTTTGGAAGCTGTGCAGACCGCTTTCCAAGGCGCTGACGTGGCGCAAATGGTGCGTGGCAATCGCATCCACGAACTCGCTGTCATCCTCGATCCCAGCGCACGCCGCGACCCCGAAGCGGTCGGTGATTTGATGCTCGTCAATGGTGATGGCGTGCGTATGCCGCTGCGCCAACTCGCCGATGTGGAGCTGACCAATGGTCGGCCCAGCATCAATCACGAAGGCGCACGGCGCAGGCAAACGGTGACGTGCAACGTGGAGAAACGCGATGTCGCCTCGTTCGTCAATGAAGCGCGAGCGAAGGTGCAAGCGAACGTCAAGCTGCCCGGTGATGTGTATCTCGAATGGAGCGGCGCGGCAGAAGAGCAAGCCAAGGCCAAGCGTGAGCTGATGATCCACTCGCTCGTCGCCGGGCTCGTTGTCATCTTGCTGCTGAGCCTCGTTTTTCATCGCCCCAGCCACGTCGCGCTGGTGCTGGCGAACTTGCCCTTCGCCCTCGTCGGCGGCGTGCTCGCCGTGTTTGCTGAAGGCGGGCTGACCAGCATCGGATCGCTCGTCGGCTTCGTGACGTTGTTCGGCATCAGCACGCGCAACAGCATCATGCTCATCGCGCACTACGAGCACTTGGTCGAAGTGGAAGGCACTGAGTGGAGCTTGGAAACTGTGGCACGCGGTGCAGGCGAACGCTTGCTGCCCATCATGATGACCGCGCTGGTGACCGCGCTCGGCGTACTGCCCCTGGCGCTTGGCAGCGGCGAAGCAGGCCGCGAGATCGAAGGCCCGATGGCGATTGTTATTCTCGGTGGCTTGGTGTCATCGACGTTGCTGAATTTGCTAGTGCTGCCCTCGCTCGCGTGGCGGTTTGGCAAGTTTGGCGCGGCATCGGCCTCAGATGCGATCTAGCCATGACCATGAAATAGAAATCCTCCATGTTTGCAAAACCGCCGTCAAATGACTCATCACTGTATCTGAATCCTTGAGGGATTTTTGACTGTTGGATTGCCGATGGGGCAAGGTTGCTTATGGCTGTTATTTGGTGTGATTATGGATATTGGCGAACAGAGTGTTAAAGCGCTAGATCCAGCCCAGGCTCAACCAATCTGCGCCATGATCGCTGAGGCGATTTTATCCGCCTGCGCTTCCAGATAGGCCACGTCGCGACCTTCGATGAGCAGGCGAATGAGCGACTCAGTGCCGGAGTAGCGCAGCACCACGCGGCCATAGTCACCGAGTTTTTTCTCGGTTTCCTTGATGATCTTTTGTGCTTCGGCCAGCTCCTCGACGGGTGGCTTGCTGCGCACATGCAGGTTGCGCGAGGACTGGGGGAACTTCTTCAAGCACTTGCGCAGTTGGCTCAGTGGCTCGCCAGTTTCCTTCATGATGCGCAGCACCTGCAAGCCTGCGACGAGGCCGTCGCCCGTGGTGGCCCAGTCGCCGAAGATGATGTGGCCGCTCTGCTCGCCGCCGAAGTTGAGCCCGCGCTCGCGCATGACTTCCAGCACGTAGCGGTCGCCCACACCCGTGCGAATGACGCGCCCACCGTGCGCGGTGACGAGGTCGTCCAGGCCGAAATTGCTCATCAGCGTGACGACCAGCGTGCTCTCCTTCAGCGTGCCTTTGCGCAGCATGTACTCAGCGGCGATGGCCATCAGCTCGTCGCCGTCCAGCGCGTTGGCTTCCTCGTCGCAAAGGAGGATGCGATCCGCATCGCCGTCGTGGGCGACGCCTGCATGGGCCTTGCTCTGTTTCACCAGGCGCTCCATTTCATCGCCATGGGTGCAGCCGCATTCTTCGTTGATGTTGAAGCCGTCGGGCTCGGAGTGGAAGACTTGCAACTCGGCGCCGAGCTGTTGCAATGCAAGCGTGCTGGTGATGGAGGCTGCGCCGTGGGCGTTATCCAGCGCGACACGCATCCCATCCAGCCGCACGCCGCCCATCGAACTCACGGCATGGGCCACGTATTCGTCGATGGCCGTGGTGAGCGTGCTCACGCGGCCAATATCACGGCCCTCGGCGGGCATCACTTTAGCCGCGCCATCCTTGCCCAGCAGGATGCGCTCAATGGCTAACTCGGTGGCATCATTGAGCTTGTGCCCGCTGCCGTGGACGAACTTGATGCCGTTGTCTTTGAAGGGGTTGTGCGAGGCCGAGATGACCACGCCGAAGTCGCCGCCGTGCTTCGCGCACAAGTAGGCAACAGCGGGCGTCGGGATGATGCCAACGAGCACAGCATCGACTCCCACGCTGTTTAAACCCGCGACCAGAGCACCCTCCAGCATCTCGCCCGAGGCGCGGGTGTCGCGGCCTACGAAGGCGCGGGGACGCTCCCCATTTTCCTTTTTCCCACACAGCACGGTGGCCGCAGCCTGGGCGAGACGCATGACAAAATCAGGCGTCATGGGATGACGATTGGCTACACCGCGGACGCCGTCGGTGCCGAAGAATTGGCGCTTTTCTGAAGACATAGAGCCTGCGTCCTAGCCTAGCTAGCACTGGAAGTCAAAGCGCCTGGGACTTTCAAGCGTGACGCTGGAGCAGAGCGTGTGATGTATGCCTCGCTTCAACGTTTGCGCCGCCGTAGATTCGCTCCTGCTGCTGCCAGCAACAGCAGGACACCGCTTGGCTCAGGCACGCCCGTGATCGCCTGGATCGCGCTGGCCGAAGTGGAAATACGCGAGCCATAGGCCGAGCTGCTGTTGTCCAACGGTGTATCGGTTTGGTAGTTCCAGCCGCCCGCATCTGAGCCCGTGAAGTAGCCGCCCACATCGAACAACGCGGCATCAAAGGCACTGCCATCGCCCACGGTAGCATTGGTATCAAAGGGGCCATCCGCGCCATAGTTGATCCCCGCTAACTTCCACACCCCGAACTGTTGGATAAAGATACCGCCGCCCGAGTCGCCACTGGATAGCGTTGCTTCGTGGGCACCTGCGCCATGGTTGAAATCAAACGCCAGGAGATCGCCCACAGGCGAGAGAATGTTTGGCAGTAGGCTAGACACTGTATTTGTGCCCCAGCGAGCGACGCCATCCGCACCACCCGTGCGCCAGCCCTTCAGCTCCATGCCCAAGCCCGTATCCAGCAACAAGTCGCTGCCGCGCGGCCCGCCACGGCCCATCACCACGATTTCGTGGCCCAACTCATCCGCTGAGTTGTAGAGCGTGGCGTAACTGGCAAATGTCTCTACGACTTGGAACACCCGTAAGTCCGTGCCCGCGATGTCGGTGTAGATCGGCTGGCCAAAGCCATCCAACGCCAAGTTATAGGTCACGTCGCCGACGCCATTAAAAACACTGCTGCTGACGAAGGTGCTCGCCGCTACGCCAAAATGCTGTGCTGTAATAAAATGCTGTGGCCCGATCATCGTGCCCAGATAGCTGCCAAATGTGCCCTGCCACTGCCAGCCACTGCCTGCGTGGCTGGAGTCGGGAGCTGCCGTGTTGTAGGTCGTGCTGCCCGTGTCATCGAAAACAATCGCTTGGGCCTGTGGATCAGCGAGCAACCCGAGGCCGCCCAGAAGCAGGGGAGCAATGGCGCGTGACAAGCAACGGTGGAGGGTGGCAGGCATAAGATTTAGCTTAAAGCTAAGCGCTCCGAGCTATAATTTCCATAAAAATTTACGCAATCGTGCGATGACGAAGCGTGGCGGCGCACGATGCCACTGCCGGAAGCATTGCCTGAAACGCTCGGGGCATGTTAGGCTGTGGCAGCATGAAAACTGATGCGCTTTACAAATTTGGCACCGCCTACGTGATCCGCGAAAGCCTTCACCAAGATCACCATTTGGGCAGTATCGGGGCGAGTGTGCGAGCGGACTTTGAGGTGGCCGAGGCGCATGTCTTGCCAGGCGGAGTCGAGTCGGATGTGCTGGTAAGCACCTCGCTCTTTAACCAAAATGGAGCGGTGCCCACGGGGCCATGGAACTATGAAATGTTCAATGCCACCGTCATTGCCTCGGCCAGCCCGGAGAAATACTGGGACGCTCTGAGGCATCGCCGGGCGGAGTATGCAGGGAAGCGTCTGCGAGTCTATTTAGCGGCCAATCTTGCGGGCTTGGTCAAGCCGCTGTTGGAGGAGGTGGGCTTTGATGAGGTGTTGCTCATGGCTCGGCCCTCCGAGGGCTATAAAACGGGGATGTTATGGCGCTACCTGCCACTGTGTGAAGCACCGTGGAGCCATGTTTTTTGTAGCGGTATCGACCGCTACGATGCCACGGGCGACTTCGTGAAAACCATGCTACAACCCGGGCCAAACATGACGGCCAGTGTGTGGATGAATCGCCACTTCTTACCCTTCTGTGGCCCACTTTCCGCCCGGCCTGAGTGGGTGCGCGCGACCTATGGCGTGGATGACATAGCGAGCGCGATGTCGGGCTTCCTCGATGCGTGGGAACAACCAGCGCTGGCACCGACTTATACGGCCAAGGTGTTTGATTTCACTGGCCGGTCGAAAGGCGTGGCGATGCCTACCATCGACGCGTGTTTCCTCTGGTATGCCTTTTGGAACAGTCAGCTCATGGAGGTCAGGCCGCGATTCGTGTCGCAGGTGTTCTATGAGTACTCGCGCATCCACTTGGTGGATTTCCTGCTCGGCGGCGTCGGCACAGAGCTGTGAAGGCGACGAGGCAGAGGATGGATGAAGAGGGCTCGGGCACGACGCTGAAGTTGGACTCATCGAAGTAGGTCTTGGTCTGGTTCGGTGAGAGCGTCCAGTCGATGGTGGTGAGGTTGCCCATGGCGGCATCGAGCGTGCTGCCACTGACGATATTGACAACTTGGTTGGCGGAGACATCGAAGGCGTCCAGGTACCAAGTCTTGGCGACGTTGTCCATGTGCAGGTCGATGCGGTCGTAGTTGAAGCGATCCAGGGTGTAGCTGGAGGTAGTCCAAGTGAGGTCGCTGGCTTTTTTATAGATGATGGTGTTGTTCTCATTCCAGCCAAGCATCAGCCCGGCATCGAGTTCGCTGTCGCGGAACGTCCAATTAAAAACAGGTGTGTCGGCAGCACCACCGGAGGACACGGCATCGGGGCAGAGGCGTATAGACCAGTCCACAATGGTCGCGAGGGAGCTGCCGGGGGCTATGGTGTCGAAGTCGCGGTCATCGAGGAAGTAGCGAGCGATGAGGCTTGCGGCACCCGAGGTATCATTGCGCAGGCCGAGCATGGAATCGCCCGAGTAAGAATGCTCGATCCCAACCTGCGCGTGGGCGATGGCGTAACGGTTGCCGACGGCGGAGATGGCATCGAGCTGCCGCCATAGCCCAGTGTTATTAGCGATGTCCACAGGGCCACCGCCTGGGCCGCCGTTGTTGGTGCCGTAGGAGCCTGCGTTGTAGTAGAAGACATTGTAGCTGGAGGCTCCATTGCCAAAGGGGCCACTACCCGTGGTGTAGTCGTTGTTGTAGCCATCCTGGTCTTCAAAGCCTCCCAAGAAGGCGAAGGCGGGGCCAGCGAGCGAGGCTGCCCACAGAGTCATAACAAAGCGTAAAATGCATGAAGTGCGCATGGGTGGAGGGAAGAAAAATGGAGGACTCGGGGGCTTCAGACTTCTCGTTTGTAGCGAGGAGAACTTCAGAAAATTGGGATCATGGAACTATTGATTCGACAAACTAATATTATTAACCATAATTACCATAATATGAAACCATCGTTTCGATCATTCGTCACTTATTATTTTGGACAATCGTTTCGTCAGGACATCTGGATGATCAGCGGGTTGGGCACGTGTATGCCGAAGGAGGGGCCGCATCATGAGCGCTAGGTCTGAATACCGGCCTGAAATTGACGGCTTGCGCGCCTTGGCTGTACTTCCCGTGGTGCTGTTTCACATGAACAGCGGATGGCTTAAAGGGGGCTTTCTGGGAGTGGATGTGTTCTTTGTAATCTCGGGGTTTTTGATCACCTCGATTATTCTGCGCGAATGCGCGGCAGGCACGTTTTCCTTCCGCGCTTTTTGGGTGCGGCGAGTACGGCGCATCTTGCCTGTGCTGATCGCGATGGTGCTGGTGTGCGTGGTGGTGACGCAGCTCTTGGTCTTCCGAGGGGAACAGCCTGCGATGGGGTTCCAGGGCGTGGCGGCGCTGCTGTCATTTGCCAACATTGCGATGTGGCGCATGACGGGCAATTACTGGGGGCAACAGGCGGAGAGTTCGCCCTTCCTGCACACTTGGTCGCTGTCGGTAGAAGAGCAGTTTTACTTCTTTTTCCCCGCGATGCTGGTGCTGGTGCTGCGCTATAAACCACAATGGCTCATGAAGTTTTCGCTGGCGCTCATGGGCGTGGGGCTAGCGGTGTTTTTGCTGGGAGCGCACTACAATCCGAACGCTGCCTTTTTCCTGCTGCCGACGCGTGCGTGGGAGATGGGGGCCGGGTGCTTCTTGGCTGCTTGGGTGGCTCGTCCTGCGGGTAAGCTAGTGCCTTCATGGCGCACCTCCTGTGCGAGTGTCGTGGGAGTGCTCATGGTTGCGGCTTCGTATGCTTTTGTATCGGGTGAGGCAGGCGTGTCGGCGAGTTTTGTGCTGCCTGTTATTGGCGCGGTGTTGGTCATTGCTTTTGGTCAGTCGGGGCCAGTTCATTGGCTGCTTTCACGGGCTCCCGTCGTGTTTATCGGGAAGATCTCGTACTCGCTCTATATCTGGCATTGGCCCGTGCTGGTGTTCGCCAAGCACACCTTGCCGCATCACTGGGCGCTGGATGTTCTGCTGATGCTCGCGCTCACCCTGGGCTCTTATTGCTGGGTGGAGAAGCCCGCACGGTCGAGCAAACGGGCGATGCTACCGATAGGGTTTGGCTTTGCAACGGCGCTCGCTTGCGCGGTGCTGCTCGCGTCGTCGTCGGGTGTGTATGAGGCACGCGGGTTCTCGACGATGGTTTATAAAGGCTCGCAGTACGAAACCAATCCGCACCCCTTCTCGATACCCGAGTCCAAACAACTTCTCTACGGTGTGGTCGTCCCTGAACGGGAGAAAGCGCATGCAGAGGCCTATCGCGAAGGCGGCATCGTCAAACGCTACGGCAGTGAGACCCCGACGGTCATGGTCATGGGCGATTCTCATGCCGAGATGTGGAGCAGCACGATTGATGCGCTGTGCAAAGAATGGGGCGTCAGCGTGTCCTTCAATGCGATGGCGGGGATTCGTCCCTTCATCCAGTGGCCTGTGGACAAGGATCAAAAGATTAGATTCCTCAGTTCAGAAGAGAAGTATCTCTATGATGTAAAGCGGCTTGAATCCATCGAGCAGGCCAAGCCTCAAGTCGTTGTGTTTGTCGCTCGTTGGGAATCCTACACCATGGACGAGGTGCGCGGGTTGTTTCAGTTTTTGGAGCAGCATGTCCAGCATGTGATCTTGATCGAGCAACCCCCAGCGCTGGCGGTGAACCGTGTAAACATCACCCAGTATCTCTGCTTTAAAGGCTTCGTGCCCAAGGCAGGCGAGCCGCAGTACCTGCCGCAAGGCGACCCGCAGCATCATGAAAAAGGACGTCAGTTGATCCAGACCATCGCGGCTGAATTCAAGAACGTGACACTGGTGCCCGTGTGCGATCTCTATGCTGGGCCGAACCATAAAGTCCGCGTGTTGGACAACCAGGACGTGCTCTATGTCGATGGCGATCACCTCTCAGAAAGCGGCGCGGCAAGGGCTCGCGAACACATCAAGAAGTCGATCCAACCGTTGCTGGGGATAGGCATCACCGCTTCAGCACGCTCTGCCACAGACCCACCACGTGCTCCCAGCGACGCACGCATACATCGAACAGGAACAGCAGCAGCAGCGCCATCACAAGCGGTGGCCAAAGCTCGATGAACTGCGTGGCCTGGGTGCTGTGCAGCTCGGGGGCATGAACAGGGTCTGCCATAAACTCGCCGCCCGTGGCTGCGGCTGCGTCCTTCAAAAGCTGCGTATTAACCGTGCCCAGACTGGCCTCACTGCTCGGGTTATGCACCAGCCCCGCCGATACCATATCGGCCCCGGACTGGGCGCGGATGAGATAGACGCCGGCGGCATCGGGGCGGAAACTTCCCTCGTATAAACCGGGGCCGCTCTGGCCGAGGCTAAGTTTGGCGATGGGCTTCAATGGCGCACCGAGTGTGTCGGCTGCGACGAAGAACACCTCGGCCTCCACCCGCGCGTCGTTGGCTCGCGTGGCAGCATCTTGTAATAAGTCCACTGCGAGGTGCGCGTCATCGCCTTGCATCACCGTGCGCAAGTCCATGTGCTGGCCTTGCGGTGGCCTCGCGGTCTCGCGCAGCACTTGGCTCCAGAACCTTGGAAACTCCGGCCAGCGGCTGATCCATAACGAGGCCCAACGGCTCTTCGCATCGCTGGTAAAGGCAGTCACTTTGCCCAGACCGAAGCGCCAATGCGCGAGCAGTGGATCGCCGAGGTCGGTAGTCAACGGCACCTGCGCGTTGGCTTTGCGTAGCGTCTTCACATAGCCGAGCAGCGCGGGTGGTCGCAGTGCGGGATCATCCCATTTCTCGAAGCCAGCGAGCATCGGATGCTTTTCCGCCATGACTGCCTCGAAGGGTTCCTCGCGGATCATGCGGCCTGTGTGCATCAGCGTGTCCTGGGTGAAGATGCGCGTGATGCTGGCGACGTCGTTGGTGCTGTAAGCCTGGCCACCGCCCGCCGCTGCGATGGCTTGCAGCAGGCCGACGTGTGAGCCCTCGCCGATGGCCACGGTGGAAATCGTGATGCCCTCGGCACGGCACTGCGAGGCGGTGTTTTCATAACCCTCACCGCTGGTCTGGCCATCGGTGAGGATGATCATGTGGCGCACCTTGGCCTTCACGCGTTGCAGGGCCTCACGGGCTTGTTTTAATGCGGGCTCCAGGTTGGTGCCGCCACCTGCCGTGATGGCAGCGATCTGTCCGGCGATAGTAGCCACAGAGGTCAGGCGCGTCATCGGCGTCACTACCTTGGCGTCGCTGTCGAAGGCATACACGCCGAGCGAATCATTGCGCCCCAGCACTTCGGCGGCAGCTACGGCAGCGCTCTTTGCGGTCTCGATTTTGTCGCCCATCATCGAGCCACTGCGATCCATAACGATGGCTAAGGCGCTGCTTTGTTTTTCCTCTTCGTCAGGACTTTTTAAGCGCACGGGCAGCATCTCTTCAATCGGCGTGCGGTAGTAGCCGCCGACGCCAAAACTATTTGGCCCGCCGAGCATGATGAGCCCTCCGCCGAGCTTGTCTGCGTACTCACGCATGGCGTTCATCGCCGCTTCACCGACCTGCCGCGCGGGGATGTCGGAGAGGATGACGGCATCGTAGCCCGCGAGTTCTTCGAGCGTCTGCGGGATGCTTCCGGCTTGTCGCAGCTCTAGTTGGATGCCTTCTTTCTCCATCGCCTGGATGAGGTAGGTGGCCTCCGCTGGTTCGCCCTCGCAGAGCAGCATGCGCAGGCGTCCGCGCACATCGACGAGCGTCATCGCGTCGTTGTTAGCAGGCAATGTATCGCCCGCGAAACCATCGAGCACGGCGCGATATTTGTAGATGTTCCGCACGGGCGGCGAGCGGCTGAAGGCGACGGCCTGCGACTCGCCCGCCTTCATCGTTACGGGCCGTTTATCGACTTCGATGCCATTCTCGTACAGCTTCACGATGCCTGCGCCATCCATCGTGCCGTCGAGCATCGCCGTCAGCGTCAAAGCCGCCCCTTCATGCAAACGTGAGCGACTCGGTAACAACTCGCGCACCCGCACATCGGGCCTGCGTGGGCCAGCGACGGCGATGGTATGAAGGCGGATGCCTGCGACGGAGGCATCGCGTGCCGCTTCCAGCAAGCTACCGCGCGTCTCGTGGCCATCGCTGATCAACACAATGTGCCGACTTGTGCCCGCTGGGAACAGCGCCCGCGCAAACTCTACGGCTCGTGCTAGATGACTCTGCCCGCCGTGCTGCGTCTGCCACGCGAGACGCTCAGGGGTTGCTTCTAGCTTGGTGTTGTTTGGGATCAGCGCAGGCTCATCACCCAGGGCGACGAAGGCACACTCCACATCGCTACCGATAGCCGTACGCATCGCCGCCGCCTTGGCGAAGACCGCCTTTAATCCCTCGGCTCCCAAGCTCTGCGAGTGGTCGAGCACCATCACCATCGCCCGCTGCCCTGTTTGCGAAACCTTGGCTGGTCCTGCGAGCGCAAGCAATACGAGGAGGATGCACAGCGCACGGATGACCAGCAGCAAACGCTTGCGCAGCCCGACCATGGGATGCGCCGAGTGCTGCTCGATCCATAGCAGTAGCACCACGAGCGGGATCGCGAGGAGCAGCAGTTTTGGGTGTTCCCAGTCCATTCAGGGGCGTGGCGTAGTCGAGCGAGCCCTTAGTAACGAGCGTTCAACGCCAAGGCAAGGCTTCAATGATGCGCCATCGCGGCCTTCACGAAGCCATAAAAAATCGCGTGGGGATGATTGGGCTTCGAGAGGAACTCAGGGTGGAACTGGCAGGCCACGTAGAAGGGGTGATCCCTCACTTCGACCATCTCGGCGAGTTTGCCATCGGGTGAGCTGCCAGAGATGACCAAGCCCTTCGCTTCGAGCTGTTCCTTGTAGCTGGAGTTGAACTCATAACGATGCCGATGGCGCTCGGTGATGGTGGCGCTGTGATACAGTTCAAAGGCCTTGCTGCCGGGCTCCAAGTCGGTGACCCAGGTGCCGAGGCGCATGGTGCCGCCTTTGCTGACGACGTTGCGCTGCTCATCCAGCAGAGTGATGACGGGGTGCGCTGTGGCGCTGTCGAATTCCGTGCTGTTGGCGTTCTTGAGCCCGCAGACATTCCTGGCGAATTCGATGACGGCGATCTGCATCCCGAGGCAGATGCCGAAGTAGGGTACTTTGTTTTCACGAGCGTACTTGGCCGCGATGATTTTCCCCTCGGTGCCACGGTCGCCGAAGCCGCCAGGAATGAGGATGCCCTGCAAGCCAGCGAGGTATAAATCTGGCCCGGCTTTCTCGATGCTCTCGGAGTCCACCTTTACCAGATCGACTTTGCAATCATTCGCCGCCCCCGCGTGGGTGAGCGATTCGTAGATGCTCTTGTAGGCGTCTTGCAGTTCGATGTACTTGCCCACAACGCCGATGCGGACGTGGTGCGTGGGGTTGATGACCTTTTGCACAAAGTTGCGCCAGCGGGTGAGGTCGGGCTGCTTGGTTTCTAGGTTGAGCAGTTTGCAGACGATATCGTCGAGGCGCTCTTCGTGCAGCTTCAGCGGCACTTCGTAGATGGTGTGCTTCACATCGCGGGCTTCGATGACGCCTTCGATGGGCACGTTGCAGTGCATCGAGAGCTTGTGCCGCAGCTCGGGATCCAGCGGGTATTCGGTGCGGCAGAGGATGATTTGTGGGCTGATGCCGATCTCGCGCAGCTTGGCGATGCTCTGCTGCGTGGGCTTGGTTTTCAACTCACCTGCGGCTTTGAGGTAAGGGATGAGCGAGGCGTGGATGAAGAGCACGTTGCCTTGCCCGGCTTCGAGTGCGAATTGCCGAATGGCTTCGAGAAATGGCAGGCCTTCGATGTCGCCTACCGTGCCACCGATTTCGGTGATGATGACGCCGTCGCCCATGTGTTCGGCGACTTCACGGATGCGCTCTTTGATTTCGTTGGTGATGTGCGGGATGACTTGCACGGTGTTGCCGAGGTACTTGCCCGCGCGCTCCTTGGTCAGCACGCTCAGGTACACTTGGCCGCTGGTCAGGTTATTGAGCCGCGAGAGATTGGTGCTGGTGAAGCGCTCGTAGTGGCCGAGGTCGAGATCGGTCTCGGCACCATCGTCGAGCACATAGACTTCGCCGTGTTGGAAGGGACTCATGGTGCCCGGATCGACGTTCAGATACGGGTCAAATTTTTGCATGATAACCTTCACGCCGCGATGCTCTAGCAGCGTGCCGAGCGAGGCTGCGGCCAAGCCTTTGCCGAGCGAGCTGACGACGCCGCCAGTAACGAAGATGAATTTTGTAGCCATGTGAAAAGGAAAAAGATTGAGGTTCGAAGAGGGGGAATTGGAAGAGAAATTAAGAGGCCGAACGCTGACTCTGCATGAGCCTCTCGACGGCGTGGGCTTGTTGTAGAGTATCGACGCCCGGCGAGATGTCATCGGTCAGCACGACGCGGATACGTGTGCCATTTTCCAAGGCGCGAAGTTGTTCCAGCGACTCGGTCATTTCCAGCATCGATGGCGGCCATGAGACGAACTCGTGCAGGAACTCGCGGCGAAAGCCATAGATGCCGAGATGGCGACGATGCTTGGTTACGACGCCAGCATCGCGCACGAAAGGCAACACTGAGCGGGAGAAATACAGCGCATCACCATGGACATCGAGCACCACCTTGACCACGTTGGGGTCTTTGATTTGCTCGGCATCATGGATGGGTGCTGCCGCTGTGATCATGGCGATGTGGCTGTTCTGGCGCAGCGTCGTAGCCAGCTCGTCGATCAGCACGGGTGAGATCAGCGGCTCATCGCCTTGCACGTTGATAATGAGGGGATGGTTGGGGTAGGCCAGTGCGGCCTCGGCGATACGATCCGTGCCGCTCGGGTGCTGTGGCGATGTCATCACGGCCTTCGCGCCAAAGCCTTTGGCAGCTTCTACGATACGCTCGTCATCGGTGGCGATGACCACATCATCGACCTGCTGGCACTGCTGGCAGCGCTCCCAGACATGTTGCACTAGAGGCTTGCCGTCGATGAGGTGGAGCGACTTGCCGGGGAACCGAGTGGAACCCCAACGAGCAGGGATGGCGACGAGTGTGCGAGTGGAATGATGCAAGTGGTTGGAACGAGCGGGTTCGCCCGAAATGGCGCGATATGAAGGGCTGCGCAAACGGTTTTCGCAATGGGTTTAATGCCCCATCTGGCGTGGCTTCAAAGTGTTTGCTATACAGGTGGAAATGGCTTTCGTTTCCCGCCTTCAAACGCTCCTTTACTGGGTTCCACCGTTACTATGAAATCAACCCTTCGCACCATCGTCTTCTCCACTGTTTGCACCCTCGGTGCAGCCACCGCTCACGCCGCCGAAGGCAGCACTGCTGGAGTGCAAAATTTTGATCCCGCCAAGTTCCCCGGCTACGTCGTCGAAGAAGTCGTCGTCCCCGTGCCGAGCGAAATTTTTTCTGTCTTGGACAAGCTCGGTGAGCCCAACTGGCGGCAGGAACTGCGTGGCGTAGATGCCGCCAAAGGCAGCGACCGCACCCACCTCGCCCTGCTGTTTGGCAATCACGTCGCCGAAGGCTTCGTCGCCGTGCAGGCCCAGGATAAAAAAGCCGTCGAAGACATTGGCCGCGAAGTCATCGCCGTCGCGACCAGTCTCGGCATCAAAAACGCCGTCTTGCCTCACGCCAACAGCATCCTCGACGCTGCCAACAAAGGCGACTGGCCGATGATTCGCAAGGAGTTCGACCTTACCCAGAAGACCGTCCGCGAAGAAATGGCCAAGCGCAAAGACAGCGACCTCGCCCAGTGCGTCAGCCTTGGTGGCTGGTTGCGCGGCACCGCCGCCGTCACCGCCGTGGTGGGAAAAAACTTCTCCCCCGACCGCTCCGAGCTGCTCTTCCAGCCCATGTTGCTGGAGCACTTCCTCAAACAAATCAGCATCATGTCCAAAGGGGTGAAAGGCTCGACCACCATTCAGACCATCGAAAAAGGGCTCGGCCAAGTCAAAGTGCTCATGGACGGCAGCGCCTCAGGCGTCAGCCAGGAGTCCGTCACCACCATTGGAAAGATCTGCAACGATCTGCTCAAGCTCATCGTCACTGCCGAGTAGCCCTCCACTCACTCTCCCTTGCACGTCTTTCGCTCATCTATGAACGCAGTCACTCCCCCTCGGATGCGCTTCGCACGGCTCGCCAGCCTCGCGCTCGTCTTCGCCTTATCCCTCCCCGTCAACGCCACCGTGGACGACGCCCATAGCTACGCCATGGAGGCCGCCGCGCCCTTTGTCGATCTCGGCTTCATCGTGCGCGAGGACTTCTGGAATGGTGAAGTCAAGTCCGGCCAACAGCTCATGATTCGCCACCAGCTCTTCAAGGGCAACGAGTATGCCTTCTGGCTCGGCACGGCGAACGAGAACTGCAAGCTCGACCTCCAAGTCCTCGACGCCAACGCCAAGCCCATCCAGATCGCCACCAAAATCGGCCTCGGCCCTACCTTCACTTCCGTGCGGGTGAATCCCCCCGCCACAGGGAGCTACACGCTCATCTTCTCCGTCACCTCGAAGACCGATACATCGGTCTTCTGGGCACTGGCTTACGGCTGGCATTAAGGCGGGAACCCCGCGCTCCATACCTCTCACCCGCGCACGGTGAAGGTGTGGTATTCCAAATCCTCCAGTCGGGCGTTCACGCGCATGGCGGCGAGCAGCAGGCCGATGCCTGAGGCGACGACGAAGCCGAAGCCATACCAGGCTTCATTTTGCAGCACGGTGGCGATGCTGAGGACGGTGTTGGCGAGGAGGAAGACGAAGGAGCAGAGCAGGGCTCCTTTGCGGTCGTTGAAGTAAAACAGCACCGTCAGCATGGCGAGGAAGGCCATGAGCAGGAACGCGCCGAAGAGGGTGATGCGGAAGATGCCGATCTGCACAAGGCTGACGTGGAACCACGAGGTCAGCTCGTTGGCACCGACGACGAGCAGCGCGGTGGTAAGGCCTTGCACCTTGAGCAGGCGCTGGAACCCGGCTTGCAGGCTGAGGATGATTTGATCCTTGGCAGCGACGATTTCGGAGAGCGGGCGACCGTTATTGACGGCGTGGAAAAAGGTGTCGAAGCGCTCGGAGAAGCTGGTCTCCACTTGCAGGATGAAGACGGCCATGCCGGGGACGATGGAGAGCAGCGAGAGGTAGATGGCGAGGTCGTAGTCGGGCGCGGCGTGCAGCAGGCCGGAGACTTGGACGTTGCTCTGGCTCATCCACCAGAAGAGGAATTTATCAATCCAGATGCCGAGGTTGTAGAAGAGCCCGCAGAGCATGAGGTCGGGCAGTTTGAGCGCGGCAGCGACGAAGGCGAAGATGCTGCCCGTGCCTTTGCCCAGCTCGCGGCGCACGGCGTAGGCGAGCATGATGAAGAGGGCGAGGTGTCCAGCGAGCAGCCCGGCCATCGCGCCGATGATGCCATGCGTCTGCGCCAGATGCCAGGCGGCGGCGACGCCTGCGCCGTAGCCGACGAGGAAGGCGAAGACGATGCGGTAATACTCGCGCAGGACGCTGAGATAGACGCTGGCGACGAAGATGGCGGAGACGTACACGAGCAGGGCGGCAGCCCCGAGTTGGAACTCCATAGGCGCGGGGACGTAGCCGATGAAAAAAACGCCGCCGACGAGGGTCGAGAGTAGCGTGGAGATGACGAGCCCGCCACGGAAGCTGGGGAAGACGCGCTCGGGGGTTTTCAGCGAGTACTGGTCGGCGGTGTAGCGGGTGAGGACGATCTGCAACGGCCCCGTGATGATAAGCGCGAAGGCATAAACGTGAGTGATGGACGCAGTGAAGAGGCGGATCTGATCCCCCGGCAGCACTTGTTGCAGCAGCCAGGTGAGGAACATGAGCGAGATGATGGAGATCATCCACGGCCCGGCGCTAATGATGGCTGCGCTGGCATAGGCACCGACGAGCCCGGAGTAAGTCCGGGAGGCGGTGAGACGACGTAGTTGGAATCCGATGCCGGCCATGGGGGAGGGGGAAATTAGGAATTAGGAATGATGAGTGATAAGTGATGAATGGGGGCATCCGATTGGATGAAAGGGTTCATTCGGTTGGATGTAGGGGCTCATACAGTCGTCACAAGGGTCGGTGTCGGTCAGCACAGGGGAGGGGACAGTCGGGAGAGGGGTCAATACCCGATGCACCGGGTGTACAGCGTCTCGTAGGCGGCTTTGATGGCGTCTTCATGGTAGAGGGCGGCGACGCGCTTGAGCCCGGCTTCGGTCATTTGGTCGAGTTCCTGGGGGTGGGTGAGGAGGCGGATGATGGCTTGGGCGAGTTCGTCGCTGTTGCCGACTTCGGCGATGAGGCCGGCGGGGCCGTGAGCAGGGGATTCCTCGGGGCTGCCGTTGAGCAGTTCGCTGCACGCGCCGACGTCGGTGGAGACGACGGGGACACCGGCGGCGAGGGATTCGATGATCACAAACGGCAGGCCTTCGCTGAAGCTAGTGAGGAGCATCAAGTCGAGCGTGGGCAGGAAGCCATCGCGCTGGGTGGGGCCGAGAAATTCGACCTGGGTCATCACGCCGAGCTGGATGGTGAGGTCGAGGCACTGCTCGTAGTACTCGGGTTCTTCCTCGGTGGGGCCGGCGATCAGGAAGCGGGCCTGGGGCAGTTCGTCGCAGACTTTGCGCGCGGTGCGCAGCAGGGTTTTCACGTCCTTGATGGTGACGACGCGACCGAGGAAGCCGATGACTTGGCTTTCGGGCTCAGCAGCTCGGCGGGCGAGGCGCTGGGTGTGCAGGGGGGCGAAGTCTTCGGTGCGGATGCCGTTGGGGATGATGGTGATCTTGGCGGGGTCGGCCCCGAAGTGCTGCTGGGCTTTGGCGTTGTTGCCGAAGAGCGAGACGATGTCCTGCGACTGGTTGTAACACATGCGCCCGACGACATCGAAGAAGCCGATCCATAGGCGGCGTAGGCTGCCGAGGGGTTCGTTCAGGTTGGGGCGCTGCACGAGTTGGTCGGGGATCCAGGGGGAACGGCAGATGTCGGCGATGCGCTCGCGCAGGTAGATGCCGTGCTCGGTGAGGATGAGGGGGCGCTTGGTCTGGGCCGAGGCGAGGGCGGCGGCGATGCCTGCGTAGCCGGTGCAGGCGCTGTGATAAACCTTGGCCTGGGGCAGGCGCGAGAGGCCATGCGCGAGTCGCCAGAGGGGCTGGATGAGGAAGCAGGTAGTCCAGTAGAAGTCGAGGAAGGACTCGTCGTGGGCGTAGCGGTCGTATAGCTCATGGACGACGCTCCAGGTGGCCTGCGAGTTCCAAAAGGTATCAAAGCTGACACGGGGATTCTGGGTGATGTGGGCCATGATGGAGCGCAGTAGCTCGAACTCATGGGGCTCGCCGCTGGGGGCTCGCACACCCAGCTTGCGCACGCTCTCGTGCAGGGGGCGCCACTTGGCGGGCACGAGGGTTGCGGTGGCATGGGCGGGCTCGCTGCTGAGGTCGAAGAGGTAGATTTCCTCGATGGCAATGAGGTTGCGGGGCAGGGTGTACTTGTATTTCGCGGCAGGGTCGCGCTGGGCTCCGAGATAGAGGATGGAGAACGTCCACTGGGGGAACATTTCGATGATCTGATGCACCCAGGTGGAGACGCCGCCGGAGACGTACGGGTAGGTGCCTTCGAGGACGAGGCAGATGTCGGCGGCGGGCTGGGGGGCGTGCGATTTCAAAGGAGGGAGGTAAGCGTTGAGCTTTTGAAATAGGCCAGAGGCTTCAGGCGGCTCGGTTCAGGTGCAGGGCACAGGCGATGGGTTTCTCGAGTTCCTGGCGCAGCCGCGACGAGGCGGGGAGCTTGTTGATGACGAGCTGCGCGTAGCCAGCTTTGTCTGCCGCGAGGAAGACTCGCGCTGCCTGGGCGATGAGCATGGGCTCGTGCGGGGCCGTTTCGAGCCGTTGGGTGGCGAAGTGGGCGACGTGGGCGAGCAGGCCGGGCCGCTCGGCCTGGGTGGCGAGCGAGGGGTGGGCGAGGGCGAGGCCGACTTCGAGCAGCCAGGCGGCCTTGCGAGCGTCGGTGGGGTCGGCGTGTTGCAACAGGTGGTAGTTGTGCTGCAAGCGGTCGCGCCCTTCTTGCAGGATGCTCTGGGCATAGAGCTGGAGCGCGGGGTCACTGCATCGCACGTAGCGGCGCAGCAGCGGCGCGGTGTCGGTGATGGGCAGGTGCCTCATGCCGAGGATGAAGCCTTCCATGTCCTTGGCCGAGAGCGCCCGGCTGAGGTGGACGAGTGGCTCGGGCACCACATCCGCGAGCGGTGCTAGCGGTGCCTCGGCGAGGGGATTGCCACTGCGCAAGCCCGTGGCCAGCACCCGCCGCGAGGGGATGATGGCGATGACCCACGAGACGAGTAGGGGCAGCAGGGCTAAGGCGGCGAGAATGATGACGGGATGAAAGGGCACGGGGACGGGAGGGGAGGGACTGCGGTTGCCGCTACTGCATGATGTGGGACCAGAAGGTCTGCGTATCGGCGGGACCGACGACGATGTAGTGGCAGAGGCGCAGGTCGTTGCTGGTGGTGTTGAGGGCTCGGCTGGCGGCTTCGGCTTCCATTTCCCCGCCAAAGGGCAACAGGACAATGAGGCTGCCGTGTGCGGGTAGCCGGGTGGCTAGCGCGGTGGCGGGTAGGCTGGCGAGGAGTTGCTTCTCGACGCGAGGGTTTTTGGCTTGGTCGAGGTTGTTGAAGTCCACACGAATGACGGCGGAGGGCAGCGAATGCGTCGCCTCGGCCTGCAAGGCCTGCCCGAGCAGCACCATGAAGTCCTCCATCAGCACCAGGGGCACGCCTTGGCGACCGCCGCCCAAGTCCTCGCGATGGCGCAGCAGGGCAAACGTCCAGTGCAGGATGAGGTCGATGCGGGCGAGGTGCTGCCAGTCAAAGGCTTGCAACGGCATGTCCTGGATGATCAAGACGCCCGCGCCTTTCACGTCGGCAAAGGGCACGGCGACCAGGAATGGCTGGCTGGTGCTGGTGGTCAGCGGATCCTTCACCGAGGCGATGGTGGTTTCATCCAGAGCCTTCGCCGCGAGCGGCACTTCGTCGATGCGCAGCGTCTCCGCCAGGGCCTCGGTGGGCTCGATGACGGCGAGGCGGATGAGCTTGCCCCCCGCGACCTTGTAGATAGCAGCGGAGATAATCTGCGCGTGCTGCTGGAGCAGGGCGAGCAGACTATCGAGCAGTTCGCCGGGCTTGCCTGTGATGAGCTTGCGCAAGTCATCGTCCAGGCTGGCCGTCGCCGCCTGATGCACGGCGAGGTGGCGCTGCAAGGCCTGGCGCGTCTCGCGGCATAGCTCCAGCTCGGCCCGTACACGATACAAGTCCTCGGCCTGGCCATGCGTCGTTTCGAGCAATTCCCGGCTGCGTCCCTTCGCATAGCGCTGGAATTCCCCCGCGACGAAGCCAGCCACAATCAAGGCGCTGAAGAAGAAAGGATGATGCTGCGACACCGCCTGCACCACCAGCCCATGCTCGCGAGCCTGCGCCATCGAAATCCCCAGCCCGGCGGCAATCCCCGCCGCTACCCCCATGAAGACGCCATACCTCGCACCTATCAGCGTTGGGAGGATGAGCCAGGGCGTGGGATTCATCTGTAACCAGCCAAAATCGCCCCGCGACACCGCTGCATTCACCCCGCCAATGATGCCGCCAATGACGATAATATCGCGAATACCTTTGGCTAAACTAGGTTCGGTGGGGCTCTCCATGCAGTCAGTGAGGGGGGTAAATAGGAAGCCGCATGGCGAGGCTCAGAATGACCTTTGGCGCAATGCGGGCCATAATTAACTCGCTCCACTGTAATAATGCAATGCTCTGCCGTACTAGTTTTTGTGATTTTAACATTGCGCGATCAAATCCCCGCACAGTTTGACAAAGCCAGCGTTCGCGCCATATCGAAGACGCTTCGCGCGATGACTCCAGTGATACTGATCTCCCTGCTACTGGCCTTACTCACCGGTATCGGCTTTATCGTCGCTGGGCGGCTGGCTCGGCAGCGACGTTACAAGGTGGAAGCCTTGCAGAGCGAGCACCTGCGTCTCCAGGCCGAGCAGGAAGCCATCGTCGTGGAAGAGCGGCGCATGTTTCGCTTCCTGCATGAGTTGGGCAATGCCACCGCACGCGATGGCCGCGAAAGCTCCCTGCATCGCTTCATCGTCGAAGGCGTCGTCAAAGTGACCAACAGCGCTGGCGGTGCCCTCTACGTATTCGACGAGGCAGCCAGCGCCCTCGTGCCACGCTATTACTCCGAGAAATGCGCCCCCCTGCTACCGCTCACCGCCGCCACCCTCGCGCAGTGCGAGGCCAACCCCTCCTCCCTGCTCAGCACGCTGCGCTTGCAGACCGTGACACCCGGCAGCGGCGTCATCGGCCAAGCCTTCACCCAACAGAAACCCGAACTGCTGCGCGAACTCCTCGCCCACCCGCAGCTCAAGTCCATGGGCCAGGAGAATGACCCGCAGCGCGACACCACCGTGCTCGTCGGCCCCGTCACCTCCGGCGACCGCAAGCTCGGCGTCCTCGCCCTCACCGCGCCCAGCGGCACACGCCACTACACGGCCAATGATTTTGAAGTCTTCTGTTCACTCATCGAGCAAGCCGCCTTCGCCCTGGGCCACGCCATGACCAACCAGGAGTTGCAGAGCAAACGCCTGCTGGAGGCCGAACTGAAGACCGCTGGCGACGTGCAGCGCATCCTCTTGCCCGAGAGCGAGCCCGAGATCGAAGGCTTCGTCGTCGCCGGAAAAAATCGCCCCGCACGCGTGCTCAGCGGCGACTTCTACGACTACGTGCAGCCGCAGCAAGGAACCTTCGGCGCAGTCATCGCCGATGTCTCGGGCAAAGGCCTGCCCGCCGCCCTCGTCGCCGCGACCTGTCGCAGCGCCTTGCAGGCCTACGCGCAGCGCACCGACTCGCCCGCCGCCGTCTTGGCCAAGGTGAACCGCCAAGTGTACGACGACGTTAACGAGGACACCTTCGTCAGCATGATCTACTTCGTTATTAACACGGGGGGCGACACCATCACCCTCGCCCGCGCTGGTCATCCCGAGCCCCTCCTCTGGCACGCCAGCACCGGCAAAGTCGAGACCCTGCGCCCCGGTGGCCTAGGCGTCGGCATCGACAAGGGCGAAGTCTTCGAGCGCGTGACCAAGGACTTCACCTTCAGCATGGCCAGCGGCGACTGCCTGCTGCTTTACACCGACGGCGTCAATGAAGCCGAAGACGCCGAAGGCGATGAATTCGGCGAGCAACGCATCCAAACCATCCTCGCCCAAGAAGCCAAACACGGCGCCAAAGCCGTGGTCGATCGAATCATGGACGAAGTGAACGCCTTCGTCGGCGGCAAAGCCAGCGGCGACGACATCACGCTTATTGTTTTGCAGAAGGCGTGAGGCGGTCTTGACCGTTGTGCTCTTGCCAACATTCGTCAGCCCATGAAGAGCAAAAGACGCTTTTGGCTTTCATCGTGGGGTCGTTAGGCCACTTGGGTATCATTGCGGATGAGGCGTATATCTACTTCGCGTTCGACGTAGTTCCATTCTTCCGTGGCGCGGAGTGCGGCCACAAGGTCGTCAAATGCCGTAGCGTCTGAGGGCGCATACTCGAACCAAGTGAGAAAGTCGAATGGCTCGCCAAGGTCTCGACTGTGGTGGAGTCGGCGCGCAATGGCTGGCAAATAGCGCAGTCCCGTGGCGATATGCGAGGAGCGCGCCTCAAAGATGTCACGCCGCTCGTCCTGAGTGAGCGCCCACCATGCAGGAGTCTTGGTAATTGGGATGAGTGCCGCGCATGTCGCTTCTGGTCGGCCAAGTCCCGCCTGTGACGCGACGAGAGAGGCTTGCTCTGGTCGCGTGACATAGCGTTGGTTGCTAGTGACGCCTCGCAAGAGCCATCGTGAGCCAATGGGAAGTTCTTGCAGATTGGCGTTCTGAATATCGAGGCGTGGTGCTGTCTCCATCGATTGCCCGATGACTGTCTGCATAGAGACAAGGCTCCACTGGCCAGTGTCACCACCCACGAATGTATAAAAACGGCTGTCCATAAGAGTGATTTGAGGAAAAAACGCGCTCAATGGCTCAGCGACAGCAGAGCGTGGCGCGGTAGTTGCGCGGGCGCAGGCGGCGGAGCAGCCAGCGTGAAAGCCGGAGCCGTTCGTCGTAGCGCATAGTTGAACGAAGCCGCTGCGCGGCGAGGCCTTTTGGAGCGTCTTGTGAAGGCTAGGTTGGGAGACATTTGGCAGCGGGTGAATGGCGTTGTTTTTAGCAAGTTGCTCAGTGTGGGATCGCAAGCACGGCCAAACCCGTTGGAAGACACTCAAAAACCAGCCACCAGAACCCTAAATGTAGCGGCTCAAAAACCGAGCCAGCAGTGCCGCAACAGGGCTGCTAAACATAAAACGCTATAAGAGCGATGGCTCGTCCGGGGACACGGGCTTGTTCAACCCAAAGGTGCAATGTCAGGCCTCGCTACACTCGTCTGACATGCAACCTTTAATGTTCGGCATTGCGGTCGATTCAGGTTTTGCGTTCAAGTCTGTGAGACGTTCGCCCGATTCGCTGCACGGCGTGACTGGTACTGACTAGCGGCTCTCGTGAATTGTCCACGAGTAGCGCAGCAGGAAAAGTCCAGCAAGGACGAGTGCGACACCGAATGCGAGCAAGACCTTGAACAGGAGTTCGGTGTGATGGTCGCCGAGTATGATTGCAACGGTTCCAAACGCGCAGGCGATAAGCCCGGACGCGATGGCGTGATACTTGGATTTAGTGAGGATCATAGTGGTTTGGTTCTTGGCTTTTGCGACTGATTGGAAAATGTGCGAGCGACGCCGAACGCTTCGGATCAGGCGACGGCGAGCGGCAAGCGTTGATGACACGACAGATGCCATCCGAGCCGTTGCCTGCATCCGTTTTGTCGACCTCATTTGGGGTATGTGTGCTGCTTCCATGCTGGTCCAGCTGATAAAGGTCGAGATTGCCCGTGATACACAACGTCCTTCCAAGCCACAACAGGCGACTGGAGCAGTTCGGTAACCGCTGAGACTGCCATAGCTGAATCATGATGATCCCATGGCACTGAGCAGATCAACTAATAACCCTGCCCCTCGTCGAGTTGGAGGGACAGAGAAATCCTGTCTGGGCTCAATCTGGCTGAGGCCCAACCAAACCGAATGCCTGAATCTGCCAAGTGCGAGAAGTCCAACGCACTAACGAGCCTCTCGGCGCGGCGCTCGACTGTCTCCCAACTCGTGTCAGCGATAGCTCGATCAAGCTCAGCGAAGAACTCTGATCGACTGAATGTCATTCCTGCTGGAGCCTGCCTTCGGCCAACCCAAGTAACCGCAGTATCCGTAACAGTAGTCTCAATCATCTCGTCTCCGCAGCCAACACAACCGCAGCCACAGCGCCCAACTAGCAATTGCCCCGACTCTCGGAGACCCGGCTGAATGAAGAACTCTGGTGGATCAATCCCTAGCAATGCAGGATCACAAAGACTCAGATAATCATCATCGCCGATGAAAATGCGTGTCTCGTGATCGTTCGATGTCTCACTCAACTGCATCTGGAATTTGATGGGCATGGCAAGTGGCGCAGTTGCTTGGGTGAACGTTGTTTAGCCACATTCAACTGTGGTTTCGGCTCCGACTCAATGGGCCTGGGTCCATTCTGGCCGATCGGATTCAAACGTC
>JANOAR010000098.1:0-10149 GCA_031411235.1 Verrucomicrobiota bacterium | reverse complement strand
GTCCAAGCCGCTCAAGCCCGGCATATTTACATCAAGAAAGAGGATATCAAACCGATGGCCGCTCTCCCGTAGGACCGCCAGGGCCTCCGCGCCACTGCCCACGGAGGTAAGCTCATGCCCCGGCCATTTCGAAATGAAGATTTCGAGCAGGTCGCGGTGCATCGCCACATCGTCTACAATCAGGATTTTCATGCTGGCAGGGTGAAAGGATGCTATTCGCCCACCGGGAAGTGGCAAGTATCGCTTGCCAGAGGGGGGCCACCCCTAGAAGGTGTCCCAAATGACTTCCGCACCGCGCACCGTCGCCATCGTAGGCCGCCCCAATGTGGGCAAGTCCTCGCTCTTCAACCGCCTCGCCGGAAAAAATATCTCCATTGTCCATGACATGGCCGGTGTGACGCGAGATCGCATCATGGCTGAGTGCCGTCGTGGCCCACAGATTTTCGACATCATGGACACCGGCGGCATCGGTGCCAACACCGCCGACGTGCTCACCGAGCAAGTGCAGATCGAGGCGAGCATCGCGCTGGAAGTCGCCGACTTGCTCATCTTTGTCGTCGATATTTTTGACGGCATCACCCCCATCGACCAGCAGCTTGCGCAGCTCCTGCGCAGAACCTCGAAGCCCGTGGTGCTCGTCTGCAACAAAGCCGACTCGGCCAAGCGGCGGCTGGGCGGCGGCGAGTTCACCAAGTTCGGCTTCAAGCAAGTCTATGACGTGAGTGCCGAGCATGGCTTGGGCATCGACGCGCTGGTCGCGGGTGTTTGCGAAACCCTGGGACTGAAGTACATCGAGCCCGAAGAAGACGAGGAGATCGAAGCCGAGGCTGAAGATGAGGCCGATTTCGATGCTGCCGAGGAAGGCGAAGAAGACTTCGATGAAAATAGTGAGCCCATAGCGAAACCCGCGCCCAAGCCCGTAAAGAACTACAAAAAGGAACGCCCGCTGAAGATCGCCATCGTCGGGCGACCCAATGCAGGGAAGTCATCGCTGGTGAATGCCTTGCTCAATGAGCAACGCGCCATCGTTTCGCCCGTCGCAGGCACGACTCGTGACTCGCTAGATATCCAGTGCGAGATCGGTGGGCACAAGTATCAGCTCATCGACACCGCCGGTATTCGCAAGGCGGCAAAGCTCGATAACGATGTGGAACTCTTCAGTGTGCAGCGTGCGGTGAAGAGCATCGAACGCGCCGACATCTGCCTGCTCGTCGTGGACTGCGCCGAGGGTGTGAAAGCCCAGGATCGCAAGATTGCCAAGATCATTCTCGACACGCGCAAGCCCTGCATCTTGGTGCTCAATAAGTTCGATTTATTCCACCCCGAAGCGAGGCCCAAAGACCGCCTCGAAGAACTGGAGGAGACGGTGCGCCGTGAGTTTTTCTTTCTGCACTACGCGCCGTTGATCCCCGTCTCGGCAAAGAAAAGGCAGAATCTGGACAAGCTCTTTAAAGCTGTGGAGCGGGTGAAGGATGGAGCCCAGCGCCGCATTGGCACCGGGCCGCTGAACCGCCTGCTGCACAGCGCCATCGAGCAAAATTCAGGCTCGGTGGGCAACGGTAAGTTCAACTTCAAGCTGCTCTACGCGACTCAGGTGAACGACACCGAAGACCGCGCCATACCCGTGCCGCACTTCATCCTTTTTGCCAATCGTGCGACCAAGCTGCAAGACACGTATTTGCGTTTCCTGGAGAACCGCATTCGCGACGAGTTCCCTGGCGAAGGCCTGCCGTTTTTCCTCAAGGTGAAGGGCAAGGAACCCAAGGCAAGTCGCTAGAGATTTGTGCCATAACGGCATGAGACGCCTCGGCTGCCGAGATTTTGAATATCATTTCTGAAGTTAGAAGTTACGATAGTAGCGATGTCTGGCGTGGAGCGAGTGGCCAATATCAATGCAATACTCTGATCTCGAATTTTAAAAACTTTGCCAGCAGATCTCAACCGAAGCCTCTCAAATGTGATGGGTGATTTCTTGTAATCCTTGATAGACATGGAGTGGGCGGTTGGTGATTTGAAGGTGGCAAGTTAACGTATGTCAATACGTTGATGGGCCAATCTCTCGAAATGCTGCCCGAACCTGCGTTCACGCCCTGCGTCCGTGCCAGACTCAGTGCGCTAAAATGTCCCAATACGCCGAGCGCTTGCGTGCCTCATGGTGGGCTGAGGATGACTTGGCCACTGAGCACGGGCGAGGTGGTCAGGGTTTGGCCAGGCTCGGGGAGCTGGGGCAGGGTGAAGTAGCCCATCGCCTCGAAGAGGACACCGCGATGAATAATCATGCCTTGATACTTGGCCGTGCGCACCAGCGAGGCGGTGGCGTGTGGCAGGACGAAGCTGCCGCTGAATTGGCCGACGGGTTTGGCGTCCAGTTTGAAGGCTACTTTATAGGGGTTTGGATTCGATGGTAGGGCCGTGGCATTGAAGGGAGTGACGGTGACGGTTTGTACTACGCCTGTGGGCTTGAGGTTCCGAATACTGAAGGCCGTGAACGTGATCTCCCCACTGGGCAGGCTACTTCCCGCAAACGTGAGCTTGGCATTGTTGGCATTATTGATGGTCAGGACTTTGATGACGCCACCCGAGTCGGGGCCGACGTAGTTGCCACCGCCGATGGTGAGGTTGATGGGGCCGAAACCGCTGCGGTAGGTCTGGTCTTTGGAAGTGGTGGGCGTGGCGCTGCGGCTCCAACTGAGAGCGCCGTCGAGGCTGGTATAGCTCGTGTTAACCACGGCGAGGGTGGGCGTGCCGAGAAGGGAGCCTGGGGTGGTGGCAGCGAGGGCCGCGTAGCTGGGCACTTTGCCGTTGTAGCCCGTGATGGTGGCGGCGCTGTAGGCGATGCCATCGGCGGTGCGGCCTGCAACGGTTAAGGTGCCGAGATCGGCGACGGTGAAGCTGCCGTAGCCATTGCCCTGCGGCGTCTGGAGGTCACCCGCGAGTTCGGCGGGTATCTCCAGGCCGAAGGTATAGTAGTTCTTGAATTGCGTGGCCTTGTTGGTGGCGCTGAAGGGATTACGCAAGCCTGCGATGACTGCGGTGTGTGCGGGGGTGCCGTCGCTTAAGCTGCCCGTCAGAGTGGCGTCGGTGGTGAGGGGATTGGCGGGCAGGGCGATGGTGAAGGCCACGGCAAGTGACGATAAACCCTTGCGGGCGAATGAGATGGCACCTGCGATACCGGGTTGGTCGCCGATCATGACTGGGGCGGTGATGACGAGTTGGGCCTTGTTGCTGTAGGTTTCTGCACCGTTGTAGAGCTTGGCGGTAAAGCTTCCCACGGAGGTGATGGTCACATCCAGGCGACCGCCGAGGTTGCTGGCGAGGCTAGTGTTTCGTTCGATGGTGGCGACGTAGCTGCCGAGGGCGGCGGGGGGCACAGGGGAGATGGTGATGCTGCTGGTTACGGGGATGGCAGTGCCCGAGGCATTTTTTGCGGCGAGGGTGATGGACTTGGCGGTGACGACTCCAGCGGCCAGGGTAGCGGCAGTGGGGATACCGGTGATGAGGCCCGTGGCGCTTACCTTTAGCCCGGCGGGCAGGGTTGTGATGGTGACGGATGTCGGCGTGCCAGCGGGTAGATTGGTGAAGGCAATCTGGTGCGAGTAGGGCGTGCCGATGTAGCCCGAGGGCAGAGCGGCACTGGAAATGACGGGCGCGGCGCTGGTGACGGTGAGCGTCGTGATGCCAGTGAACAACTCGTCTGCGCCTGTTTTATAGACGCGGCAGCGGTAGTCACCGCTATCGCTGCTGGCGAGGTTAACGAGGGTCGTCGTGGCTGTGGTGGCACCGATGGACGTGCTGCCTTTTTGCCATTCATAGCTGAGTCCCGCGCCTGCTGTTTTGGCGGTGAGGAGGAGGCTGGTGCCATCGACTTGGGCCACGCTGCGCGAGGCGGTATCGACGACGAAAAGCTCAGCCGCAGGCGTGCTGGTGGCGACAGGGCTGATCGCACCTTTCACCTCGACGGTGTAGTTGCCTATCGAGGTCAGGGCGACCTTCGCGAGGGTGTAATCGGCCTTAGTGGCACCCGCGACGTTCACGCCATTTTTCTTCCATTGGTAGGTGAGTGGTGGGGTGCCTGTGGCGACGACGCTGAAGGTGGTGCTGGCTCCCACGGCGGCGAAGCGTGAGGCGGGTGGCGTGGTGATGCTCGGTGCGCCATCGTTGTCGGTGATGGTGATGGTGTGGACAATACTGGAGCCCAAGGCAAGGCCACCCGTGGGGGCGCTGAGGGTGAGGATGATCGTCTCGGAGCCGTCGATAACGATGTCTTCCAGCAGGTTGATCGCGATGTCGGCATAAAGCTGACCCGTGGTGAAGGCGAGCGTCGCGGATGGGGCGATGTAGTCGCTGGCACTGCCCGGCGTGGCGGTGCCCGAAGTCCCGACAGTGACGGTGTAAGGGGCGGCAGCGGGCTGGCTGAGAACGACTCGCACGGTGGCGGCGAGATTGCCCTCATTGAGGTTGCTGCTGCTGAGTTCAAAATTTGCGGTGGCAGCGCCGCCCGTGCCTGTGGTGGTGAATTCGCGAATGAGGCTGCTGCTTTCGCCCTCAAGGCTCTGCACGAGAGCCTGCACGGCGTAGCGGGTGCCAGCGGTCAGTGCCGTCAGTGCGGCGGAGTCGGCGGTGCCAGGGGTGGTGCCGACGGTGCCGAGCACGATCTCGGTGATGCTGGCTGGGGAGGTCACGGGCCAGAAATACAAGGAACCCTTGGTGGTGATACCGTTGTTGTCCACCAGCAAGCCGACGGTCGCTGTGGTGTCGGTGATGGCGGTGATGGCATTGAGCGTGACGGTGGGCAGGGCGGGCAAGTCGAGGCTCCAGGTGTCATTGTAGGAGTTGGCACCATTCACACCGCCGAAGAGCCACAGGTCGCCACTGCTGTCGCTGGCGGGTAGGGCACCACGGCGGGCACCAGGGGTGTTGCTGGGGGCGGCAGTGCCCTGGGTTCCATAGACGGCAGCGCCGTTGGTTTTGGACGAGCCTTTGATCCACGTCCAGGCGTTGGCAGCGCTGTCGTAGCTCCACACGTCGTTGAAGAGCCCGGTGCTGCCCTGGCCTTGACTGAGTAGCAGCGAGGCGTCGGCCCCGAGCCTAGCCACGGCTCCTGCGCGTGCGCCTGGGGAGTTGCTATCGTTGCCTGTGCCGAGACTGCCATAGACGCCTGCGACGTTGGTGGTGTTGCTGCCATTGAGCCACGTCCAGCTATTGCTCGCGATGTCGAAGCGCCACAGGTCATTGAGGTAGCCGAGGGTGGCAGCGGTGGCGCGTCCTTGGCCGCCGAAGAGGTAGAGCTGGCCGTCGTGCCCCGTCCAGCCGATGGCGGCATTGCGGCCACCAGGGGTGTTGGTGGGGTGGGCGATGCCTTTGCTGCCGTAGGTGCCGCTGGCGTCCACGGCGCTGCTCCCGCTGATCCATGTCCACTGTTCCGTGGTCGTGTTGTAGGACCACAGATCGTTGAGATTGCTCAGTGTTGTGCCCGAGGCTCCGAGGCCTTTGCCGCCGTGGAGCCACAGGTTGCCGCTGGCGTCGATCCACGTCACCGCACCGCTGCGAGCGCCGGGGGTCGTCGCAGCCGAGGACGTGCCCTTGGTGCCGTAGGTGCCGTTGGCTTTGGCGGTATTGGCTCCCGCCTTCCAAGTCCATTGCTGGCTACCGAAGCGATACTTCCACAAGTCATTGAGTGCCCCATTGCCCGTGGTGGTGCTGTCGCGGCCCGTGCCGCCGAAGAGCCAGAGGTCGCCTGCTTGATCAATCCAGAACGAGCCACCCGAACGACCACCGGGATTGTTGTTGTCGTTGCCCGAGCCGAGCGTGCCATAGATGCCTGGGGTGTTGATGCCTTTGCCGCCTGCGATCCAGCTCCAACGCTGAGTGTTTGCATCGAAGAGCCACAGGTCGTTGAGCAGCCCTGGGCCTGCCGTTTCGCCAAAGCCAGTGCCGCCAAAGGCGTAGGTGTGCCCAGCTTGATCCGTGGCGCTGGCGGCGTCGCTGCGGGCACCGGGGATGTTGGTCGGGGCAGGTGATTGGAGTGTGCCGTAGGTGCCTTTTTGTTTGGCGAGCTGGCTGCCCAGTTCCCATGTCCACTCGGGCACAGCCGAGCCGATGACGAGCGTTGCCGTGGCAGGCGAGGAGGCAGAATATCCGTCCGTGACGGTGAAGGTGAAGCTGTCTATGCCGATGTAGCCCGAGTCCGGCATGTAGCGGAAGCTGCCGTCGCTCTTCAGTTCCAGTTCGCCGTGCGTGGGTGGGGTTCCTTCGGCAAAAGTCAGCGCGTCGTTATCAGCATCGCTGCCTGTCAGAGTATCGGCGATCAAGTCATCGCGCTGGCCTTTGAACGTGGCTTCATCGGCTTCGGGCGTCGAGTTGGCGACGATGGTGAGCGAGATCGTGGCAATGTTCGAGTCGCCCGCGCCATCACTAGCTTTGAAGGTGAAACTATCCGCACCCAGTTGGCCCGGTGTGGGCGTGTAAGTGTAAGCTCCTGCCGTGGTTACCACCACGACCCCCTTGGTGGGATCGGCGACCTTGGCATAGGTGAGCGTGTCGCCATCGCCATCCGTGGCGACGAGCTGGCCCGTGGTATCGCGGCCAGTGATGGCATTTTTTGAGGCCCCAGTCGCCACAGGGGCATCGGGTACCGAATTGATCGTGATGGTGATCGTCGCGATGTTTGAGTCTTTGCCGTCGTTGGCCTTGAAGGTAAAGCTATCCGTGCCGTGGTAGTTCGCAGCGGGGATGTAGGTGTAGCTGCCATTGCTCAGCACTGTGACGCTGCCATGCGCAGGGTCGGCCACTTTGGCAAAGGTGAAGGGATCGCTCTCGGCGTCGGTAGCGGTGAGTGTGCCGGTGATGCTTGCCGCATCTTCATCGCCACTGGCGACGCCAGCGCTGGCCACAGGGGCTTCATTCAGCGGAAGTGTACGAAAGGTGGCCAATGGGCCACTGCCTTGGCCATAGTCGTGCGTTGTAGCGCTCTGCACCCCGGCGAAGACCTGCACCACCGTATCAGGCCGCAGATACAAATGCAGCGGCCCCGTGGGTGGCTCAGTCTCCGAGTCGGTGGGGAAGGTTGAGCTGAGCTTCACCAGGAAATGTTCGGTCGCGGTGGCACGCGAGGCTCCTTTGTAAATCCAGAGGTAAATGCTGCTACCGCCGAAGCTATTGATCGAAGCTCGCGTGTCGAAATCCTTGACCACTTCAAAGGCTCCGTTGGAACCAAGGCTGTTCAGCGTGAAGGTGCCAGATGTGGAGGCGAAGGCCTCAAAGCCTGCGTCGATGACTGAGACATTGTTGGCAAGCGCCGCTGCCGAGATCGCTGCATCGGAGATCGTCATCCGACCGATCACCCCAGCCGCGCCCGAGCCGCTATGCAGCGCCCCCGTGGAGTCGGCCACCCCGTTGGCCCCATTGGCCAGGGCGTTTTGGTTGGAAATCGTCAGCGTAGCCGCGTGGCTAGAAGCCAGGGCCAGCAGGCTAGAGGCGAGGAGAGCAAAGAGTTTTTTCATCGGCGTAGGGGCAGAAAACTGGAGTGAGGGCAGAGGCGATGCGTTTTAGAAATTGCCTTGGTTGAGCTGAAGCGTCAGCGCGGCACCACGCCTCAAAATAACGAAAGCTCCGTCCGGCAGCGGCACGCCCGCCTGATCCGCCACGCCGCCACCGACGAGCCGCCAGCCAGTGCCATTGAAGCCCCCCGTGGAATAAAAATACTGTGTGTAGCCCGCGCCATTCCACAGCAGAACCAGATCCGCATCACCCGAGGCCGTCGCCCCCGAGAGCGCGGCTGGCGTGCCCGTGTAGAAGTTTGAATTCCCCAGCGTGCGCCCCTCTGTCGAAGAGCCCACACCGCCCGCATTCACGGGGCAGAGATTCGCCACGTAGTTGCGCCCTGTTTGCAAGGTGACGAGTATTTTCCCTGGCTTCACCATGCCCGTGATGACGATGGCCTTGGCGCTGCGCGAGCGCACTGCCGCGCCCTGGCCAAAGGGCACCGCAACGTTTGCCTGATCCGTCGTGCCGCCACCCACCAAGCGCCAGCCCGTGCCCTGGGCACCCCCCGTGGAGTAGAAATACTGGGCAAAGGTCGTCGCCCCAGTCGGGATCAGCACCAAGTCCGAAACTTCTGGCGTCGCCCCTCCCGTGAGGCCCGCCGTATTAGTCGCTCCAAAGGCGCTGGCCAACGTCCACAGCTTCCACACTTTCAGCACGCTGCCATCCACCACGCCCGCTGGAATGGCGGTTTGCAGCACCAGTTCGCTTCCCGTCGCCACTGTATCCAGCACTGTCGTTGCAAAGCCCTCGCTCGCTCCCGTGGTGATGATCTCAATCGCATGAGTCGCCGTCGCCGCTGTGTTGAACTGGTCATTCGTCAGCACCAGACCCGAGGCCGTGAGATTGATGTGCGTGCGGTCACTGGCCGAAATGGTGAAGGTCGTCTGCAACTCCAACACGGGCTGCAATGAGAAGCCCAGGAAGTTGTTCCCCTCCTGGAGATTCAAGGTCACGAAGCCAATGATTGGCGTGGTGACCACCGCACGGCCTTGCGGAAGGCAAAAGGCAAACACAGCAGCAACAGTGGTGAAAAAGCGTTTCATGGAAAAGTCGAGCAGGCTAGGGGTCATCAGAGTAAAAACCGCAATCCAGACATTTGTTACAGGCCAAATTTGGTCATAAAGGCCGGGGGTGCGAAGTGAACACAGACAACCCAGGCGGTCATCAGTTTCAAGACTTTCCATTGAAACAGAAAATAGCTTGCCAGAGCAAGCTCAATCCGGATGCAGGCGCAAAATGTGGGATGCAGACACTCCTGTCTGCTCTATGGCCAAGCTCAGGCACCAGCGCGGTGGGTGGCGAGCCGACCGAAGTGGACGAGTCAACCTGTGACGATGAGGAGCACACTCCCTTGCGGCAGGGCAGGGGCGGGAGCGGGCGGAGCAGCCCAGCGGTTGGGAACGGTGCGGAGCCGCGAGGTTTGCGAAGCGCTGGAGTTGGTCAGCGTGCTCCTTGGGCGATGATCTCTTGAGTTCGAAGAGCATCCGCTGCGACTTGAGTTAAGACTGAATTACCTCGTTGATGCTGTGTGGCTTGGAACTTCTCGATGGCCTGGCGAGCTTCGGGCGTTGGCACTGTCGCGATAGCGGCAATTGCTTCGCTCAAGATTTTTGGATCGCCCTCGTTGAGGTATCGCAGATAGAAGCTGAGTTTGGCAGGAGCATCAATGCGGGTGAAGTTGGGATCTTCGGATGACAAGCCAGATGCGGCCCGCGAAGTTGTGTGCATTGCCGCTCTCAGTGCAAGCAGGCGGTATATCGGATTTGTGGCAGACGCGAGTTGTACCCAAGGCTCAAAGGGTGTGCCAAGGTTTGTCGGCCCCAGCTCATCCAATGCGTTGTTGAAAGCATCGAAAATTGCGAGGTCAACGCTTGTTGGTGGAAGCACGTTGGCGCGCTGCATTGCGAACTCTGGTAGTAACTCGATACGGCCTAACGCAACAAACCCCAATGCGTCAATCATTGCGGCAGGGTTATCAGTTGAATTATCTCTATTACGTGGGGATGAAAGCTCTTTGGGTAAAACAGCTCCTTTTGCGACAAGCTCGTCGCTGACGCTAGAGAGCGGCGAGTTGGAGAGGCGACTAACACTATCGTGCCAAAGCTGGCTTACCTTTGCTTTAAAGCCTGCGTCTGTTGAACGAAGACCTAAAAGCTCTCGTGTTAACCGCTCAGCAATTGGATTGGGCGGTGGCGGCAAACTAACCAATTGCGGATACTTTTGCTTTGGTTCTCGCTTTGGAGCTTGCTTGGTATAGGCAGCCGAAACGGCTGTAGTCTTGAACTCATTTTTTGCAATAGGATCGGGATTGTGCTTCGACTTGGGCTCATCTCGACCGCATCCTGCTAGCAGGAGTGCCACCATCCAAATGCACCGAAAAGGTATTCTCGTGTATTTCATAATTGTGGACGAGTGGTGCTATCTCGGCTTCTCGCACTCGAAGAGAAGGTAGGTGTGCCATTCGGGTCAGGCGACATGAAAGCCCGTACAGCAAGAATCTGTGGCGTTTAGCAACGTAAAATCAAGCGTGGTATAGTTGGAGTGTTATGAAAACGCCAACTCAAATCACCACGACGGAGATCATCTCCGCAATCAAGGCCGATG
>JANOAR010000097.1:0-21697 GCA_031411235.1 Verrucomicrobiota bacterium | reverse complement strand
CTCAACACTCACGTTCACCTCCGTCACAACCCAGCTCTCGTCCAAACCCAGCAGCAGGTGATAGTGCCCTTGAAGGCTTTCAGTTCGATTCATCCAAACCTATACACCTTCCCCTCGCCCATTAAAACCCGCGTAGAACCTAATTTTAATTGGTTATTATAAAGTGATTTTTACTTATTACGCTGGCTGATTTTCTTGCAGTTCCGGTTATAAGTCTTCAACCAGGAACCTTCCTCGGTGGTGAAACTGCTTCCGGCGGCATTGCGGACTTCGATATTGTGGGAGGACATTTGGGTGATGCGCTTGCAGTCCTTGTCATAGGTTTTGATCCAGGCACCTTCAAGGGTGACATAGAAGTCGGCGGCGATACCAACAACTTTAATGTTGTGACTGGACATCAGGGAGATGCGTTTGCTGTTTTCGTCATAGACTTTGATCCATGATGCTTCGGTTTCCACGTTAGCGATGGGCATAATGAGGAGGTGTGGATGGTGGTTGTCGGCAGTCCTGTACTGCGTTTGGACGAGTGCGTCAATAATATTATGACAAAACAGTTAACACGTTATTAACGACATATAAAACGATCCGCAACGCCATCGTGAATACCAAGTCCAAGCCCCCATTTTCGGTGGCTGGCAATGGCTCAATCGCGCAGGTAGGCGAGGGCTTGTAGCGTGGGATACTGGCCTGCTCGAACCAGGGCGCGGCGGAGTTGCAAACGGTCGTTGGTGTTGAGCTTGAGCAACTGCACGGTGGCGAGGCCAACATCGGTCAGTGGGGTGATGCGGGCACCGACGAGTTGGAAGTGATCGCTCCAGCGATCTTCACGAGGGTGGTATAATCGCACCAGCTTGGGTGGGTGGCCGATGTAGGCGGCTGGGTCGGTGCCCTTGGTCACATTGCAGCGAAGGCAAGCCAAAGCGAGGTTGGCTGACATGGTGCCGCCACCTTGCTTTCGACTGATGATATGGTCGATGGGAAAGGTGAAATGTGCGTTGGCCTGATGGATAAGGCAGTACTCGCACAAACCGAAGGCGCGTTCGACGACGAGGCGGCGCAGGCGGGCTGAGATCACGCCAGTCATGCCACGGCAACGCGGGTGCGCCGGGTGAGTGACTTGGCCTTGGCAAGGCTCATGACGTGGTCTAGCTGCACGAACAGCTCCAATTCATTGCGCTCGCTGGGACGGAGCGTGCCTTCGGTTTGCTTTGCCAGCAGAGTGGCAATGCGCTGCTCGGCACTCTTCGACGGACGAAAGGCGCTGAGTTTTTCCTGACCCGCGCAATCGGCGATGAATGTGACGATTTCTTCAAAGGGCTTCATGGGACTTGGATTTTATGGATGATGTCAATGGGTAGTCAGATGCTAAGGCTTTTTCAAGCGCGGCTTGGGCTGGAAGTTGAAACGCCTTTGGCGTAGTGAGAGGGCAAAAAAAGCGCATCCATCTTGCGCAACACGCTTTAAATCATGGGCAACATAACCAACGAAAAACAATGGGCGGCGATGGAGCGGTTGTGCTTCATCGAGCGAGCGGCGTTCTGGCAGGGCTGGGTGAATCGGCAGGACTTGATGACGAAGTTTGGGCTGTCGTCGGCTCACGCTTCCTCCGACTTGCAGAAGTTCCAGGAGCTGAATCCTGGGGCCTTGGTTTACACGCTGAACCGCAAGCGCTACGAGGGCGCTGAGTCGATGGTGTGCTGCTTGCATGAGCCTCGGCTGGAGGAGGCGATTGCGCTGTTTCTGGCTCCGGGCATGGGCTTGCCGGGGGCTGCTAATTTGCCAGCTAGCACGGCGGAACAACCTGGGCTGGCGCTGGTGGCACTGCCGCTGCGGGTGGCATCGGCGACGGTGCTGCGGGCGGTGTTCCGTGCGGTGATGCAGGGCTTGCGGCTGCGAGTGGACTACCAAACGATGAGCGGCAAGTCGGCGGCGTGGCGCTGGATTGTGCCCCATGCCTTTGCCCATGATGGCTACCGCTGGCATGTGCGGGCCTGGAGCGAGAGCGGCGAGCACTGGGGCGATTTTGTGCTGAGCCGCATCCGCGCGGCGGACTGGCCGACGGAGGCTGCGGAGGTGAGTGGCGAGGAGGATACAGACTGGCAGACGTGGGTGGACTTAGCGCTGGTGCCACACTCTGGTTTAACCGAGGAGCAACAGGCGACGATCAAGACCGACTACGGGATGCGCGGCGGGAAGCTAAAGCTGCGCGTGCGCCGGGCGATGCTGGATTACACGCTGGCCCATTTGCGCCTGCCGATGACGAGCGGGAATACGATGGGGCCGGTGCTGGAATGGGAAGCTTAGGTGAACGCAAAAAACGGCAGTTGATAGGTGAGGGGGGATGGTGGATGGCCTGAGCGTCTGGCGATGGCGATGCAAGACAGGCTTCACTCCGCTGGTAAAGGATTCCAAGGCGTATGAGCCGCTCAATTTCAGCCCATCAATGATCAAACCCCAACTGCCCCGCCAAGGATGAGACGCCAGTCCAATCGCCATCAGCTACGGCTCATCACCGAGATTAGCATTACTCCATTGCTCGATCTCGTGCTGGTGCTGCTTTTTGTGTTCATGCTGGCGGCTCCTTTGATGAAGGATGGCGGTTCCATTATGGTGCCCACTTCGTCCGCTTCGCCTGTGCCCAATGGCCCGCGCGATGTCGTCACGCTCGCGCTGGATAAGAGCCAGAGCCTCACGCTCGACGGACGCAGCGTGGCGATGAATGACCTCGGCCAGGAGCTGGCCAACATCGTCAAGACTCGTCCCCAGGCTGGTGTGCTGGTGCAAATCTATCGCGACTTGCCTGTGCAAGAGCTTGTCACTCTCATGGATGTGCTCAACACCGCTGGCATCGCCAAGACCTCCATCGCCACCCTTAGCAACGTGGTGCCCTAGCCACGCCAAACCATGAGCAAGCGCATCGAACTCGAACCCATGGGCCGCTGGACTACGCTTGTCGTCGTGGCTCACGTCCTTGCTGGGTTTGGCCTCTGGTACTGGCTTGCCCACGAGATCGAAGTCGCGGCCTCACCCGGTGGCGGTACCGTCTGGATGTCGCCTGCTGACTTCGCCGCTCCCCAGGCTGCCGTCAGCCTCGCTGTGCCGACTGAGCCAGTGGCCACGGCGACGCCCCGCATCACTACCCCGCCACCCGCAGAAAAAGTGGTGCCCAAAGCCATCGCCATCCCGGCGAACGCCACGCCCGAAGACATCGCCAAACTGCTCGCCCGCACGCCTGCCCGCGTGCCCACGATTCCACCGCCACCCGTCGGCGCGGCCAGCGATACCGCTGCGGCGCAACCCATGCCCAGCGCTACGCCTCCACCACCGCCCAGCACTCAGGCCGCCACTCTCCCCACATTGCCACCGCCTCCTGCTGAGATTGCCCGCATTATCACCGTGCAGCATCGTCCCGCTGCTCAGCCAGCGGCCCCACCCGCCGCGCCTCCGCCTGGTGCTAGTCTCTCCGACATCGCGGCCTATGAAGCCGCAGGCGTAGGCACCACAGGCAATGCCAAAGGCATCAACATGGACGACATGGATCACGCCATTATGAAAGCATTCACCCAGAACTGGGTCGTGCAGGCTGCCTTCGCCCAGCTTCCGGCCGAGCAACGCACGGCGCACATGGACATCGCCGTGGGTCGCCAGGGCCAAGTGCTCAATTTTAAAATGGCGAAATCCTCGGGCAACAAAGCCTTCGATGACTCAGTGCTTGCGGCAGGCAACCGAGTCGAGAACGTCAACGCCAAGCTACCCGCCCAATTCACGGGCGAGCGTTATGAGTTTCAGTTGAACTTCCATGCCGAATAACTCCCTTCGCCACCACAGCCTAGCCATCGCGCTCTGCCTCTTGCTCAGCGCAACGAGCGGCCATGCCGAAGTCATATCGTGGGTGCGCGGCCTTTTTGCTCCTGCTAAAAAAAGCCTCGACGTGAGCAACGTCACCACCCTCGGCATCGGCACCTTCACCGGAGCCACGGGCGAATCCGCCGCGCAGGCCACCCGCCAGCAATTGCGGCCCAACAAAAACCTCAAACTGCTGCCCGTCGTCCAGGCACGCTTTCATCTCAATGGCTCGTCCAATAGCGGTCGCATCACCGCCATCCTCACCGAGCGCGGCCAGCCCAAGACCATTTTCGAGCGCACCTACGCCGCCCCCGGCATGGAGGAGAACGTCAAAGCCCTTGCGGATGACCTCATCTTCGCCATCACGGGCCGCCCAGGACTTGCCAGCACCCGCATCGTTTTCGTCAGTGACGCCACAGGCACCAAGCAAATCTACCTCTGCGATGCCGATGGTGAGAACCCCCAGCAAGTCACCAACAACCGCTACGGAGCCGTCTCCCCCGCGCTCGCTAGCGACGACTCCATGCTCGCCTATACCAGCTATGCCTCGGGCTTTCCAGCGCTGGTCATGGTGGATATGGCTAGCGGCAGCGAGCGCCAAATGGCAAATACCCCTGGCGTCAACACAGGCGCGACCTTCTCGCCCGATGGCAAGCATCTCGCCCTCACCATGAGCTTCGTCGGCAATCCCGAGATCTTTGTTTTGAACCTCGCCAGCAGCCATGCCACCTGCATCACCGACACCCCAGGAGCCCCATGCAGCCCTTCCTGGCATCCCGATGGCCAGCAACTCATCTACGCCTCCCACGAGGACTCCAGCCCGCTGCTCTACACCATCGACATCACCGCCGAAGCCCCCGCTCGGCTATGGGACACAGGCTACTCCTTTTGCGCCGACCCCGAATGGTCCCCCGATGGCAAGCAAGTCGCCTTCACCGCCCGCACCGCAGGCAGCATGGCCGTCATCATCAAACCCTACCCGTTCGGCAAGTCTAGCCTCATCCAGGGCAGCGGTGCCCAGCACCCCACCTGGAGCCCCGATGGCCGACAACTCGCCTACGCCCATAAAGGCGAACTCTGGGTGCATGACCTGGATACTGGTACACGACGCTGTCTCGTGCGTGGCCTTGGCCATATCTCTGAGCCAAAGTGGATGCGGTAGGCGCTGGAGTTATGAGTGATGAATTCAGAAATCAAATGACAAGCCTATCCAAGCCCCAGCACGAGCAATCATCGCCATCATGGCTGAAGCATAACTGGCGCTGCCTTGGTTGTGTAGCACTCATCGCTCGGCATTCATCGCTCATCATTCTCTGCCTCCTTTCCAGTTGCGCCGTCACCCCTAGCAGCACGCGTATCATCTACGCCCTGCCCATGCAGGACGGCATTGCTACTCCCTTGGGCCGTGCCTTGGGCAATGCTGCCGAGACTCTTCATTTCACCCACGATCGCTACACCCTCACCAAGGCCCAACAGCAGACGCTTCAAAGCCATCTTGCGGCCTGGGAAAGCGCCGCTCACCCCCTCCTCATTGTCGCCACCGCTTCGCGCAAGCTCCCCCCTGACTACGCCCGAGTCCTCGCTGAGCGCCGCGCCAAGTCCGTGCGCCAAGCCCTCATCGAGGCAGGTATGAATCCTGCTTTGCTCCACACCACCAGCTTGGGCAACGACGCTCCAACCTTCGCCGACGGAGACATCATCGCCATCTTCCAAAACGAGCCCAAGCCCACGCCACCAGCATCTCCCGAGCCTAAGCCATAGTGCGCTCCCTCCGCCCCTGTTCGCCTTCCCCAAAAACTCCGCCTCCCCTATGAAACTCGACCTCAACATCGACGACTACCGCATCACTGGCTCAGGCAAGCGCTTCAGCATGAAAAAGATGCCGACCAAGGTGAAAAACCTTCATCGCGACGAAGCCCACTACGACGAATTGCTCGCCCAGTACCGCACTGAGATCGGCGATATGCAGGCAATGCTCTACGCCCATGACCGCTATGCCCTGCTCCTTGTTTTTCAAGCCATGGACGCTGCTGGCAAAGACAGCACCATCAAGCACGTCATGAGCGGCATCGACCCCCAAGGCGTCGAAGTCCACCCCTTCAAGCGCCCCAGCGACGACGAACTCGATCACGATTACCTCTGGCGCACCAGCACCCGACTCCCCCCACGAGGCCGCATCGGCATCTTCAACCGCAGCTACTACGAAGAGGTGCTCATCTGCCAAGTCCATCCCGAGATCGTCACCAAGTACCAGCGCCTACCCGACAGCGCCAAAAAGAACATGGGTAACCTCTTTGACAAACGCCGCGAAGACATCGCCGCCTTTGAAGCCTACGCCCACCGCAATGGCATTCGCATCGTCAAATTCATGCTCAACGTCTCGCGCGATGTGCAAAAAGAGCGCTTCCTCGAACGCATCGACACCCCCGCCAAGAACTGGAAATTCAACGCTGCCGACGTCGCCGAGCGCGGGCACTGGAACGACTACATGCAGGCCTACGACGACGCCATCAACGCCACAGCCACCAAGGAAAGTCCCTGGTATGTCATCCCCGCCGATGGCAAAAAAAACATGCGCCTCATTGTCAGTGCCGCCATCATCGAAGAAATGAAACGCATGGATCTGCACTGGCCCGTACTACCCGACGCTCAGCAGGCCGACCTCGCCAAAAGCAGAGCCATGCTCCTGGCCGAGAAGTAACAGCGGTGAGTGGTTCCCTCCATAGCCTACCATTTCCCACCCAGCACCGCCGCCCTACCCGCCACCGACTCGCGATACAGATAAGTCTCTACCGCAGTCCCAGCAAAAGGCTCCAGGAGGCTCACAGCTACGCGCTCATACATCCCCTCATCGACACCTTCCAAGACATCCAAGCCAGCAAGCCCATCGTCATCAACCTCCCACAGCTCGCCCCAAACACTGCCTTCCGTCTCCGCTGCCGTGACCATGCCGGGGTACTCGCCCAGGTCGAAAAGTTGATACCCTGGAGCCGTGCGAGCCTCTGCAACAAAGTGCTGCCCCGCCAGCCAGTGGTGGTTGCTCAGCCCGCGCTTCAGCGAGCCATAGACGAAGATCAAAGTGGGCATGTGGAGAAGGACGATTCAAACGACGCGAAGGACGCCACTGAATACCTTGAGATACCTTTTGGGAAGCGAAGGAAGACGTGTTCAGACTTGAAACTAAACCTGTGCCGTCTCTGATGAGAAGCCAATGAACTGCCACCTGTTGTTGCTATCGTTATTCTAAAATCGTCACTCCAATTCCTCCATGAAAGCTCTCACCCTCATTGCCCCCTCGACCTTTGAATTCGGCGAAGCCCCCGCTCCCCAGCCTGGGCCGGGCGAGGTGCTCGTCAGCGTGCGTGCCTGCGGCATTTGCGGCAGCGACTTGCATGGCATGGACGGGCGCAGCGGGCGGCGCATCCCGCCGATCATCATGGGGCACGAGGCGGCGGGCGAGATCACCGGCCTCGGCGCTGGCACCACGGGCTGGAACTTGGGAGATCGTGTCACCTTCGACTCCACGGAGTACTGCGGCGAGTGCGACAAGTGCCGCAGCGGCTACATCAATCTCTGCTCCAGTCGCAAGGTGCTCGGCGTCTCCTGCAATGACTTCCGCAGGCATGGCTGCTTCGCTGAAAAAGTCGTGCTGCCCACACGCATCCTTTATCGTCTGCCCGGTGCGCTGAACTTCGAGCGCGCGGCCTTCGCCGAGCCTGTGGCCATCGCGCTGCACGCCGTCAATCTGGCCGAAGGCGTCGAGGTCGGTGAAGCCTTCGCCCCCACGCCAACGAAGGAGCCTGCACGAGGCACAGCGGTCGTCGTGGGCGCAGGCTTGATCGGCCTGCTGGTCATCCAGGCGCTGCGTGCTCGCGGCTGGCAGCGCATCGTTGCGATTGATCTCGATGAAGGGCGGCTCGCACTCTCGCTCACTCTCGGTGCCGAGGCTGCCTTTAACGCCAAACAAGACGGCCTCGCCCAAACCCTGCGCCAGCACTTCGGCGGCGATGGCGCGGACTGCGCCTTTGAAGTCGTCGGTGCCGCAGCGCCCATCGACCTCGCCATCCGCAGCGTGCGCAAAGGCGGGCAAGTTGTGCTGGTTGGCAATTTGCAGCCCAGCGTACCCTTCCCCCTGCAAGAAGTCGTCACCCGTCAGATCACGTTGAAGGGCTCTTGCTCCTGCGCCGGCGAGTACCCCGAAGCCATCCGCCGCATCGAAGACGGCAGCATCGCCGTCGAGCCTCTGCTCAGTGTGACGGCCCCGCTCGATGAAGGTGCCGAGTGGTTTCATAAGGCCACGCAGCCGGGGAATGGCTTGCTGAAGGTGGTGCTGAAGCCGTAGCGGATTTACTTCGCCATGCGCTGATCCATCCACACGGCGAGCAGCAGCACGCCGCCGCGCACGATGAATTTGTTCTCCGGCCCCACGGCCAGCAGCGTCATGCCATTCAGCAGGCAGGCGATCAGGAGCGCGCCCATCAGCACGCCGACCACGCTGCCGCGTCCACCCTTCAAGCTGGCTCCACCGATCACGCACGCGGCCACGGCATCGAGTTCCATCTGCTCGCCCACCGTGGTCGTGCTGGCCCCAGCGTAGGAGGTTTGCATGAAGCCGCAGATCGCCACGATGGCCCCCATCAAACTGTAAGCCATCACCACCACGCGCTGCACCGGCACGCCGGAGATGACTGCCGCCTCTTCATTGCCACCGATGGCATACAGGTAGCGGCCAAACGCGGTGTGCTGCGTCAGCACATACACCACCAGCGCGACGACTCCAAGCACGATGGCTGGCAGCGGCACGCCGCGATACTGGTTGGTGATGACCACGAATAAAATCACCGCCTGCGCCGCGATGAACAGCCGCATAAAGGCTGACTCGCCATCCTCCATCGCAAAGCCCTGCGCTCGCCGACTCGCACGGCTGCGCAACGTGGTGAGTACCAGCACGGCGACCACGGCAATCGCTAGCGCATAGCCCAGCCATGCGGGCAGGTAAGAGGTCGTTAGCATCGTGTAGAGATTGCTCGTGCCGCCAGGAGCCACGGGGATCGTGCTGTTGTTGATCACCCGCCAGAACACCCCTTTCAAAATAAGCAAGCCCGCCAGCGTGGTGATGAAAGCCGGCACACGCTCGCCCACGATAATGCGTCCCATGATGTTCCAGATGATGACGCCCAGCACTAGGCCAATGCCCAGCGCCAGCGGTGCAGGCATGTCATGGCGGAACACTAGCACACTGGCCACACCGCCGAGCAACCCCACACCACTGCCCGCCGAGAGGTCAATGTGGCCCGGCAAAATGACCAGTAACATGCCCATCGCCAGCGTCGCAGTGATAGCTAGCTCGGTCATCAGCAGCGATAAATTTCGCGCCCCGAGGAACTCAGGGGCACCGAGAAACTGCGGTGCGATGAGACCAAAGAAAACACACACCGCCGCGAGTGCGATGAGCAGCGAGAAGTCACGAAGGGTGAGAGTGCTGGGCATGGGGGAAATGATGAATGACGAAGGCAGAATGACGAATGACCGATGCTGAGCCTATGAGATCGTAAAGCCAGAGCGATGGCAAACACGGAGTTTGCTCCAGCAGCAAGAAGCGCACGGCTGCGTTGAATTTCACCCCGTCACGATCACCTCATCCACGCGCCCCTTCAGCGTCTCCTGCCACAGGGCCACACGCGTACTCAGTCCTTCGCCAGAGCGTCGCTCGCGCAGAGGTTGGGTGTCCACGAGAGCGAAGAGTCGCGAGCCTGCGGTGTGGGCTTGCAGGCGGCGGCGCAGGGCTTTGGCGAGTGTGCCTTGCACCTCGTGCTCGGGGATCGCAGCAGCATTGAAGACGAGCACGGTGCTGGGCGTGACGGGCTGCCAGGATGCGGCGAATTCATCCTCTTCGCCGGCGGCGATGCTCTCATACTCCAACGCGACTTGTCCTCCAAGCTGCTGGCGTATCGCCCGTGCCCAGCGGTCGCGAGCTTCATCGCGCCAGCCGTGCAGCAGCACCTGCACATGCTCGCCGCTGCCCTGGATGGCGCGTTGCAACCGCGCCGCATAGCCCTCCCAATCCTGCGCCTGCCACAGTTTCGCCACACGCTGTTGGCTTCGATAAAGTGCCAGCGTGGCGAGCAACAAACGCGGCAGCACGACGAACAAACCCAGCGTGCCCGCATACAGATGAATCCACGGCAACGCAGGCTGAGGCTCGGGAACATGGGCCACGCTGTCATGCATCACCGGGATGAGATTCACCGGCACGGCGACTCCCGTGACGAGCGAGGCGGGCGCGTAGAGCGTGCCGAGAAACTGCTGCGCCCCTGGGGCATCGAAGACCGTGCTCTCCCATGTCGCGCGGTATTCGCGCGACCAGCCGCGTGAATACATGCCGAGCACGCAGCCCAGCGCGAGCACGGCGGCGGCGATGTGGAAGCCTGCGCGCAGATGGCATTTGGCTTGTGTAGTAGTCATCCTTCCAGACAAATCATGAAGACGTGCGAGCGCTCGTTGCTCCACCTCATTAGGCGGCGGTGTTGCGTTGCCGGAACGTGTTTTTACCCAACGGCCCACCCTTGCCAGCCAAGCGCCGCCTGGGGCTCCTGCCTCGGTCGAGTAGCCACGCAGCTCGGCCATGAGGCTCCACGCGATGACGATGGCATTCCAGATCAGCACCCCCATCAGCGGCAGTGCCAGCAGGTTGAGCACTCTGTCCTGGCCGAGCGCGGAGAGTTGATAACCCACGACCAGCGCCCCTAGGCTCCACCAGCCGATGCCCAGCAGGGAAGGCGTGCTGTGGGCCTGGAGGTAAGCCATCGCCTTGCTCGCGGATTGCCCCGTATGGGAGTCGAGCCAAGTTATACGCTGAACCAGAAACTGGGGCGTGGAGGATGGCTTTGTGGGAACCGCTTGAGCTGTATTCAGCGGGTCGCGGCTGTTGCCTGCTGCCGCTGCCCGCGTCGCCTCGCGGCAGCACTCCGCGCTCAGGCACGAGCCCTCCACGTCGGCTTCCTCAAGGGCACGCCATTGCAGCAGGCGCAGTCGTTCATTCCATCGCATATCGGAAAGCCTAGCGGTGCCGCGTGCAGTATTCAATCGCGTGCTACGACGCATCACTCATGGGGCATCAGTGGCAGGTAAGGAACAAGACACGAGCACGCCGCCTCCCTCGCCGTTGCTAATCGACAGCGTGCCCTGGATCAACCGTGCGCGGTACTGCATGATGCGTAGTCCCATGCCGGCAGGCTTTGCGTCGGCGCTTAGCCCACAGCCGTCGTCTTTGACCGTGAGCAGCAACGCGCCATCCTGCTTCTGGAGACGTATGAGAATCTCCGTGGCCTGGGCGTGCTTGGCAGCGTTTTGTACGGCTTCCTGCGCGATACGAAAAAGCTGGATCGTGCCTGATTCGTCCAGCCGAAAAGGAACCTTCGCGTCGGCCTGCACCGCGCATGAAATGCCAAAGCGCTCCTGGGTGCGCAGCGCGACTCCCTTCAGCGCGACGAACAGCCCGTGTTGCTCCAGTTCCACTGGGTAAAAGCTCTTCGCCAGATTCCGCGCGTTCTCCTGCATCTTTTGCATTATCAGGCCGAGCCTGCGTGCCTCGTTGGCGAATTCCGGCGCTGGCTTCTTCATTTGCTGCTCCAGCGCATGTAGTAGCATCGCGACGCCGACCATCTCCTGCACGATGCCGTCGTGCAGTTCCTGGCCTAGCCTTTCTCGCTCGGCCTCCACGGCATCGGCGATCTCGGCCTCCAGTCGTTTGCGCTCGTCAGCCTCCACGATTAGTTGCGTGTTTACTTGGTTTAGTTTCGTCGTTCGCTCGCCCACCAGCGCTTCGAGTTGCACGGCGCGGTCGGCCAGTTGCTCTTCGGCCTCCATCAATTCCTCCTGCGCCCGCATCATGTCATCAATGTCCGTGTTGGAGCCAATCCACATTGTGATTTTTCCATCCACATCCCGCATGGCGTGCGCACGGCTGAGGTGCCAGCGATACTCGCCGTCCTTGCTGAGGAAACGGTGCCTCATTTCGAAAGACTCGCCCGTTTCGATGCAGTGCTGCCAGCGGAGGATGTTTTCCTCAAGATCATCTGGGTGGATGAACTTTTTCCATCCCTTGACCTTGAGTTGCTCGTAGGTCAGGCCGGTGAACTCCAGCCACTGCTGATTGAAATAATCGATGTCTCCATTTGGCCGGGCGGTGCAGATTTTCTGCGGCATCGACTCGGCCAGGAAACGGAAACGCTCGCTCGCGGCTCGCACGGCCTCCTCCGCCTGCTTGCGCTCGGTGATGTCCAGATTCGTCCCCACCACCCATTCCGTTTCTCCTTGCGCATTGGCCCGCGTGGTTTCCACCGCTTCAATGATGCGGCATTCCCCGTCAGCGCGCCGCCGGATGCGGAAATGACGTGTGCTCTGGCCTCCTTGGCGGATGGTTTCCTGTAGGATCGCCTCGTTTTCCGCCAGATCCTCTGGCACCAGAGCGCCGCTCCAGTCGCTGTAACTCACCATGCCATTCTCCATCGGCGTGATGCCATAAATTTTGAAAAGCTGCGCATCCCAGCGGATCGTATTGGCGAGGATATTCCATTCCCAGATGCCGACGCCAGTCGCCTCTGCGGCGAGGCGCATCCGTTGCTGGCTATCGAGCAAGTCTTTTTCCGCCCGTGTGCGCTCGGTGATGTCGCGGATGAATCCGCTGAAACGCGGCGGCTCGGTGCCATCGATACGGTGGATGGAAAGCTCGGCCGAGAACTCCGTGCCGTCCGCTCGCAAGGCAGGCAGCTCGATGCGCTTGTTTAGCACCGGGCCTTCGCGAGTGGCCAGATAATGCGCCAGACCGCGATTGTGCGCGGCGCGCAAACGCTCGGGGATAATAACATCGGCCAGCGGACGACCGAGCACATCGACCGCGCATTGACCGAACATGGTTTCTGCCGCTGGATTGAACTCCACGATGAGGCCGCCCGCATCCATGCTCACGATGGCATCGAGCGAGGAGTTGAGTATCGCCGCCTTGCGCGCCTCGCTCTCGCGCAATCGCTTATCGGCCTCGCGCTCGTCAGTCTGATCACGGAACACCATCACCACGCCGGTGATTTGTCCGGCGGGGTCGCGAATAGGCGCGGCGCTGTCGGCGATGGGGGTTTCCCGCCCGTCCCTGGCGATGAGTAGGGTATGGTTCGTAAGCGCGACGACGTTTCCCTCACGCAAGACGAGCGCGACGGGGCTTTCCACCGTGTCGCGCGTCTGTTCGTGAATGATCTTGAAGACCTTTTCGATGGGTTTGCCGCGCGCCTCATACGCGGACCAGCCGCAGAGCGCCACGGCCACCGGATTGAGGTAGGCGACGGCACCCGTTGTGTCCGTTGCGATGACCGCATCGCCAATGCTGGAGAGCGTGACGTCCAGCCGCTCGCGCTGGCGGTCGGACTCGTCCCACGCGGCACGGTAGCTGGTGTCCAGGTGCGCCAGAGTCCGGCGGATGGACATGACCAGTAAAGGAGCGAACAATGCTCCCGCAAGAAGAATGGTCGGCATGATGAACATCCGCACCCGTGCGAGATAGAGGGAACGCCCGCCGAGCAAGGTCTGCTGATGCGCCTGCATCGCGTCGATATTCGCGCGCAACGCATCCATGAGCGTCTTGGCGCGAAGATGGAGTGGCACGTCGATCGGCAGTTTGCTGTCGGTGCGCTCACGCACATTGGTGGCTGATTCATTCCAGGCGCGAAGCGCTTCACGCAGGTTTTGAAGTTCGGTGAGCTGGGAAGGATTGTCCCGCAGGAGCGATCCCAAAGCATCAAGCTCTGCGGGCAAAGCAGCGCTGGCGTGCTCTAAGGGTTTGAGAAAAACGGCGTCGCCGGTGATGCGGTAGGCGCGCACGCCGCTTTCCCTGTCCACCGCCAGTTTTTCTATGCGCGAAATTTTAACGAGCACTTCGTTGCAGCGATCCACCCACTTTGCGGAGTTAAGCAGGTAGGCAGCCACCCCGAGCAGCGCAAGCGTCAGAGCGAAGACGAACATCAGCGGCCACAGCGTGAGGCGGCGCAACTGACGGTGCAACCGCAGGCGCAAGCGCCGGCGGAAAATAGTTTCATCATCGAGCGGCAGAGGCATGAGGGTAACGTGTTCAAGGTCGGAAATTAGCCTTATTTGGTTTGGGTAATGCACATAGCGCGGTACAAGAAGCATGAAAAATTGAGGCGGGAAAGAACGAAAAGGAACTCAAGGCTCATCATCCATAATTTGGCTTTCCTCTTACTCACATCCCGGCCAATATCTGCGCCCTCATGCGATACGCCGAACTCCACCGCCTCTACCACCAGCCCTTCTTTGATCTCATCAAACAAGCCCGCGCGGTGCATGAAGAAAACTGGCCGGAGCGCGAGGTGCAGCTCTGCACTCTGCTCAGCATCAAGACCGGCGGCTGCTCCGAGGACTGCGGCTACTGCGCCCAGAGCGCTCGTTACAGCACCGGCTTGCAGAACGAAAAGCTCATGGAGAAAGAGCAAGTCATGGAGCGTGCCCGCGCGGCCAAGGCCACCGGCAGCACCCGCTTTTGCATGGGCGCGGCTTGGAAAGGGGTTCGTTGTGGCACGCAGAAGTTTGACCATGTGCTCGACATCGTGCGCGACGTTTCCACCCTCGGTATGGAGGTCTGCGTGACCCTCGGCGAGCTGGGCGAAGCCGAGGCCAAGGAACTGAAAAGCGCGGGTGTCCACGCCTACAATCACAACATCGACACCTCGCCCGAGCACTATCCCAACATCGTCACCACGCACACCTTCGACGACCGCCTGCGCACCATCCGCAACGCCCAGGATGCTGGCATGAGCGTCTGTGCCGGCGGCATTCTCGGCCTCGGTGAAGGCCCGGACGACCGCTTGAAAATGCTCGAAGTTCTCAGCGAATTTAACCCGCAGCCCGAGAGCGTGCCGATCAATACGCTAATGCCCATTGCTGGCACGCCGATGGCCGAGAATGAAGCCGTCGATACCTTCGCCCTCGTGCGCATGATCGCGGTGACGCGCATCGCGATACCAAAGGCCAAGGTGCGCCTCAGCGCAGGCCGCACGCAGATGAGCAAAGAGACGCAAGCCCTCGCCTACTTCGCGGGTGCCAACTCGATCTTCTACGGTGAAAAACTGCTGACCACGGCGAACCCCGCCACGCAGCAAGACCTCGCTTTACTCCGCGAACTCGGCCTCGCACCACAAGCTCCCAATGTCGCAATGACCGCACCCGAGGCGGACAAGGCGAGGGCTTTATCGCCTGCTTGCGAGATGGCGTGTGCGTGAGAAAAAACAGCTAGAGCGTCTTGGGCAGCAGCAAATAGAGACCATGGGAGTCGGCGAAGGCACCGTTCATATCCATGCGTTTCAGTTCGTGGCCAGCTCCCCAGGAGTCGGTGAAGAGCACCTTCCCAGCTTTCTCGTTGTAGCCGATGATCATGCGCATGTGCCCACCGAGGCTCTGCCCCGAGCCGACTCCATTCACGCCAGAAAGCGGGGGCTCCTCGGGGTGCAGGCCGAGGTCTAGCGCCCATAGCAGCGGTAGGCCTGCGTCGATGGATTCCTTTATTTCTTTGGCAAATTTGACCTCGTTCATCCTGCCGCGCACATCGGGATTGGACTTGCTGTAGAGCGGCTTGAAGCGCGTTTGAAACTTGTTGTCAATCTTGCTCAGTGCCTCTTCGTAAAGTCGCGAGTTAGTGCCGCCCGAGGCATCGCTTTGGGCGAGTTGGGCAATCTCGTGCTGGTCACAGGGGATGTGGTAGTACTCAAATAAGCGCTGGCACGAGGCGACCACGCAGTAGCCTTTTTGCCCCTGATCCACCATGGGGATGCCTGTGATGTACACATCGCCATTCGCGGCCTTGGTCACGTTTTTCACCAAGCTTGCGCGACTCACAGTCGTCGTGGTCTGGCCGAGGCCCTTGACCCCCATCGACCAATCGGCGGCCTTGGGAGAGGCCATCTTCACGCGCAGGAATTCAGGCTGGGCGCTTTTCGTGCCCTTGCCGTACTGGTTGTATTCCAGCATGGCGATGCAGTTCGGCGCGTCCCAGCGGTAGCCGAGCATCTTCACCGCTGCGCCTGCTACGGGCTGGAGTGAGCGTGGCTGTACTTTGAGCCGACTGCCAAAACCTGCGCCGGCGGTTTTCCAACGCGTCTCGAAATCCTGCAACGAGATGTCGCCGGAGTCGCCTCGGTTGTAGAGCGATACTTGCACGCTGCTGACCTTCTCGGCGGTGAAGTTGATAATGGCCTCCACGGCTGGAACTTTGCCTTGGAAGAGCTTCAGCGACACGCTCACATTGCTCGCGGGTTTGGTGCTGAAGCGAGCCCGAGACTTGTCGGCGCTGAGCCACTCGAAGTAGGGGTTCTTCTGGAATCCAGGCGCGAGGAAGCGTTTCTCCAAGTCCGCTGGTGCCATGAGCCATAGCTTCTCGAAGTCGAGCAGGAAGTCCAAGTCTGCTGCCAGTCGATACATGCCGTCATTGTTCTCGATGATGCCCTCGGGCTCCTCGCCATTGGGCAAGATGGAGACATGCACGACGCCCTTGCTGGACACCGATTTGAACACGCTGAACTTCTCCATCTGCCACTTCGAGCCGCTCTCGCCATGCGGCTGCGGCTTAGCTTTCAATACCGTCGAGAGGTTCTCGGTGAAGGGGGCGTCCAGACTGCTATCGGCAGGTGTGTCGATGACGATTTTTGTCGCGATGCCGTTGGCAAAGGTGATGCGTGCCACCTCCACGGCGACCTTGCCCGCGAAGAGCGTGCAGTCGATGGTCATGTTGCTATAAGGGTGGCTGCCAAATTTGGCGACATCCTGCTCCTCAGACCAGGAGAAGTAGGGGCTTTTTTTGAAGCCTTGCTCCAGGTAGAGCGCATCAAGCGACTCGGCCTTGATGGCGAGGGGATCAGCCCAGTTGATGGCCTTGTCGAGCGAGCCCGTGAAGTTAAAATCCTTCGCTGAAAGCAAGGAAGAAGCGGCGAGCAAGGCGATAATGAATAGGCAGGATGAGCGGATCATAGGGCAGGGGATGGGGCTGGCTCATTGCGCCATAAATAAGGGCGTTGGGCAAGCTCGCAGTTGGGTTGTGCCAGGAATCGCGATCCGAATGTCTGGGCTCTTTCTCGGGGACTCCTGTCGCTCCTCGCCCAAATTCAAATTCCAAGTTTCCGCGTGCTTGATCCGCAGCTATAACACACGCCACCCCGATTTCGGATTTCGGCATTCGGATTTCGGGCTTTCATTGCACTATGTCTCTTCTCCGCGTCGATAGCCTCAAGGTTCATTTTCCCATTCACTCCGGTCTGCTGCGCAAGCAGACCGATGTGGTCAAAGCCGTGGATACCATTGGCTTCACCATTGACGAAGGCAAAACGCTAGGCCTCGTTGGCGAGAGCGGCAGTGGTAAAAGCACGCTCTCCCGCGCTCTGCTGAAGCTCATCCCCGCGACCAGCGGCGAGGTCTTCTTCGCCGGGCAGGAGATATTGGGCCTGCCCGAGTCGCAGTACCGCCCGCTGCGTAAACAAATGCAGATGGTGTTCCAAGATCCCTACGGCTCGCTGAATCCACGCATGACCATCGGCGACATCATCGCCGAGCCGCTGACTATCCACTTTCCCGAGTTGAATCGCGGCGAACGCGCCGATGCCGTCGCTGCCTTGCTAAAAAAAGTCGATCTGCCCGCCGAAGCTAGGCACCGCTACCCGCATGAGTTCAGCGGTGGCCAGCGGCAGCGCATCGGCATCGCACGGGCGCTGGCGGTGCAACCGCGCTTCCTCATCTGCGATGAGCCCGTGAGTGCGCTCGATGTCAGCGTGCAGGCACAAATTTTAAACCTGCTGAAGGACTTGCAGGATGAGTTCCACCTCACGTATCTTTTCATCGCGCATGACCTCGCTGTGGTGCGCCACATGAGCGATGACATCATCGTCATGCACCACGGCAAGATCGTCGAGCGCGGCCCCGCAGATAGTCTCTGCGAGGCTCCGCAACACGACTACACACGCAAGCTTCTCGCCTCCGTCCCCGCTCTCTGACGTTGGCCTTCATACTCTGTCCTTCATCATTCATCCTTTAAATGACTCCCCTCTTCCGCAAATTTCTCAGCATCAACTGGTTGATCGTGATCAACATCATCGTGCTGATCACGTTTGGCATTTATGCCATTCAGAACGCTGCCGCAGGCCGAGGCCCTGCCTTTGAAGGCGTCGCCAACAAACAAATCGTCTGGACTTTCATCGGCAGCCTTATCTTTTTTTGCGTCGCTCTCACGGACTACAAGTGGCTGCGCTGGGGCGGCTGGCCTATGTATGTGCTGGCGCTAGCTGGCGTGATAGCGGTGAAATTCATCGGCGAAGAACGAAGCGGTGCCCGCAGTTGGATCGCTATCGGCGGCGGTACGACGGTGCAGCCTTCGCAGTTTGCCATCATCGCGGGCATCATCGTGCTCGCCATCGTCTTCGGCGATTTGCAGCGTATCGCGCCCATTTTTCGCTACCCCTTCCTGCGCATCGCCCTCGGGGGTATCCTCGCGGTGGTGCCGATGGCGCTTATTTTAAAAGAGCCAGACCTCGGCTCCGCAGCCGTGTGGGGCCCTATGTTCATCGGCATGATCGTGGTCGGCAGCATCCCTTTTCGTTACATCATCGCGCTGGGTCTCATCGCCCTCTGCATCCTGCCGTTGGCCTATTTTTTCGCCTTAAAGCCTTATCAAAAAGACCGCATCGACATGTATCTGGAAATGCTCATCAACAAGGACGTTAAACCCAAAGACCTGCAAGGCGCAGGCTGGGTGCCTCATCATCTTCAGCTCGCCGTTGGCTCTGCTGGCTTCGAGGGCAAGGGGCCTTTCTCGCAGAAGGTACCCGACCAAGCCTCCATCCACCGCACCTTCTTCCCCCATGAGGCGATCAATGACTTTATCTCGGGCGTCATCTGCGAGGAGTTTGGCTTTCGCGGCATGTTGCTGCTCATCACCGGGCTCTCCATGCTCATGTTCCAGTGTGTTTTTGTCGCCTTCTTTGCCCGAGATCAGATGGGGCGATTATTAGTTGTCGGCGTCATCTCGGCGCTGATGACTTACATCTTCATGAATATCGGCATGAACATCCTACTTGTGCCCATCACCGGGCTGCCGCTGCCTTTTATCAGCTACGGCGGTACTTTCATGGTGGTGGTGCTCTTCATGTTCGGCCTTGTGCAGAGCGTCTGGGTACATCGCAATATCTCGCCCGCACAGAAGTCTGGCAGCGGCAAAGACCGGGATTAGTTAGGCACCCTTATTTCGCGGTAAGACGAAATATCCCGCCCATCCAATCCAGCGCCAGCACTTCGCCTTTGGCATCCTCGCAGAAGGCCGCAGGCTTGAACTGGCCCTTACCCTTATCATCCAGCACTGCTTCGATGAGGGTGTCGTTGCTCACGGCTTTTTTCGCCGCCTTGTCATAGCGCAGGGCCCACACGCGGCCATGCCCCCAATCACCGTAGATGTAGCAGCCTTTCAGCTTCTCCATCGCGCTGCCGCGATAGATAACACCGCCTGTGATGCTGATGCCGTGGCTGTGGTCGTATTGGAAGATCGGTTCTTCAAATTTAACATCCGCTGCAGGCTCGTCCGTGCGCCCAGGATACTTCATCGTACCTTCGCGGAAGCTCCAGCCATAGTTCCCGCCGCTGACGATGTGATTGATCTCCTCATACACATCCTGCCCGACATCGGCGCACCACAGCGTGCCTTCTGCATCAAAATACAGGCCCCAGGGATTGCGCATTCCATACGAATACACCTCCTCGCGCACGGCATCCTGACCGACAAAAGGATTACTCGGCGGAATGCCATAGGCACGGCTGCCTTGCGTGCGATCCACGTCAATGCGCAGTACCTTGCCGTTCAAAATAAAGCGATTCTGCGCGGTGCGCAGCGGGTCGCCACCGGGCATCCCGCCACCATCGCCAAAGCTGATGTAGAGCAAGCCATCGGGGCCAAATACCATGTTACCCGAGTTATGATTCCAGTAAGGCTGCGGCACCTCTAGCAATACGCGCTCGGTGGATTCATCGGCCTTGTTCGGATCACTGGCCGACACCCGCATCTCGCTGATGACGCTGCGCTTCAAATCCTGCTGGGTGTGGCAGAAGTAGAATTTGCCGTTCTGGGCGAACTTCGGGTGAAAGGCAAAGCCTTGCAGTCCCTCCTCGAACAAGCCGTTCTTAGCCTCCATGCCGCGCGTGCTGTAATCGAGGAACATCGCAGCTTCCGCGCCTGATTCATCCTTTGGTAAAATACGCACCTGCCCCCGCTGCTGAATAAGGAAGAGTCGCCCGGTGCCATCTGGTGGAATGACGATGCTGATGGGCCGCTCGACTTTGAGATTGGTAAAGGTGGGCGTGAGTTGGTAGGTGTCTGCGGCGCGGGCCGAGGCAACAGCAACGAGAGCAATGGCGAGGAGTGGCGTAAATTTCATCATCGGTAAGAACGCCAGTCTGCGCTCATTTTTTGCCCTTCGGCAAGCAATACCATGGAGGACTCGTTAGCCTGTGACTCATGCTGCCTCGCCGTCACTTCATCGCTATTGCTGCCTCTTGCAGCATGACCCTGATCGGCTGCGAGCGAAAGCCAACCCCGCCCAGCCCCGAGACACGCCATCGACTCTACGATAAGGCATGGCAATGGGGCCGACGAGATCGCTTGCTGGGCCTATCTGCGGATAGCTCGCGTTATCAAGCGCGGCTCGCTGAGCATCTGCCTGCCTTTGGCACCGCAGAGATGCAGCGCGTGCTCGACGGTGGTTACGCCAATGGTTTCAACCAGCACCCAGAGGAAGAGATGGGGCTGGAGGAGAGCGCCTATGACAAGGGCTACCGCCAGGGGCAACTGGATGCGTGGGCCAGGAAGCCTTCCGCTGATAGCGTTCCCAGGAGTTATAGTGATGGCTTCTCTGGGATGAAGCACAAGTTTAACAGGCTCTACTAACAGGGCCTCGCGAAGCGACAAAATGGTGCCGCTCCGCGAAGATTTTCGACGGCTGTCGAAGGGCGACAGCACCCACTTAGCTTACATGTGGGCGATGATGTTATCGCCAAACTCGCTGCACTTGATCTTCGTTGCGCCTTCCATCTGGCGGGCAAAGTCATACGTCACGCGCTTGCTGCCGATAGCTCCATTCAGGCCTTTCAAGATCAGGTCTGCGGCCTCCGTCCAGCCCATGTAGCGCAGCATCATTTCGCCGCTCAGCACCACAGAACCAGGGTTCACCATATCAAGATCTGCATACTTCGGAGCGGTGCCGTGGGTGGCTTCAAAGATCGCGTGGCCGCTGATGTAATTGATGTTGCCACCAGGTGCGATGCCGATGCCACCGACCTGTGCTGCGAGGGCGTCGCTGAGGTAGTCGCCATTCAGATTCAGCGTCACGATCACATCGAAATCTTCAGGCCGCGTGAGCACTTGTTGCAGAGTAATATCAGCGATGGCGTCTTTGATGATGATGCCGTTAGGCAGCTTGCACCATGGGCCGCCGCCGATTTCTACCGCGCCGAATTCCTTCTTTGCCAAGTCGTAAGCCCAGTCGCGGAAAGCACCCTCGGTGAACTTCATGATGTTGCCCTTGTGGACGATGCACACGCTCTTTTTGCCGTTCGCGATGGCATACTCGATGGCCGAGCGCGTGATGCGCTCTGTGCCGGGGCGCGACACCGGTTTGATGCCGATGCCCACGCTCGCCATGTCTTCATTGCCGAAGCGGATCTTGCTGAACTCCTTGGGGTAATTCGTTTTGATGAACTCCAGCGTCTTCATTGCCATGTCGCCGCCCGCTTGGAAATCAATGCCTGCGTAGATGTC
>JANOAR010000096.1:0-10096 GCA_031411235.1 Verrucomicrobiota bacterium | reverse complement strand
ATGCTCGGCAGCATCCTCGCCGGCACCACCGAGAGTCCTGGCAACATGGTCAAATGGCAGGGCCGCACCTTTAAAGAATACCGTGGCATGGGCTCGCTGAAGGCCATGCGCAAAGGGGCCAGCGACCGCTATGGCCAGAACTCCAGCGGCAAGCTCGTCGCTGAAGGCGTGGAAGCACGCGTGCCCTACAAAGGCAGACTCTCTGAAGTCGTCTTTCAGCTCATGGGCGGCCTCCGCTCCGGCATGGGCTACGTCGGCGCGAGCAATCTCGACGAACTGCGAGCCAAAGCCCGCTTCGTCCGCATCACCGCTGGCGGCTTGAAGGAAAGCCATCCGCACGATGTGACCATCACCGAGGAGCCCGTGAACTACGAGTCAGGAGAGTAGCGGTGCGGTCGCCCATACACTCATGAAACCCCTCCTCGAAGTCCTCAACTCAGGCGCTGGCTACCTCACCAAAAAAGGCATCGACGAGGCAAGGCTCAACATGGAGCACCTGCTCGCCCATGTGCTGAAATGCAGGCGCATGGACTTATATTTGCGCTTCGACCAAATCATCCCCGAGCCACAACTCGAAGTGCTGCGCCCCCTGCTCAAGCGCCGTGGCGAAGGCGAGCCCTTGCAACACCTGCTCGGCACCGTGGAATTCTGTGGGCATGAACTCATCTGCGACCACCGCGCCCTCATTCCCCGGCCCGAGACGGAGACGCTCGTGGAGCTAACACTCGCCGAAGTCAAAGCCGCGCCACCCGCCCGCATCCTCGACATGGCCACAGGCTCCGGTTGCATCGGCCTGTCACTGGCCAAAGCCTTGCCCAGCGCAACAACGCTGCTTGCCGACATCAGCGAAGACGCCCTGGAGCTGACCCGCCTGAACGCTACACGACTCGGCGTGGATGCCAGCACACGCACCCTGCGCACCGACCTCTACGAGAAGCTCGAAGGCCAGCGGTTTGACCTCATCATCGCCAATCTGCCCTACATCCCCCACGCTGAAATCGTCGCCCTCAGCCGCGAAGTGCAACGCGATCCAGCGCTCGCCCTTGATGGAGGAAAAACAGGCTTGGAGATCATCGAGCGCTTCATCAAAGACACCGCAGCACACCTGAATGAAGGCGGCCTAGTCGCTCTCGAAGTCGGCCATGATCAAGGCCCACGCACCGCTGAATTGTGCCGCGAGAATGGGCTAGGCCATGCGTGGACAAAGAAGGACTTGGCAGGCGTAGAGCGCTTTGTTTTTGCGCGGCACAGCTAAGTTAAGAGGCTCAGTCCCTCCGCAGCAAAGAGTGCGCTCCGCAGGGACAGACAACAGGTGCCCTACTTGCGCTTGCCCACCTTGGAGATACCCGAGAAGCTCGCGCCTTCCTCAAGGACAAAGGTGCCTGCGGTGATGTTGCCATTGACCTCAGCCGTAGGCTTGAGTTCGCAGCGATCATCGACCGTAATGGTGCCTTCCACTTTCCCATGTACCACGGTACTCCCCGTCTTGATGTCGCCCACGATATGCCCCGTCTCGCCAAGCGTGAAGGCCCCCTTCGAGATGACCTCACCTAAAACGGTGCCGTGAAGCTCGAAGGCTGTTGCGAAGGTGATGGTGCCTGTGATTTCGGTGTCTTGGAGAAGTAAGTTCATAAAGAGTCCACCAAGGAAACACAAAGCGACCAACTGAACAGCAGAGAAAACATCAATTGTGGTTTTGGAAGGGCCGGAGGCTTGGGGCCTTCTGAGCGAGGGGGAATCTCAGGTTTGGTCGGAGACCGTGGCCTCAGCAGTCCGGGGGTCTTCGAGAGTCCGCCCCTCCGGCAAAGCGGAACTGCGTGCCTTGTTCCGCACTCCGAAAACGCTTCGCGTCGTCCTGCGCTACGGTGGACAGGGATGGTGAGCGCCTACGCTGACCGCTCTCGATCATTTCATTCCTTGATCCATTCATCACCATGCCGTCTCCACCATGAACCATTCTTCCAGCGCCACCTGGGTGATGAATCAAGTTTAACCTCATACCCAACAGCACTCTGTTCGGTGATCGTGGCACCGTCTGCACCGTAATCGTCGTCTGAATACTCTCGCGTGCCTGACACCTCAATGCCCCACTTGCACTCAGAGGCACGATAATGGCGGGACAAGAACGAAGTGTGCTCTGTCACTATCAAGGTGTGACCAAGCTCAATCCATTCTCTGCAAAGCGTTCGAGAACTGTAAATATACGAAACGAGCCCATCCTTGATCAGCCAGCCAAGAACACCAAAGAGCACCACTGACAGCAGGCGTGCAGTCCAGAGCTGACGAGGTGTCAGAGGAGTCGAGTCCGAATCGTCATCTTGCATACAACTCGGGCTCCGCTCGATCACACCGCCATCTCAGCCAGCTTCCCGCCGCCTTTGCGCTTCCCCACCCGCTCCACATCCGCAGCCACGACCTTGTATTCTGGGCACATGGTGTCGCCATCACAGCCTTGGCCAGTGACGTTGTTGACCATGTGTTCGGGGAAGTGGAAGGTGGTGTAGAGGATGCCGGGTTTGACATCGTCGGTGACGTTGGCTTCTAGCTCGACCTCGCCTCGGGCGCTCCACAGGCGGACGTGGTCGCCGGTTTGGATGCGCTTGGTTTTCGCGTCGGCGGGATTGATGGCGAGCACGTCCATGCCGACGATCATTTCGTTGCCGGTGCGGCGGGTCATGGTGCCGCAGTTGTAGTGCTCTAGCAGGCGGCCAGTGGTTAGGACAAAGGGGTATTGTTGGCCGTTGGTTTGGAGTTCGGTGGACTCGATCCAGGGGAAGAAATGGAACTTGCCGAGACCGCGCTGGAAGGTCTCGCGGTGCATGATTTGTGTGTCTTTGCCGCCTTCGGCGATGGGCCATTGCTTGCCGTTGATGCTGAGGTTTTCCCAAGTCGCGCCTTTGAAGAAGGGGACGATGGCGGCGATCTCGGCGAGGATGCCGTCGGGGGTGTAGTCCACCTGCGGGTAGCCCATGCGCTGCATGATCTCGCACATGATCTGGCCGTCGGGGCGAGTGCCGGGCAGGGGCTTCACGGCGGCGTTGACGCGCTGCACGCGGCGCTCGGCGTTGGTGAAGGTGCCGCTCTTTTCGAGGAAGCTGGAGGCTGGCAAAATGACGTTGGCGTACTTGGCGGTCTCGGTCATGAAGATTTCCTGCACGACGAGGAAATCGAGGCTCTCCATGGCGTGGCGGACATGGTGGGTGTCGGGGTCGGTCTGCACGACGTCTTCGCCCATGAGCCACAGGGCCTTCAGTTTGCCAGCGATGGCGTTGTCGAACATTTGCGGGATTTTCCAGCCGGGCTGGGTGGGCGATGGGGTGCCGTAGAAGTCGGTGTAGCGCTGCTGCACGTCGGGGCTGTCCATTTCGTAATAGCCTGCGCCTTGGTGTGGTTGGCAGCCCATGTCGGCGGCTCCCTGCACGTTGTTCTGCCCGCGCAGAGGGTTCACGCCCACGCCGGGTCTGCCGATGTTGCCAGTCATCATGGCGAGGTTGCTGATGAGCATGACGGTCTTCGCGCCTTGCTCATGCTCGGTGACGCCGAGGCCGTGGAAGCTCATCGCGCCCTCGGCGCTGGCGTAGGTGAGGGCGGCGGCTTGGACTTGCTCCTTGGCCACGCCAGTGATGCGTTCGAGTTCATCGAGATCGAGGGCGCGGAGTCCCGTCTCGAACTCAGCCCAGTTCTCGCAGCGCTTCTCGATGAAATCCTTTTTCACCAAACCGCTGTCGAGGATGTAGCGGGCGAACATGTTCAGCAGGGCGATGTTGGTGCCGGGCTTGAGCTGCAAGTGATGCATGGCGTAGGGCACGAGTTCGATGCGACGCGGGTCGATGACGATGAGGGGCGTGCCCTTCATGATCTGTTGCTTCAAGCGTGCGCCGGTGACGGGATGGCCTTCGGTGGGGTTTGCGCCGATGATCATGATGCACTTGGTGAACTCGATGTCCTCGAAGCTATTGGTCGCGGCGCCAGTGCCGAAACTCTTCTGCATGCCCCAGGCGGTGGGCGAGTGGCAGACGCGGGCGCAGCAGTCGATGTTGTTGGTGCCTATGACGTGGCGGATGAACTTCTGCATGAGGTAGTTTTCCTCATTGGTGCAGCGCGCAGACGAGATGCCAGCGATGGAGTTGCCGCCGTGCTCGGTCTTTATCCGGCTCAAATTTTGCACGATGTGGGCATACGCTTCATCCCAGGTGGCGATGGCAAACTGGCCATCGGGCTGGCGGATGAGCGGGGTCTTCAGGCGGTCGCGATGGTTGTAAAACTTGAAGGCGTAACGGCCCTTCAAACAGGTGTGCGCATGGTTCACCTCGGCGTCGATGGGAGCCTGGATGGACAGCACTTCATCGCCCTTGGTGGCGACAGTGAGGTTGCAACCCACGCCGCAGTAGGTGCAGATGGTGCGGGTCTTCTTGGTGGCTTCGACGGACTTGGAGAAGAACTTGTCGCTAATGGCCGAGGTAGGACAGGCCTGAGCACACGCACCGCAGGAGACGCAGGTGCTGTCTTCAAACGAGGTATCGAGCCCCTTGATGATGCGAGCATTGAAGCCGCGCCCGTGCATGGAAAGCACGAACTGACCCTGCACTTCATCGCAGGCACGCACGCAGCGCGAGCAGTTGATGCACTTGCTCAACTCGCTGGTCATGTAGGGATGCGAGTGGTCCTTCGCACGATCCAGATGGTTCGCGCCAGCCGGGTAGCGCACGCCACGGATGCCCACTTTCGCCGCGACAGTTTGCAGCTCGCAGTTGCCGCTGACTTCGCAGGTGAGGCAGTCAAGCGGGTGATCGGTGAGCACGAGTTCCACGATGTTTTTGCGCAGCCCGCGAATCTTCTTCGACTCGGTGAAGATGTGCATGCCCTCGGCAATCGGCGTGTGACAAGACGCGACAACACGGCGTGGCCCATCGGCTTGCAGCGCGACCTCTACCGAGCACACGCGGCACGCGCCATAAGGCTCTAGCTGCGGCGCATCACAGAGCGTCGGCACATGGCCACGGCCCAGATGACGGTCGATGAAGGTGAGCAGTGTATCACCGGTTTGGAAGCGGAAGGGCTCGCCGTCGATGTGGGCTGTGAGGGTGGAGAGGATTTGGACCATAATGGAGAAAAGGTTTTACTGAGGATGAGCCTCGGGCGGGAGAAGGGAAAGCACAAAATCGAAGAGGCGCTAGGCGGCTGCGAGAGCTTCTGATAGCTCTGTAGCGGTGGGTTGCGAGTGTGGTGTCAGCCCTGGGTAACGGATCAGTAATTTGATGTGAATGCTGTCAATTAATCCAACGTATCGATCACCCGCAATCCAGGAACAAATTTAAAATCGGAATCCAGCGTGAGCACCGCCGCATCGACTTCCAAGGCGCAGACGGCGATGGTGATGTCGGGGATTTTCATCACGATACCTTGGCGAGCGAGCTGCCAGAGAAGGTTGGTCACTTTGTCCCAGATGCGATCCGTCGTCGGCACCCAGCACATGACTGAGAAATGATCGCGCACTTGCTTGTAATGCTTCGGTACGCCGACCCCGCACCCCACTTCGGCCATGACCACGCCGCACGAGTAAAACTCATAGCGGATGTCGGCCTCAGCCAGCTCTCGGAAAGGATCGAGTTTTTTCCGAAAGCGGCTGATGAAGTAGCTGGAATCAACGAGGACGTTCTCTTCCATAAGTGCCGGGTTCTTCGTTGAGGACGGAGGTCACAGTGAAGGCGGTGGAATAGTTTTCCTCTGGCCAAGTACCTGCCCCGAGTTCGTCGGGAGTCATGCCAAGCCCCTTCTTCCAGAGTTCCCTTTGGCGGAACTTGTTAGCGACCTTACGGAGCGCTGCGTCCACGGCGGCAGTCTTGCTGGTGGTGCCCGTGGCAGTCATGACCTCTATGAGAAGGTCTTCGTCGATGTGCATTGTCATCTTCATGGCATGGCGAGTATGGCATCGTTGCCATACCAAAGCAACCTATTTGTTATTGGGCTTGGAAATACCCGCGCAATTCGCCATCGAAATGCTCCAGTGCATTCTTGATCGGCAAGGGCACGCCGCCGCCGAGGGCGCATAAACTGGTGAGTTCCATCGTTTCCAGCAGATCATTGATGAGCGTGCGGTCGATCTTGTAGCTGGCATCATCGCGGGCTTTGGCGATCAATTCTTTACCGCGTGTGCTGCCGAGGCGGCAGGGAAAACACTTACCGCAACTTTCATCCGCCGTGAACTGAAACAAGTGCTGGATGTACTCGATCATCGGGAAGCTCTCGGGGATGCTCACCACACCTGCGTGACCGAGCAGGAAGCCGGCTTTTTTGAAGCTCTCGAAGTCCACGGTAAGCTTCTCGATGTGCGAGATCGGCACGATACCACCGAGAGGGCCACCGACTTGGATCGCCTTGATCGGTGTCTTCCAGCCGCCAGCGAGGTCGATTACCGTCTGTAACGGCGTGCCCATCGCGACCTCATAAATGCCGGGCCTCACAAAGTGGCTGTCGAGCGAAAGCAGCTTTGGCCCGCTGCTCTGAGGCGTGCCGACGGTGGCGTAAGCCTTGCCGCCCATGGCGAGGATGGCGCGGAGGTTGGAGAAGGTTTCGACGTTGTTGAGGATCGTTGGCTTGCGGTACAAGCCTTCGATGGTGGGGAATGGAGGGCGCGTGCGCACCTCTGGGCGTTGGCCTTCGATACTGGCGAGCAACGCGGTTTCTTCGCCGCAGATGTAGGCCCCAGCGCCTTTGATGGTCTTCAGCGCGAAGTTAAATCCACTGCCGAGGATGTCTTTGCCCAGCAGCCCAGCAGCATGGAGATCGGCGATGGCAGCGTCGATGATGCGCACCGAGTCGGGATACTCCGCGCGGATGTAGAGCACGCCCGTCTCAGCCCCGGCGAACCAGCCCGCGACCATCATGCCGAGCAGCACGCTATGTGGCTGCACCTCCATGAGATACTTGTCGATGTAGGCACCGGGATCACCTTCGTCGGCGTTGCAGACGATGTATTTCACTGCGCCCTCGGCAGCGCGGCAAGACGACCACTTGAAGTGCAGTGGAAAGCCCGCGCCGCCACGGCCACGCAGGCCGCTGTCCTTTAGTTCGCTAGCCAGCCAATCGCGGTCTTTGCCGAGCAACTCACGGAAGGGCGCGTAATACTCGTCGATGCTGGTGAAGGGCGCGGTCAGTTGCGCGGGTTGGAGATGCGATACCACCGCGTAGCGATCCTCGGCATCGCCTGTGCCCGTCTTGAAAAGGGTGTCGAGCGCAGCGGCATTTTGCCCCGAATAGTTCTTGCCTTCATACTGAAAAGCATCGCCCTGGTGGCAGCGGCCCAAGCAGCAAATGTGGCCGATCTCATCCGCTTTAAAATGGGTCTCCAGGTCGTGATGCAGCGCCTCCTGAGTGCCTGCGCAGAGGCAGGCCGAGCCATTGCAAATGAAGACTTTTTTGCCTTCATTTTCCTTCTTCAAGAAGTCGTAAAACGACACCGCGCCGAGCGTCACTGCATCGCCAAACAAAGACGCCTCGCCGAGGCTGCGCACCGTGTCATTTTTCTCTGCCGTGCCCTGCTTGTCCGCCGCATCGACCATACGCTCGAAGAGATTTTTTTCGGTGCCTAGGCGGAAGGAGAGGGCGCTGAGATTCTTGGACATAATATGAACGTTGGGGAAAGACGGGTGAAACGAATCGCGATACTAGCAGCTTCCCGCCGCGAGAGGCAAGCTTACGTTGGCAGCGCCCATGCGTTACCATCAAAAGAACAATGTCCCCTGGAGGTATGCCGGGCAGCGTGAAGCCCTGTAACTTCAAGCGGTGGGCGCTCTCGACTACACCTCATCCAGCACCGGATTCGTCAGCGTGCCGATCTTCTCGATCTCGATGCTGACCACGTCGCCATGTTTCATCCACAGCGGTGGGTTGTGGCCCATGCCGACGCCATGTGGGGTGCCAGTGATGATGACGGTGCCGGGCAGCAGCGTCGTGCTGCCGCTGAGGAACTCAATCAGCGTGGGCACGTCGAAGATCATATCGCTAGTATTCCAGTCCTGCATGACCTCACCGTTGAGCACGGTCTTGATTTGCAGCGCATTGGGATTGGGGATTTCATCGGCGGTGGTAAGGCATGGCCCCAGCGGCAGGAAGGTATCAAAAGTCTTGCCACGGCACCATTGGCTGCCGCCCCAGGTGCGCTGCCAGTCGCGTGCGCTCACATCGTTGGCACAGGTATAGCCCAGCACATAATCAAGGGCGTTGGCCTTGCTGACATTCTTCGCCGCCTTGCCGATGACGATGGCCAGCTCGCACTCATAATCGACCTCGGTACTACGCAGATGCGTGGGGATCAATATAGGATCGCCAGGGTTCTGCAACGTGTTCAGCCCCTTCATAAAGAGCACGGGATGGCCGGGGATTTTCGCACCGCTTTCGGCAGCGTGTTTGCGGTAGTTCAAGCCGATGCAGAGGATGCTCTTGGGCTCAACAGGCGCGAGCAGCTTGGCCACTTCTGAGCGCGTAGTGGTCACGGTATAGTCGCCGAAAATATCGCCTTCGATGAGGAAGGCTGAGCCGTCGGGCTGCTGACTGCCATAGTGGGTAGTGCCGTGAGGAGTAGTGAAGCGGATGAGTTTCATGAAGTGGTGATTAACAAGGCTTGGCGTTACGCCCGGCTTTGGATCGGGCAAGCTGGAACTGAACGCCGAGCCAAACATTGATTGATCGCCAAAATGTTGTTGCAGCCTTCAGCATCGCATCCATAATCCGCGCCTCGTTTCCCCAAAGGAAATGCAGACACGGCTCGGTAGCTCAGTTGGTAGAGCATGGGATTGAAGATCCTAGTGTCGGCGGTTCGACCCCGTCCCGAGCCACCACTGTCTTCTCAGTGGTTAGGCATTTCATCGCTGCGGAGAGCATCCGCGACTTCAGTCGCACTCGGTCGGCGGCTGGCAAAGCTGTTGGACGCTTGAAGTCCACCCCGCGTTTTGCTTCGGGGGGCCTTCGTAGCGTTTTATCTTCACAGTCCTCCAGACTGCCTTCGACTGAAGTCGAAGGCCACGTCCCGCGAGGCATAGGCGTTTTGTGAGGTGCGGTTACAAGCCTGCGTCGGTCACTGCACCCTCGCTCGCGCTGGTCACCAGCTTGGCATACTTCGCCAGTACGCCGCGTGTGTAGCGGGGTTTGGGTTGCTTCCATGCCTTCAAGCGTGCGGCGAGTTCCTTGGCAGGAATGTCCAGCGTGATGGCATGTTTTGAAGCGTCGATGGTGATGCCATCGCCGTTTTTGATCACCGCGATGGGGCCGCCGACGAAGGCTTCTGGTGTGACGTGGCCGACGACGAAGCCGTGGCTGCCGCCGCTGAAGCGTCCGTCGGTGATGAGCGCGACGTCTTTGCCAAGACCCTTGCCCATGATGGCGCTGGTGGGCGCGAGCATTTCGCGCATGCCCGGTCCGCCTTTCGGTCCTTCGCTGCGGATGACGATGACGTGGCCTTTCTTCACCGTGCCGTCGAGGATGGCTTTGAGCGCCTTCTCTTCGCCCTCGAACACGATGGCTTTGCCGGTGAAGCTCGTGCCTTCCTTGCCAGTGATTTTGCCGACCGCGCCGGTGGGGGCGAGGTTGCCGTAGAAGATGACGAGGTGGCTATCTTTCTTGATGGGGTTGTCGAGCGGGCGGATGATCTGCTGGCCGTTCGGATAGGGTTTCACGTCGCCGAGCGTCTCGGCCATGGTCTGGCCGGTGACGGTAAGGCAATCGCCGTGGAGCAATCCGGCGTCGAGCAGCGTCTTCATGAGCGGGCGGATGCCGCCGATGGCGACGAGCGCGCTCATGCTGTATTTGCCGCTGGGCTTGAGGTCGGCAAGCACGGGCACGCGTTTGCCGACGCGCGTGAAGTCGTCAATGGTCAACTTCACCTTCGCGGCGTGCGCGATGGCGAGCAGGTGCAACACGGCGTTCGTCGAACCGCCAAGCGCGATGACGACGGTGATGGCATTCTCAAACGCTTTCTTCGTGAGGATGTCGAGGGGCATGATGCCTTGCTTCAACATGTTCACGACGGCTGCACCGGCGCGACGGCAATCGTCGAGCTTCGCGGGTGAAATGGCGTTTTGCGCGGAGCTGTTGGGCA
>JANOAR010000095.1:0-15979 GCA_031411235.1 Verrucomicrobiota bacterium | reverse complement strand
CGCACAAAACGGTAGTCAAGGGCCACTTGCAACCCAGCCAAAGCCCATGCAAAACACCCCACCCACAGTGTCCTACATTGTGAGGCATCGAGCCACCTTCTGAATTACTCTTCGGTGTCTCTTTTCAATGAGGCATCACGGGCCTGGATCAGTCCCACTATTTCTTCTGATGGTAGGGTTTCACCCCATAACATTGTACGAGCAGGTCACGCATGGTGCGCAAGATTTACCGCCTACCTAACACCAATGACCACAGTCCCCACCATCAAGATTACCGCCGACGGCCCCGAAGTCGGCGTCGCCACAGCGCGACTACTGCTCCAACACGCGCTTGATGTTGAAGCTCAGTCTAAGGACGAAACTATCGAGGCCACCGAGTTGGCACGAGATTGTGCGATTAAGACGCACACAGGAGCGATCCAATATTTGCCCCCCAAAGTGACACTAGCAGAGCACAGAGCGTGGCAGGCGCGAGAAACTGACTCCACTGCCTATCCATCCTCAGCAGACGGTAGCACCTAATCACATCAAATTCAGCGCTCAATACTCCGAATGCTTACCTCTAAAAAAACAAATCCTCAAGCCGACAATGAACCTCTTGCACCAGCTCATTTGAAGTCAAAGTCTCCCTCTGAACGCTTGGCGATTGGAGGCAATACCGAACTTCAGCACCATGCCTCCTTGCTAAAAACGGGAGCCTTGCAAAATGCCATCCTCAACAGTGCCAATTTCTCCAGCATTGCCACGGATGAAAAGGGTGTCATTCAACTCTTTAATGTTGGCGCTGAGCGGATGTTGGGCTACACGGCAGATGACGTTCTAAACAAGATCACCCCCGCAGAGATTTCTGATCCACAGGAATTAGTGGTTCGTGCGGCAGCTCTGAGCATCGAGTTATCGACCAGCATCGCGCCAGGCTTCGAGGCGCTTGTATTCAAGGCTTCGCGTGGTATCGAAGACATCTATGAACTGACTTATATTCGCAAAGACGGAAGTCGCTTCCCTGCGGTAGTATCTGTCACGGCATTGCGTGATAACAAAGGTGGAATTATTGGTTACCTTTTAATAGGCACCGATAATACGGCGCGCAAGCAAGTTGAAGAGGAGCGGCAGCATTGGGTCAATGCTCAAGAGGAAACGAATCGGCAACTCAACCAAGCCAATCGCACCTTGCAGCTTAGCGAGGAGAAGCTCGCAGTTACGCTCAATTCCATTGGCGACGCCGTCATCGCTACCGATGCTGAAGCACGTGTGACGCTCATGAATCCGTTAGCGGAGCAGCTCACAGGTTGGACGCAGGCGCAAGCCGCAGGTCGGCCTGTGGAGGAGATTTTTCCCATCATCAATAAAGAAACTCGCCAACCCACCATAGTTCCTGTCATGGAAACCTTGGCCAAGGGCACGGTTCAGGGATTAGCCAACCATACCGTACTGATTGCACGCAATGGTAGTGAGTGTGACATCGCTGACAGTTGTGCGCCGATCCGCGAGCGTAATGGCCAAGTGATTGGGGCCGTGCTCGTGTTCCGGGATGTCACGGGCGAATATGCCGTGCAGAAGGCTTTGCGTGATCAGCAATTCTACACGCGCTCTTTGATCGAATCTAACATTGACGCGCTGATGACGACCGATCCGTCTGGCATTATCACCGATGTTAATAACCAAATGGAGACGCTGACGGGGCGATCACGCGAAGAACTTATCGGAGCCTATTTCAAAAATTACTTCACTGACCCTGCACGCGCCGAGGAAGGCATCGAGCGGGTGCTCAGCGAAGGCAAGGTTACGGATTATGAACTGACCGCTCGGACCAAGGACGGCAAGGAAACTGTGGTATCCTACAACGCCACCACCTTCCATGATCGCGATGGCATTTTGCAGGGCGTCTTCGCCGCAGCGCGAGATGTGACCGAGCGCAAGCGCTGGGACAAAGTGCTGCTAGAAAACACTGTCGAGCTAGAAAAAGCCAAGGCTATCGCTGAAAAAGCCAATCAGGCAAAGTCCGATTTCCTCTCCAGCATGAGCCACGAACTGCGTTCGCCGCTCAATGCCATTCTTGGCTTTGCCCAACTCATGGAATCGGATTCACCGCTGCCAACGCCAAGTCAAAAGGCTAGCATCGACCAGATTCTACATGCAGGCTGGTTTCTCTTAGAACTTATCAATGACATTTTAGATCTTGCCGTCGTGGAATCCGGTCGAATGTCTCTTTCGTTAGAGCCCGTGTCATTGCCAGAAGTAATGATCGAATGCCAAGCGATGATCGAGCCTCAGGCACAGAAGCGTGGCATTAGCATGACGTTCCCCAAGTTCGAAGGCCCTTGTTTCATAAATGCCGACAGGACGCGCTTAAAGCAGGTGTTAATCAACCTATTGTCCAACGCGATCAAGTATAACCAGATTGGAGGAACCGTCATTGTGGACTACCTTTTGCCGACACCTAGCCGCCTGCGAATCAGCGTCAGAGATACAGGTGCGGGGCTGTCGCCCGAGATGCTGGCACAACTTTTTCAGGCTTTCAATCGCCTTGGCAAAGAGACCAGTGGTGAAGAAGGTACTGGCATAGGCCTCGTCGTCAGCAAGCGCTTGGTGGAACTCATGAAAGGTAGCATCGGAGCGGAAAGCACTGTCGGAGTCGGTAGCGTATTCTGGATCGAACTGAACTACGATACCGATCCCCACGATGAATTTATTAAAGCTGTCAGCACCGCAACAGGTGCCGTCCCCATTCCAGCAGGGCCACGTGTGCGCCTTTTGCTCTATGTTGAGGATAATCCAGCTAACTTAAAACTTGTGGAACAACTGATCTCTCGTCGTCCAGACATTCGTTTGATCACCGCCCAGAATGGCAATGACGGTATCAATCTAGCTCGCGGTTACTTGCCCGATGTGATTTTGATGGACATCAATTTGCCTGGAATCAGTGGTATTGAAGCAATGAAAATCATCCATCTTGATCCAACAACGGCCCACATTCCTATCGTTGCTTTAAGCGCTAACGCAATTCCCAGTGACATCGAAAGAGGTCTGCAAGCAGGCTTTTTCCGTTATCTCACCAAACCTATCAAGGTTAATGAGTTTTTGGAAACTCTGAATGAGACTTTGGTGTATGCCGAGAGCAAAGCTGGCTAAAAACTGAAATGTGTCGCTTAATCATGTCTGGTTTTCAGCCGTATACCCATGACTCCGGTGAGAACCATGACGCAGCGCATAGACATGCGTGAACTCGGCCCCGAAATACAAGATCTGTGCGGAGTAGTAAACCCAAACCAGAATAATGATGAGCGAGCCAGCAGCGCCGTAGCTGGAGGCGATGGCGCTGCGCCCGAAGTAGAAGCCTAGCACGACCTTCCCCAGCACGAATAACACTGCCGCAATCACTGCCCCGAGCCAGACGTCCTTCCAGGTGACGCGAGCATCGGGAACCATGCGGTAGATCAGGGCAAACAGCAGTGCGATCACTAGCAGTGAGACAGCGGAATTGCTCAGTTCCCATGCGCCGTCAAAGCTTGGAGACAGCCTATGCAGGTATTCCCCCGCTACCGCGATTACGGCGGAAAAAAGGAAGGAACCAAGCATGAGCAAGCTCATGACAAAGACCATGATAAAGGATATGGCGCGCTCTTTGAGCATCACAAAGATGGGATGACGTTTGGTGGATACCTCCCAAATTTGGTTTAGTGAATCTTGTAACTCACCGAATACGCCTGAAGCACCTACGAGCAGCACGGCGAAACCAATGATGGTGGCCCAGAGACTAGTATTCGCAGCTGCTGTTTCCGTCAGAATCAGCTCCACCATATCTGCGCCTTCATTGCCGACAAAGGCTCTGAACTGGCCCACCATTTCGGTGCGGGCGGCGTTGCGTTCCACGGCTAGACTGACCAGCGACAGCATCAGGATGGCCAGCGGGGCGAGCGAGAAGACGGTGTAGAAGGATAGCGCCGCGCCCATCTTTGGCCCCCGGTTGGCAGTCCATTGGCGATAGGTTTCGCAGAGCAGCGACAGGAAGGTTTTCATCATGACTTAGACCCGCTCGCCAAACTCCTGGGCCTTCTGCTGCTCATGCTTTTCGGAGACGCCATCCCGCAGGTAGGGCTTGAGCCATATACGCTCAATCGCTGCATACGAGGCAATCACCGGCAGTGCCGCCAGGGCTCCAGGAATACCTGCCAGCAGTGTTCCTGCCAAAAGTCCAAGCAGCACGGTGAGGGTGGAGACCCTGAGGTGTTTCCCATAGACCTTGGGCACGATGTAGTAGGTTTCGAGAGCGTGAAATAGTATATACAAAAGGAGAACAGTGAAGGCTGTCTGGGGCGATACACTCAAGGCCAGCAGGACGGCTGGTGCTGTGGCGATGACAAATCCAAGTATGGGGAGAACGTCCAAAACGCCTGCCAGAATGGACAGCATCAAAGCTCCGGGCACATGCAACATACTCAGCACGACGAAAGCATAAATGGACACCAGAGCAGAGGTGATAACCTGTCCCGACACGTAGCCAAAGATGACCTGGGAGATTTCTTCTGACGTGAGTCGGAGCTTCGCACGCTTCAAGGGTGAGAAGAACGCCAACAACCACTCATAGCTTTTACTGCCATCAATGACCAGATACAGGGCGATCACGATCAAGAGGGCAATCTCGGAGAGGCCGCCGAGCGCAATGCCGCCTGCTGACATGAAATGGCCAAGCCAAGTGCTCGCTTCGGACCAATTAGCGCTGTCGAGAATGTGTTCAATGTTGTGGCGAATGGCACCGCCCACCGGAAACTGGTTGAGTGTCTCCTCGCGCAACTTCGGCAGGCTCTGACTGAAGCTGGTCACCTGCTCGACCAACGCTGGCAAGATGAGTGCCATGCCGATGGCCAGCACCGTCAGCAAGCCTCCGATCACCATAGCTAGGCTGATCCTGTGCTTCACTCCCTTGTCATCCAACCAGTCCACGAAGGAGAGAAGTGTGACGGCCAGAAACAGCGCCAAGAACACCAGCAGCAGTAGCGGCCACAGCACATAGATGGCATAGACCGCCAACACGGCAGTGAATGCCTTGATGAAAGTGACCCACGGAATGTGCAGTTCCAGCCGCTGCGGTGAGGTTACTTCGGCAGTAGCCTGAGTAGCTTGGGGTTCCTGCGTCGCCACAGTCTCTGAATTGGAATCACTTGTTAGCATGTTATGACGCGTATAATCGACTCAATCATTATTCCCAAGCTCATTTTTGGGCCATGCCAACATAGTTAGTCAGCGCTTGGCACATTCACTATGGGGTATAGTTCTACCTTCAACTGGCTTGACGCCTTCGATGGTGCCGCGCTTGGCACATTCACTATGGGGTATAGTTCTACCTGGAGGGCTTCATGCGGCGATGCTCAAATCGCTGCTCGGTTGAGCGGAATAGTTGCATTAATCCCGAACGGCGCGATTCAGCGATGGCTAGCTTTGCCAAGGCTTGAGTCTCAGGCGGTTTGGCGATCGCGTGACTGTATTGGAAAAATACCGAGCCCGCCGTTGCCGAACCGCATCAGGCCAAGGATGGGTGAAAATAGTCGCCGATCAATCGCGGCGTTCGGGTTTAAGCTAAAGGGCTGAGGAGTGGGGCAATGTCCCTAGCCCCCCTCTTTGTGCGAAGGTGGTAGCGTTACCACGGCAAACCAGAATTTGTCGATGCTGCGTACGGTTTCCGTGAACTGCTGAAAATCCAGTGGCTTCACTACATAACCATTGCAGTGCAGCTTGTAGGATTTGATCACGTCGCTCTCGGCTTGGGATGAGGTCATTACGAGCACGGGGATCATCATCAAATCGGGATCGACTTTGATTTCAGCGAGGACTTCACGCCCGTCTTTGCGCGGCATGTTGAGATCTAGCAGGATCAAGTCGGGACGGGGGGCGTGGGCATAACGCCCCTCGCGGCGCAGGAACGCCATTGCCTCCATGCCATCGGGCACATGGTGCAGGCGGTTGGCTACTTTAGCCTCGATGAAGGCCTCCTGGGCGAGCATAGCATCGGTGGGGCTGTCTTCGACAAGGAGAATGTCGATGATGTGTCCTGTGTTAGTTGTCATAGGGTTCCGTGGGTTGCGAGGTTTGTGCCGATGGTGAAATAGAAGGTAGCGCCTTTGTCTGGTTCGGATTTGACCCAGATGCGGCCACGATGGAGTTCGGCAATTTTTTTGCAGATGGCGAGGCCGATGCCTGTGCCGGGGTATTGGTCGCGGGTGTGCAGGCGTTGGAAGATGACGAAGATGCGGTCTATAAACTCGGGAGCGATACCGATGCCATTATCACTCACGGAGAATTGCCATGCTCCGTCTGATTGTTGGCACGCGCTGACATGCACCTTTGGGGTTTCTTTGCTGGCGAATTTGATAGCGTTAGAAATGAGGTTTTGTAGGATTTGCCCCATCTGCATTCGGTCGGCCAGCATGGTGGGAAGTGGGTCGTGGGTAACGACCGCCCCAGTGGTGCTGATGGCAGCGTCTAGGTTTTGCAGCACTGTTGGCAGCACCTGCTCGAAGTCGGTTTCCTGGAAGGTATCGCGGCGGTTCAACCGAGAGAAGGCTAGTAAGTCAGCGATCAGTGACTTCATGCGGTTGGCACCTTCGATGATGTGGTGAAGGTGTTCGAGGCTGTGGTCTTCAAGCTTGTCGCGCAATTGGCGTTCCAGAAGGCTGGCAAAGCCGGCCACCGCGCGCAGGGGTTCCTGCAAATCATGTGAAGCCACATATGCGAATTGTTCAAGGTCAGCATTAGAGCGCGACAACTGTTCTGCCCGCTCTTGCAAGGCGAAGCGTGCCTCCTCGACTTCGGCGTTTTTGCGTTCCACCTCCAGGTTGCGCTCATGAAGTTGGCGGGCGTTGTCTTCGAGTTTGGCGGCCAAGGATTGCGACTCGTGTAATAAGTCTTCGGTGCGTTGTGCTGATTGGATGGTGTGCAATGCCACCGCTAAGCTGTCACCCAGTTGATCCAGAAGCGAGAACTGCACTGGGCTAAAGCGCTGTAAGCTAGCCAATTCCAATACAGCCTCTACGCTACCTTCAAAGATAGCGGGTTGGAGAACAAGGGTCTGTGGTGTTGCTTCACCCAGAGCGGAGCCGATTTTCAGATACTCGGGCGGCACGTCGGTGATGACGATGCGCTGGCGCTGGACTAGGCACTGCCCCACCAAGCCTTCGCTGGGACGAATGCGTGGGGGTATGGGGGCGACTTCCCCACAGCCGTAGCTGGCACGTAGGACTAGCGATAGGCCACCGCTTCCCAGCTCGCTCAAATAGATGGCCCCGTGCCGCGCATCCAGGGCAGTGGCGAGTTCTTCGAGCACGATCCGGCCTGCGACGGCGACATCGCGCTGCCCTTGAAGTTGACCGCCAATGCGCACTAGACAGCCTTTCAGCCAGTCCTGCTCAGCTACGGTTCGATGCGATTGTTGCAGCCTGGCGACCATTTGATTGAAGGCACCGCCGAGTTGCTCGATTTCGTCGCCACCCGTCGTTGGCACACGATGGTCGAAGTCGCCGCCTCCGATGCGCTCGGTGCCTTCTACCAAACGGGCGACGGGAGTCACAATGCGGTGGGTGATGAAGACGCTGGCCCCCATACCGAAGCCGATGGTGAGCGCGGCGCTGATGATGAGGTAACGACGCGTTTTCCCCACAGACTCGTGCGCTGTGGCCGTGCGTGTCTCCAGCAGGCGCTCCTCTTCATCTTTCATTTCATCAAGAATCAGCATGATGCTATCCACCAAGCCCTGGCCCTCGTTTGTTTTTAGCTCGGCCACAGCGGCCTCCATACCTTCGAGTTTACGCAGCGCCTCCAGTCGTTGACTGAAGCTGACAAACTTCTCCACGAGTGGGGCGAGCCGCGCGCTTTTCACTCGCTGCTCCAGCATCGGCTCTGTCAGCGAACGCAACTCATCAAGGCCTTGGGTGAGATCGAGGCGATTCCACTCAGCACTCTCGGCCAGTGCCTCGTCACCCGTGACGGTGTAGCCGCGCACGGAGGATAAAATATTCGACGCCGAGGCGCTCATTTGCACAATCTGGCTGATGACTTCCTGGCTCTTGGATACGAGGCGCTGGGTCTCTGATGAGTTGGAAATCTCCCGGAAGGTGACGAGGGCAAAGATCGCAAAGGCTAACAGCACGAGCGCAAAAGCGGACGTGATCCTGGTGCCGATGGAGGTGAGTCTCATGGAGCTTAACGCCCATCTGAAGCGATACGCGCGAGGCGCAGCAGGGCGGCACTGGGTTTGAGTTGCTGGCGTGTGACTGCCCGAGGATTGATCTCGAAGCGCACCTTATTGTCGGTGCTGAGATAGAAACGAATGGTGCCGCCATGACGAAGGAAATCATCGGCGTCGCTCACGGTGAGGCAGGCGGCACCCGCTCGTTTACTCAGCGCATTGAGTTGTGTCGCTTGGCCTTTGCCAACAAAGAGCATCTGGCAGGGCTTCACACTGCTCGCACTGTCAATGCGCTGCACGTTGATGCTGCGTGCGCCAGCGTGTTGTCCTTTGACCACTTTTTCGATTTGGGAGGCGACTTGATTGTCGCCCAAAATGCAGATGGTCAATGGGGTGTCCGCATTCTCGAAGGTGCCTACTGGCCAAGTGACGTAGCGAGCGAAGTTGAGCAGTAGCGCGGCCTTGACCTCATGCTCGGAGTACTGCGCACGGGCGGGGGAAGCAAAGCCGAGCAGGCTGAGCCAGAGTAAGGCGCGTACGATGCGAGTCGTGGCTTTACCTCGTACCTCATGCCCACGCAAAGCCATCACTCTCGCCTCGCGAGAAGTGGAGCGGGATAGGGAGATAGGCTGAGGCAAACTCATGATGACGGGAGATTGAGAAGTTCACAACTTGATCTGGAAACCGACGACACCGCCGAAGGTTTCCTGCGGAATGGCATTGCGGGCTAGCCCCGTTGCGGCGTTGTGATTGTTGGTGATGTTGCGCAGGCCGAGGTAGAACTCCAGCTTGTCAGTGGGCCGATAGAGGAGATGGAGATTGATCTCCCAGGGATTGTTTAACTCGCTCCCCAGCCTGCCTGCATCGAGATTTTGTGGTGTCGAACGAGCGACCAAACTTGGGGTGATGAACCAATGATCCGCGACGGCCCAGGTGGCTCCCAGACGGACGTTATTCATGGAGATGCCTTGCAGGCCAGAGGCCTTCCCCGCCGTGATTTGCTCGAAGGATGTGTAGGAGTAGGAGAACCAAGCGCTCAGGCTGGAGGACAGCCGCACTCTGCCAAAAAAGTCCAACCCCATGTTGGTGCTGCTGCCGCTGTTGACCGTGTTTGTGAGCGCACGAGGCTGTGTCCCAGCGAGATCCACATAGACCGGATTGAGCAAAATATTGGGTTGCGATGCGACATCGGAAACGGTGATCAAGTTGCTCTGTTCGCCATAATAAAGACTCAGTCCCAGATCGAAAGGATCAGCGTTGTAGGTGAACGTGACCTCATGGGTCTGCGACGTCTCTGGCTGCAATAAAGGGTTGGAGGTGTTGAGAATGTCGCCACGGTCGTAGGTCGAAAAGCCAAAGTAGGGAGCTGGCGAGATGTATGCCTGGGAGTAGGCGTACTTCATGGTGAAGGAGTCCGACACGTCCCAAATCACAGCGGCGCGAGGGGTATAGGATGGATCTTCGATTCGAGAATCCTTGTCCACCCGTGCCCCAGCGATGAGCTTCAAGGTCGGAGACCATTGATAGTCGAATTCAACGTAGGCTCCGAGTCGGTTAAAATCGACATCCACCACTCGCGGTATCTCATGACGAGAAGTTGGATCGCCCGGCGTCGTGAAATAAACGAAGCTACCACCTTGCTCGACAAGGCTGGCATCACTGCCGCGTTTTGCTCCGCCAGGAAAGGTGGACTTCGGAATGATGTCGTAACTTGTGTAAACACCACCGACCAAAGCCGACAACGAATCGGAGATTTTTATGTGCAGGCTTTCTTCGACCGAGATACTCGTCCCACGAGCATACTTGTAGTCGTCGAAGAACCAATGGTTGGCATCGCGAGGGAAAATGTAGCGACTGTGTGGATCGACCTCGTACCAATTATAGGTCACATCGGAGTTCAGTGTTATCGTGTCGGTGATGTCCCATGTGTGCTTGGCCTGCGTCACCCAACTGCGATCCTGCCAGCGTGCCTCGGGCAAAAAGGCCAGAATGGGTGGGCCGTAACCCTCCGCACTGCTGCGCTCGGAGTCTCGATACCAGCTCTGTAGAGAGAAGTCGCCCACATCGAGTTTAGCGAAAGCATTGAGGCCATAATCAAGACGGTCTGGCACGGTGCCTCTCCCCTTGGTTTGCGCGACCTTGCGGAAATCCTTCCACCAACTGGGGTATTCACGATCCATACGGCTTAGCTCAGAGTTGTGGTACTGGATGAAGCCGCTGAAGGCGATGTTTCGATCCGCATCGAACACCTTGCCGATTGATCCCCAAATCTCGCGCTCTTGGTGGAAGCCAGCTTCGATTCCACCTTCGAGGAGCGTCTTGCCATCCTGGGGTGGACTCTTGGTTTTCACATTGATGACGGCGCTGATGGCATCCTGGCCGTAGAGCGTGGAGCCCGGGCCATAGACCACCTCGATCTGCTCGGCGTTGCGCACACTGAAGTCACTGCGCAGCGGGAAATACTCTCCGCCGGGAGGGTTCACCCTCATGCCGTTAACGAGCACGACGATTTTGTTGCTACTGGGAATGCCACGCACCGAGAGCTGTGAGCCTAGTTCAGTGAAGATGGATTCCGACAGTTCCATCCCAGGCAAGTCGCGCAGCACATCGGATAGATTGGAGTAGCCGCGCAGCTTGATGTCGTTCTGGTCGATGACGATGGCTGTGCCGGGGGCTTGGGTCGTCTTTTCGGCTTTTTTCGATGCCGTGGTTACCGTGGCGACCTTGATGCTCATGAGTTCCTCCAGGCTGAGTTGCTGCAAGTTCTCGGGCTTGTCGGGCACAATACCTGGTTCTTGTGCGAGGGAGATGCCAGCGCTGAGTCCCAAGCCAAGACAGAACCATCGCTGTCTCCAACACCCGTGATTCAATTGAAAACTAGTCAACGACCATTCTGAGCCGGGATTGAATTTCATAAGTCACCCTTTCTTCTCTATTTCTATTGAGGAAAAACTGCGCCTAATCACAAGCGAGGGAAGACTTCTAGCGTGATGTTGGATGAAGTAAATTGGACAAATGTGTATCGAGATTCATCATTTGAACCTGATGGGTTGGCATACATAATGCATCATTGCTCGATGTAGTACTTCGCATGATGACCCATTACCCAAGGTGGAAACGCGATGCCCCACTCGCTTTCAACAGCTTAATTTCATGGGCAAGACGACCTGGGCGCTGGCGTTCATTTTACTGCCATGATCTTGCGCCCTCTCATTCTATTCTGCCTTTGTACCAGTCTGCCGAAGCTCCTGGCGGCGGCGGAAAATACGCCATCAAAGCCCGAAGCAACAGCCCCGCCCAAACTCCAACAGGCCAAATACCCTGCTCCAGCTGAAGTCATCGTAGTGATGAAAAAAGCGGCGGCATATTTCCGCACCAATGTGGCCTTCGCGGGCGGCTACGCGTGGCAATGGCCCACCGACATGAGCATCGCCAAGGGCGAGGATCGCGAGTCGCCCACGCTCATCATGATCCAACCGCCTGGCACGCCTGCGATGGGCTTGTCGATGCTGGCGGCCTACAAGGCTACGGGCGACAAGCTTTTTCTCCAGGGGGCCAAGGAAGCCGCGCAGGCTCTGCTGTGGTGCCAACTCGCCTCGGGTGGCTGGAGTAGCGACTTCGACTTCGATCCGCGCAAAGCTAGCAAATACCATTTTCGTCGAGACATCGAAGCGGGAGACACCTTGCTCGGCAAACGCCACTCTAGCTCCACACTGGACGACCAAAAGACCGAGTCTGCGCTGCTCTTCCTGCTGGAACTCACCCACACCACCGCCTGCAAAGATGATGCGGCCTTGCGCTCAGCGCTGAAGTTTGGCCTCGATGGCCTCCTCGCTGCGCAGGCACCGAATGGAGCTTGGGGGCAGCACTTCGATGGCCCCGCAGATGCCACGGCCCCAGTGGCCAAGGCGAAGTTGCCCGCCGCTTGGCCGCGCATTTGGCCAGGCGTGGATTACACGCACGCTTACACGCTCAATGATGGCAATTTACTGTGGGTCATGCGGGTGCTGCTGCGTGCTTATGTTTTGGAAAATGACGAGCGCTACTTGGCTTCGGCGAAGCGCCTCGGCGACTTCCTCATCATGGCCCAACTACCAGCGCCACAGCCTGCGTGGGCACAGCAGTACAGCCGCGACATGGAGCCTGTCTGGGCGCGTAAATTTGAGCCGCCAGCTGTGAGTTCAACGGAGAGCGTCACCGCCATCAATGCGCTCATTGAGCTGTGGGTCGCCACGGGCGACGGGAAGTATCTGGAACCTGTGAAGCCTGCGCTTGCTTGGCTGGACAGCGTAAAACTACCCGAAGGCACCTGGGCGCGCTTCTATGAACTGGCGACCAACAAGCCGCTGTACTGCAAAGCCAATACTTATGAAGTGACTTATGACGATAGCGATTTGCCCACTCATTACGGCTTTAAAACCGAACTCAAATTTGCCGAGGATCTCGCCAAGACTCGGGAGACGCTCGACACCCCGCGCGAAGCGTTGCAGGCCAAAAACGCGCCGCCGACAGAACCGAGGAAATGGGTGAGTCGTGCGAAGGGGCTAGCGGCCAAGGTGAGCAAAGCCTTGGCTGAGGTCGATAAAAAAACGGGCGTGTGGATGAAGGGTGAATTCATCGACGCGGGGGAATTTGTGAAGGCTTTCAAAGCGATGAACAGCTATGTGGAGGCCGCGAAAAAAGGCGGAGCGGAGTTTGAAGCGCTGCGAAAGCAGCCTTGAAACGCGGTGTTTGGGATAAAACGAGATTCCAACGCCGCCCATCATGCATCACGGATTTGTCGCCCTCGGCATGATCGAAAACAGTCCCGATTGTCCGCTCGCTGTGTAGCGGCCCGTCATGAGGCCCTGCTTTTGCAGCAGCGCACCGCCGAAGGTGACGCTCACGCCGTTGGCTGCGTCGGTGTAGCTGCCCGTCGCCAGGCCCGTGGTGGGAGTGAAGGTGATCGTGGCCTTGTCGGGGCCGTAGTAGAGGATCTTGTTGGCTGTGCTCCAGGTCACGGCACGATCCACCGAGGGCAATGTCAGTGCAGGTAGCGTGGATATGTCCGGCCCGCTGAGCCGCAGCCAGGCGTTGAAGTTGGTGTTTGAAAGCAAGGCCATCGCACGGCTGCCAGCCAAGGGTGGCGTGTAGAGGCTGCCGATGACGCCGCGCGTCACGTTGAACCCGGCGGGATACGTCGTCGTTTTGGGCACGGCGTTGGGCTTCACCCAGCGCCATTGGCCGTCTAGGTCGCTGATGCCTGCGACGTTGCGGAAGGTCAGCTTGCCCGCGAGATAGCCGGTGGTGTAGAGACTGCGATGCAGCGACCACTCGCCGTTGCGCGAGACGCGATTGGCAAATGTGGTAGTCGTGCCATCGGCCAGCGTCAGCGTGCCCGTCGCGGCTCCGAGATAGCTCATCGTCAGGCTTGCGAAACCATCGCCGCCGGGCGTGAGCGCTGTATCCACGCCATCGGGCGCGCGCATGGCCAGGGTGTATTTGCCTTTCTGTGGGGCGGGAGAAGACAAGGTAAAAATCGGGAAGCGCTGGGCATCAATGGCGTGGCTCGTGCCGTCAGCAGTGAATGTCCCCGTCAGTTGGAAGCCATCCGCCGTGCCGTTGGCCAGAGCCAGATGAAGATCGCCGACGATGCTTGGCAAACCCGTGCGCAGGATCATCACCGCCGCTACGCCATCGGACGCCAGCGTGCCTTTGAAGGCGTAGCGCTTGCCTTCGATAACGACGCTGCCGCTCAACGCCCCAGCCCCCGTGACAACCACGCTCTCCAGCCCGCCGCTGATGTTTGCGCCATTCATCAGCACCCCACCAAAGCTACCCGCCGCCGCCGCGCCAAAGCCCACAGCACCCACCACCGGAGCCGTTGCCGCAGTCCCTGGCAGCACCACGCGAGCCAATGCACCTGCCCCCTCGCTGCCGGGATAAGCGAAGCCCGTGCCGGGCTCGATCAGCAAATACCCCGCCTTGTTGCTCACCAAGAAATTGCCGCCTGCCAGCCCCTGCTTTTGCAGCACGGCACCGGCGAAGGGCACCGTCAGCTTGATCGCTTGATCCGTATAGCTGCCGGTTAAAATGCCGGTGCTCGCCACCATCGTCGCGGCCAGCTTCTCCGGGCCGTAGTAGGCCAGCGCGTTGGTGCTCAGCCAGCTCAATGTCTTCGCAATCCCGCCATTGGCCAGACCCGTGCCTGCCAGCGTCAGCCGCGCGTTGTAGTGCTGGTTGGCCAGTTGTGTCAGCACCCGCTGCGCAGCCAGCGGCGGCGTGTAGAGCGAGCCCACCAGCCCAGGCGCGAGGTTGAAGCCCGCCGGGTAGCTCTTATTGAGGAGGTTCGGGTTCTTCACCCAGCGCAGCGCGCCATCCAGGTCGCTCACGCCCGGCACATCGCGGAAGCTCAGCACGCCCGCGAGCTGGCCTTTCCCGGTGTAGAGCGATTGGAACAAATGCCACTGCTTGTCCGCCGTCAGGTAGCCCGTGTGGGTGAAGGCCACGCCATCGCCCGTCTTCCCCGCTGTCGTGATCACGCCCAGCGTGCTCACCTTGGCCGAGCCGTAGCCATCGCCGCTGACCGTGCCTTGCAGCGTCAGCCCGCTACCCGCCGTGCTGCCCAGGTGCAGGGTCACTGCCAGCGAAGTCTTGCCCTTGCGCGAAATAGACCCACTGAAGCTGCCATCGACCAGGAAGCTGCCGCTAAGCGAGTAGGTGATGCCGTTGAGCACCACCTTGCCGGTGAAGGCCTGCGTGCTCAGCAGCTTGAAGCCCGTGAGCGCCCCCACCACGTTGCCGCCGCCGTCCTTCAGGAGCCCCTGATACAGGCCCGCCTGACTTGTGGCAAAGCTCTGCGGCGTGAAGACCGGATCAGGCACCGTGTCGCCCGGCGGCACTACGTTGGTGTTCAGCACCGTGAGTGTGAGGCTGCCGTTGATGCCGTTCCAGGTTCCCTGCACGCTGGCCGGAGCATTGATAAAAACCTCGCCCGCCGTCGCCAGTCCCCCGCTGGTGATTCCCACCAGCGGCCCATTCAGCACCGACCACAAGGCATCGCTGCTGCCCAGGTTGATCTGGCTGCCATCATCCAGCGCCGCCACCGCGCTGAGCTGCGTCGTCAGCCCCTCGTTCACCGAGGCCGGACTCGCCGTGATGGCCAGCGACTGGGTTTCATAGAGCTGGCCGATGAAGCCGTGCTTCATCGCCAGCACCGGCGAGGCCGTGGCCGAGACACCCACCACATCGCCCATGCTGCCATCGTCCGAGTAGTTCGCGCTCATCGCCCGCCCACCCGCTGCATTGGCCGTGTCCGTGCTGATCGAGTAGCTCGCGCTGCTGCGAGGCTCTGCATGAGCTGGGGGCAAAGCAGCAAGCAAGTAAGCCATGAGGCCGATGAACTTGCCACGCTTCAACATTGAAGGACTTCCCGAATAAAAGTGGAGTGCCATTTGAGTGTGCTAAGATTTTGCGGTTGATGATTTGTCGGGTAACACGAGCTGAGCCACAGCAGAGGTGGGAATGCCTGCCATGTGAGGATCGCGATGAACGAGGATTGCACCATGCTCAGCGGCGGCGGCGGCGATCAGAGCATCGATGTTGGGCAGACGCCCCGTGGCTGTCTGCCTCAACAGATAGGCGCGGTGGGCGATGTCATCATCCGTTGGGATGCCCTCTCCCAGCAGGGTTCGGTAAATCTGCATCGCCCTGCTTCTTTCATCTGCGTCCGGGGTGAGTTCAGTGAGCCTGTTGCGGAACTCCAGCCACGTTACTGAGCTGATGCGAACCCCATTAGCCTCATCTGAGAGCAAGGCA
>JANOAR010000094.1:0-38712 GCA_031411235.1 Verrucomicrobiota bacterium | reverse complement strand
AACGAGGTCGCCGCCGTGCTCTGATTGTTGACCGTCAGCGAGCCCGTGAGAGTCACCAGACCCGATAGCGTCGCCACAGCCCCAGCGCCCATCGTCGCCAGCGTCAGATTGCCACTGCCCGTGATGTCGGGATTCACAGTGAGCGTGCGACCCGTGCCCACCAGCCAGCTCTGAGCTGCGGTGAGGTTCAGCGCCAGCGTGCCATTGCCGTTGGTTTTATTGATCGTCAGGTTCTGAATGGACTGGGAAAGGTCGATGCCACCCGCGCCGAGATTGATCGTTTGTGTGCCGACCGAGGCTCCATTGAAGGCTTGAAGGGTCAGCAATGAACCCACGGTGGCCGGGTAGGTGCCCGCCGCCGGAGCCGTGCCGACGATGACGAACGTGGAGCCGTTGGTCACAGCGGCAGAGACGGTGTAGGCCACGCCATTGATCATGACGAGCTGACCCGCGACCAGCGTGATGGTGCCGCTGTTGGCAACCGTCATCGTGGTGGTGCCCGTACTGGTCACCGTCAGCGTTTGCCCACCCGGCCCAGACGCGCCGCGCAGGCCATTGAGCGAGATCGAGCCCGAACCCGCAGGGATGGCATTGAGTGTATAATTGCCGCCGCTGTGCGCCCCAAATACCAAGCTGTCGGCCCCCGTGCCCGGTGCCCACCGCGAGTAACTGCCAGGAGTGGTGAGCCCATCGCCGCGTCCATTCAAATACATATCCGCCGCCGAGGCCCGAATTTGGGCATTGGCGAAAACCGCAATCAGGCAAAACGTCACATGCTGCCGGATTTTAAAAAAGGGTCGAAGAGTGGTCATGGCGGTGGTGGTGGAGACTAGGCAGAAGGAAGCATGGGAACAGACAAGTCGAAAGCCTCCCAATATTGAGGGGCGAAGCTTTGGGCGCAGTTTGAACGGAAATCCATGTTAGTGAAAAATGGGCCGCGATGTAAACACATCGTCACACTTTTTAGCAACGAAAAAGCCCTCTTTCGCCGCTGGCATGGAGCCCGGTGAAATGTCAGCAAGAGGGTGAAACAAGGGTGCATAGGATCAGCGGCAAACGGCCATGTTTATCTGACCCTACCCAGCCTGCCACGTTCGATACCCTCTCCATTGTCCACTGTCGCCAGCGGCATGGCGCGCATGAGTGGGGCCTAGAGGAGCGAGGACAAATCGGCTAAAGCCTCGTACACTCCAACGTGGCTATTCATTGTCTTGGGCCGAGCGTTTCCAGGCGCAAGCTGGCCTCGTTGGAGTATGAGGCTTTAGCCGATTTGTCCTCGCCACTCGTGTCCATAGTCTCGGCCTATGTAGGCAACCCCTTCCCCATAGCCTGATGCGTCCGCAACAGATCCCCGCTCCGAGCTTGCCCTCGCCACCGCTTTCAGCCTACACTCCCCGCCATGCAACCTCGACCAGGGCGCTTGGTTCACGAGTTCACCAGCCTGCTGCTTTGCCTCATTCTGGGCCTTGCGCTGGGTGGGGCCGTCAGCATTGCCGATGGGCGAGGCTGGCTGCCCGCCTTGCCTTGGACGCGCATCGCCGCTGCCGTGCAGCATGTTCCAGGCGAGGAGATTCGCCGAGCGATTTTCCTTCGCCTACGGCCCATGCAACCACTTCTGCGGGCTGAGGATGTGTCCGCCAATATGCGCTCCTACTGGGAGGCAGGGCATCCCAAGCGAGCCTTGAAACTGCTGCGTGGCCTGAAAGACCAAGCCGTTGCCTATGCGGTGGCCCGGGATGCCGTCGGGCGCTTCAGAGACCTCGACCCACGCTTCGCCGCTGAGGCTGCGATCTCGATTCAAAACGAAGCCCTGCGGCTTGCGACGCTCCGCCCCGTGTTAGCAGAATGGGCGGCGCTGGATGCCGAGGGGGCGTGGCAATTTTTAGAGTCGCTGCCAGCCGAGTCGCTGCGCGAGGAGATGTTCCTCGGTGCCACGCCTGGGCTGGCGCGACTCAGCGCAGATCGACTCAGCGGCCTGCTCCTGCGCCTGCGTCCCGAGCTACGCGCAGCGGTGGTGGAGGGCATGAACGAGACCGCGTGGCAAGTCGGCGCCTGGAGCAATATATACGAGCTGATGGAGCGCCTCAACCTACGCCCCACCGATGGCGTGGTGGGCTTCCAGCTAGCCCTGCATCTCGCGGAAGTGGAGCCCGGACTCGCGCAGTCATGGATCGAACAAGCACCACCCAGCATCGCCCGCGACACGTTAGCCATAGGCTACATCCGCAGTCTTGAAAAATCCGACCGCAAGCTCGCGCTGGAGTGGACGGCGACGCTGACGGATGACGGCAGCACGTTGAAGGCCGGGGAATGTGCGAGGCAGGTTCGTGCTTGGCTGCTCGAAGATCGCCACACGGCGCAAGTCTGGCTGCAAAGCGATGAAGGCGAGCGCCTCTGCCCGCTAGAAAAACGTGCCGAATGGTTCTCGGGCTACGGCATCCCGTTGCTCGAAATCCCAGAACCCTCAGCGCCTGCCGCCCCATGAACCCCGAGCCAAAACCCAGCGCTTGGGCGCAAATAGGTGCCTTCGTTTTACAGCTCATCCGGGTCGTGCTGAAGTGTGCCGTGCTGGGCTTCGGCCTCGTCGTTGGCTTTCTCTACCTGCCTCAGTTGAGCGAGCCGCCAGTGGCTTCAACGCCAAATCCCGAGCCGTCTGCCGCGCTCCCAGCCGTCCCCTCGACGATCCTCACCGCCATACCCGCGCCCATGCGCTCGGCGGGCATCGACGCCCTGCGCCAAGTCCTCGGCGAGCGCCAAGCCTCAGCCACCAAATATCAAGTGCGCGACCGCTGCACGGGCAGTGTGCGCGAGTTGCCACTCGCCGACATGTATCCCGCGCTCGGCCTCATCGTCCGGCACCCGATGCCCTACGTGCGCTTGCCGCTGCTCGATGAGTTGTTCACTCGCTGGGTAGTGCTGGATCGCGAGGGTGCCCTAGCCGCCGCGCTCTCGGTGATGTCGCCGCAGGCCAAGGCTCGTGCCGTGAACCGCGTGCTGGAGGCCTGGGTGAAAACCGACGAGGCCGCTGCCTGGGCCTGGGTGGGACAGCTCGACGACTCTATTTTACAAAGCGCCGTGGTGAACCGACTTCTGACTCGCTGCGCCGCCCAGGCACCCGCGCACTATGCCGAATGGGCGGCGACGCTGAGCGATCCCTTCCTGCGTCGCCAATCGCTGGATCGCGTCGCAATCGAGTGGGCTAGGCGCGATGCCCCAGCCGCCCTCGCCTGGGCGCAACAGCAGACCGAGCCCAATACCCGGCGAGCCTTGTTGAGCGAGGTCTTGGCCGCGCTGAGCAATCGCGATCCCAAGCTCGTTTTTAACACCGCCGCCAGCGACCCCGATGCCGCCGTGCGCCACGACATCCTGGCCCAGTTGCTAGAACTCCACAGCCGCCGCGATGCCGCCACCTTGCTCGCCTGGATTGCGCAAACCAACCTCACTGCCGACCTGCAACAGCCGCTGAATGCAGCCGCAAAATCCCTCGCCTCCCTGGGCATCACCAAGCTGCAAGCTACCGCGACGCGCTTGCCAGAAGGGCCGCTACGCGAGGCCTTTTTGAGTGGTGCTGCTGAGGCCATCGCCAGCGCTGGCGATCCCCAAAGTGCTTGGCTGTTGCTGCAAAATCTCGCGGCTTCCGTCGAAAAAAACAGTGCACTCTGGAGCCTCGGTGCCGCCTTTGCCTCTAGCCCGACGACACAAGAAGCCGCCAACTGGCTGAGCGCCCTGCCCGCCTCCCAGGAGCGTGATTCAGCCATCGCAGGCTACGCCAGCAAAGCCATCGCGGAGAAGCCACAACTCGCGCTCGACTGGATCGCCCAGATGCAAAATGCCAGCGAGCGCAGCGCGGCTCTCAGCGAAAACTTCGCCCGTTGGCACCGCGCCAGCAAAGGCGCTTCGATGGCTTGGTTATGGGCCACGCCAAGACTCAGCGCTGCGGAGAAAAAAGCGCTGGCGAGGTGAGGCACCTCACCGCCGCAGCATCACCACATCATGCGTCGCGGCCATGACCTCCACTTCATCCTCGCCAGGGGGATAGACGGCTTCGGGATTCATCTCGATGAGGCGCAACTGGCTGCCGTCCTCTCCGCGCAGCTCGTACTGCATCATCGCTCCGAGGTAGGTCGCATTCACGATCGAGCCCACGAGGCGATTGGGCGAGTCGGCGACTTCACGGAAGGTCAGCGCCTCGGGGCGAATGGAGAGCAGCACGGGCTGGCCGGGCACGGGCTTGAACTCAGGCTGGTTGGGCCGAGCGCGAAGTTTGCCATAGGGCGTCTCGACATCATAGAGCCCCTCGCGGCTGGTTTCATCGCGCCCCACGCTGCCTTCGATGAAATTTGTCTCGCCCATGAACTCGGCAGCCATGCGGTTGATCGGGTTGCGATAGACTTCCATCGGGTCGCCCACTTGGACGATCCGCCCAGCCTCCATGATGGCGATGCGGTCGCCCATCGAAAGCGCTTCCTCGCGGTCATGGGTCACATAGATACCCGTGAGGCCGAACTCCTTGCAGATGCGGCGAATCTCGGCGCGCATCTCGATGCGCAGCTTGGCGTCGAGGTTGGAGAGCGGCTCGTCGAGAAGAAAACACTTGGGGCGAATGACCAACGCACGGGCCAGCGCGACGCGCTGCTGTTGCCCACCCGAGAGCTGTTGGATTTTCCGTGCGCCCAGACCACCGAGCTTCACCAGTTCGAGCGCTTCGGCGACACGCCGCTCGATTTCCTCCTGCGGGCGCTTCCGCTCCTCCAGGCCAAAAGCGACGTTCTGCGCGACATTCAAGTGTGGCCACAGCGCATAACTTTGGAACATCATGCCCGTGTTGCGCCGATGCGGCGGCAGCTTCGTCACGTCCAGATCATCGAACAAAAGACGGCCCGCATCGGGCTGGTAAAATCCCGCGATGTGGCGCAGCAGCGTCGTCTTGCCACAGCCGCTGGGGCCAAGGAGAAAGAACAACTCACCCGCTTCGATCTCCAGCGACACATCCTTGAGCACAGTGGCTGCGCCGAAGCGCTTGGTGATGTTTTGAATGGAGATGGAAACCATGAGAGCGCTCGGTTTTAAGGCAAGGGTGAGGAAAAGGGAACTCCGAATTCCGAGCCATGCACAAATAAGCCAAGGCTACTCGCCTAGCCGTTGCGACAACTCCGAGCGCATCCGCTCCGCCACCAGGATGGACTTGAACCTCGCCAAATCCTCCTCGCGACTCGCGCTGATGAGCGTGTAGTCGTACGTCGGCCAGTGATCCATCTCAGCGATGGCATTGCTCAGCCGCAGATCGAGCGACTCCTGGCTCTCCGTGGCACGGGCACGCAGGCGTTTTTTCAATTCATCAACGCTGGAAGGCAGGATGAACACCTCCACGAGACAACGCTGCACAATGGCGTCATCGCAACAGCGCACGATGCCCGCGCCCTGCACGTCGATGTCCATCATCACATCAATGCCGCGCTGTAAATTGTCCGTCACATAACTGCGCAGCGTGCCGTAGCGACGACCATGCACCTCCGCGTGCTCGAAGAATTCCCCGCGCTCAATGCGCTCCACGAAATCCTCTTCCGTGAGAAAGAAGTAGTCCACCCCATGCACCTCTCCCTCGCGTGGTTGGCGTGTGGTGCAGGAGATCGAATACACCGCCTCGCCCATGTCGCTGAGCTTCCGGCAAAGCGTCGTCTTGCCCGAGCCCGAGGGGCCGCTGACGACCATGAGGACGCCGAGTCTTTGGGAGCGCGGGATGGTAAAGGGAGTCATGGCGGAGAGGGATAAGGATCAAGGGACAAGAAACTGACTTCAATTGCAGTGCAGCCAATTAATCTTCAGCGAGCGGATTTTTTGCCTTGGGTTGGGTCGCCAAATACTCTTACGTACGCAGGGAACAACTCGTCAAAACGGCTGTTGGCAAACCTCTCGGCGTAGTCTTCACCTTTCGTAGTATCAAGATGCTTCTGATGAGTGCGGTCATGGTGGTGACCTAGCTCATGCATAAACACATGGAGCAACATATACGCCCGAGCCTGCTCTTCGGTAAAACGGCATGCGACACCATTCTTTGATCGATCATAAGAGACACCCAGCCTCTCAAAAAGCAGTTGGTGAGCATCGAAAAATGCCGTGCTTGTTTCAGTCCAAAGTTCATCATTCCAGGCTCGAAGATAGATGGCACCAGTCTCTTCCCGGTGATAAAACGCATACTCACCATCAGCATCTTCGCCGTTACTTGCCAAGACGATGCGTTCTAATCTTTCGGAGAAACGTTGCCAGTTTGGAATTATCTCGATAAACGAAAAGATGTCTCTCTTGCTAATGACATGATGGCAACCACGTCCAGGTGACTCACGATCAAGCACGTAGCCATCTTGACCTGTAGGTCGCAGCCGGTTCTTGCGCTGAACTTTCCCATCTTTGACCTTTGTGGCGGTACGTCTATTGATCTGGGTGTGCATGTTCTAATCGCCTAACATCTCGCAAGGAGCCACTCCGCTCTTATTCCTTGGCACTTGTCACTATGTCCCAAGTCAGCCTTCACGCCCCGCGCTCCTCATCCTCTGCCCACTCTTCGCATAACCGACGCCACCGTCGCATCACCCCTACCTTGGCGGCAGCGGAGGTGCGGTCGATGAAGAGGACGCCGTTCAAGTGGTCGATCTCGTGTTGGAAGGCACGGGCGAGAAGGCCGTCGGTTTCGATGGTATTCGTGGCTCCGTCGAGGGTCTGGTAGGTGACCTTCATCTCGGCACTGCGGCGCACTTGGGCGCGCAAGTCGGGGAAACTCAGGCAGCCTTCTTCATCGCTGGCTTTGTCCTTCAACAACTCAAGCTTGGGGTTGATGAAAACCACGGGCATGTGCTCGGTCATCACAGCATCCTCGCCGTTCAGACGGAAGTAGGTCACACACTTCGGATTATGCGAAACGTCGATGACCGCGAGCTGCCAATCGACCCCGACCTGCGGAGCGGCGAGGCCCACACCATTGGCATCGCGCATGGTGTCGAGCATGTCGGCAGCGAGCGTGCGATGCTCAGCGGTGACGGTAGTGATGGGTTTGCACTTGGCGCGAAGCACAGGCGCGGGATAACGAACAATTTTGCGAACCATAAAAAGGGCGTGCAGAATGGGCGGGATGAGGCGCGGTGCAAGTGCGTACGGAGAGCGCACGCCGCAGTTGCCGTGCTGCGGTTTCCGTCGATCATTCGCGCTCGCTTCCGCATGAAAACCAACCACCTCTCGTTCCTGCTCGCCGCTGCTTCCTACTTCACGCTGCCTCTCGCGGCAGAAGACGCCAAGCCCTCACCCGAGGCCGCCAAGGCTGAGGCGAAGAAAGAAGAGCCCAAGAAGGACGACAAAAAAGAAGAGAAAAAGGAAGACAAGCCCACCACCACCGAGGGCAGCGTGACCATCGCAGGCAAGGCCATCAACTACATCGCCAAGGCCGCGACGCTGCCCATTCTGAAGCCCGATGGCAAGCCATCCGCGCAAGTCTTCCACATCGCCTACACGCTAAAGAATGCGCCTGATGCGGCAACTCGGCCCGTGACGTTTTGTTTCAATGGTGGCCCCGGCAGCAGCAGCGTGTGGCTACACCTCGGAGCCTTCGGGCCGAAGCGCGTGGACTTGCCTGCCGATGGCCTCACGCCGCCGCTGCCGCCCGGTGGGCTGACGCCGAATGATTACTCCATCCTCGATGCCACCGACCTCGTCTTCATCGACCCCGTGAGCACTGGCTTCAGCCGCGCAGAGGACGCGGGCAAGGTGGGCGAATTCATGGGCGTGCAGGAGGACATCACCGCCGTGGGCGAGTTCATCCGCCTGTGGCTCACGCGGGAGAAGCGCTGGCGCTCGCCCAAGTTCATCGCAGGCGAGAGCTACGGCGGCATTCGCGGCGGTGGCCTCGCCGAGCACCTCGCCAAGCGGCACCGCATTTTCCTCAATGGCCTCATCGTCGTCAGCGGCCTCTTCGATTACGATGTGCTCATCGAAGGGCCGCTCAACGACCTGCCCTATCAAGTCCTGCTGCCCACCCTCACGGCCACCGCGCACTACCACAAAAAGCTGCCCGCCGACCTGCAAGCCAAGTCCCAGGCCGAAGCCATCGCCGAGGCGCGCACCTTTGCCTTTGGCGACTACTCCCATGCGCTACTGCTCGGCCATGAGCTGCCCAAGGCCCAGCGCGAGGCCATCATCACCAAGCTCGTGCGCTTCACCGCCCTCCCGCCCAAGCTCATCGACGAGCAGCAACTGCGCATCGGCGCGGGCTTCTTCCGCGAGATGCTGCTGCGCGATCAAGGCCTCGTCCTCGGAGCCTACGACGCCCGCGTGCTAGGCCGCGATGGTGACAAGTCCGAGCAATCCCCACAGATCGACCCCTTCATGAATGTCGTCGGCAGCATCGCCGCTGCGAGCATGAATGCCTACGTGCGCGAGGAGTTGAAATATGAAGCCGACCTGCCCTACGAGGCGCTCGCTCCCATCGGCAACTGGAACCACGGCAAAGGCAACAGCTTCACCTCCGTGAACCACCAACTGGCCAGCGCGATGAAGAGCAACCCGCATCTGCAACTGCTCTGCCTGGTCGGCTGGAGCGACACCGTGACGCCTCCCGACAACATCTTCCACAGCCTGCGCCACCTGCCCATCCCCGACGAACTGCGCAAAAACATCCACACCACCGAATACGAAGCGGGCCACATGATGTACACCAACAGGCCGGACTTGATCAAGATGCACACAGACATCACGGCGTTTATCAAAGCGGCGATCAATAACAAATAGAGCCCTCTTCGGCCTGAAAGGCCGGAGAAACTCAGCCCAGGGATGAGCGAGCCTCAGCGAGCGATTCCCTGGGCTTGGCTTCTTCAGCCTTTCAGGCTGGTGAGCGCGGGCCCAGCCTACTCAGAGGAGGCTGCGCTTTGCTCGATCACCCTTGATATAAGCCCGAACGCCGCGATTCAGCGGTGGCTAGCTTTGCCAAGGCTTGAGTCTCAGGCGGTTTGGCGATGATAGTCGCCGATCAATCGCGGTGTTCGGGATAAGTGCTCACCGCCCCTTCAACAACACCTCCGCAGGCACCAGAAAATCAAAGTCATCCCGCCCGTCGATCTCGGACGCGAGGTCGCCGCAGTAGATGAGGCCGGTGCGAACGGACTGGCCTTTGGGGAGCTTGAGGCGCTTCACTTTATCCCGCACTTCCTCGACGATGGTGGCTGCGATATGTTTGCGGAACTTGATCTCGAAGACGTAGAGGCTGCGGCGGGTGCGGAGGAGGAGGTCGATCTGGCAGCCTTGGCGACGGAGGGTTTGTTTTTGCAGGTAGGGGCCAGCGTTGAGCACGAGTTTTTTGTCGAGGCCGATATGGGCGAGCAGCAGGTCGAGGTTCGCATGGACGAGGTTCTCGAATTGCAGCCCCATGATGGTGTCCCAGGCATCGAGCGTCTCTAGCGAGGTGTTTTTCAGCAGGCCTTTGGCGATGCGCGGCTTCACGGGATCGACGTATTTTAAATAGAAGCGCAGGTAGTTATCGGAGAGGCGGTAGCGAGCATCGCGAGGTCGGCTGCGCCCAGTCTCTGGATCGAAAGGGATGTCGTGGGCGATGAATCCAGCCTGTTCCAAATCAGCGAGTGAGCTACTGAGGCTACCGCCACGCGCACGACCGAGTTCCGTGCTGATCTGATCCACGCTACGCGCCCCCGCCACGAGGGTGCGTACGATCTCGCGATAGGTCTCTGCGCGGCGGGTGAAGATGTCGTGGAAGATGCTGTCGAACTCGCTGAAAAGCATCCCAGCGGGGTTGAAGCACAAGTCGGCGATGTTTTGCTCGGCGGTGCGTGCGGGATTGATTTCCTCCAAATAACGCGGCACGCCGCCCGTGACGGCGAGGAGTCGCAGCTTCTCTGCCATGCTGATGTGTGCGCCGCGCTTGCTCCAAAACTGCACACACTCCGGCAACGCCAGCGGCCCGAGACGGAACTGCCACGAGCAGCGGCCCACGAAGCCAGTGTTGTTGAGAATGTTGTGCTCGATCCACGAGGAAACGGAACCGCATAACATGACGATGAGCCGCTGACGCTTGGAGAAATGGGTGTCCCAGGCGGTTTTAAGATGCCCGGCGAAGTCCGCGTCTCCCACGGCCATCCAGGAGATTTCATCGAGCAAAAGCACGACGGTGCCATTGGCCGGGAGCTGACTGGCGAGGAGCTGGAATGCGGTGGGCCAGCCATCAAGCGGTAGCTTCGGGGCCTTCGTCTGCTTCGCGAGCTGGTCGGCGAAGGCGTCGAGCTGCGCCTGTTTCGAGATGTCCTCTCGTGGCGGCAATCCCATGAAACTGAGAAAGTGATCCGCCTCCTCGGCGCATTCGGCGATGAAACGGCTCTTGCCAATGCGCCGCCGTCCCTGGCATGTCACCAACGAGGCGGTCTTCTTTTGCAAAAGCCGCCGGAACTCCTGCCGCTCTTCGCTGCGTCCGATGTAGCCGTCCATGGTGTGTGTGAATGTCGATTTGGTGCCTGAGATTAACTTCAAAAATCTGGCACGAAATCGACATAATGTCAATTTGGTGCCTGAAATTAATGAAGATATTCGGGCACTAAATCGACATAATGTCATTTTGGTGCCTGAAAAATTCTCAAAACTTCAGGCACGAAATCGACATCTCATTCCAGCAACATCCCGGCCCGCTTGCCGTTCAGCCATGATGCTCCGATCCCTTCTCCACCTCCTGCTTTTGTCATTGGTCATGCTATCCCGCGCCATGGGAGCAGAAGTGACTGCGCCCAACATCATCCTGATGATGGGCGACGACCACGGCTGGGAGGAGACGGGCTACCATGGCCATCCGCATGTGAAGACGCCCGTGCTCGATGAGATGGCAGCGACTGGCCTGCGGCTCGATCGCTTCTATGCCGCGCACCCGAGCTGCTCGCCCACGCGGGCGAGCTTCCTCACCGGACGCCATCCGAATCGCATGGGCACCTTCGCTCCCGGTTGGTCATTTAGGCCTGAGGAAATCACCAGCGCACACATCCTCTCGAAAGCTGGCTATCACTGCGGCCACTTTGGCAAATGGCATGTCGGAGCGGTGAAGAAAGAGTCGCCTGTGAGCCCTGGCGCGATGGGCTTCCACGAGTGGCTCTCGCATGACAACTTCTTCGAGCTGAACCCCTCGCTCTCACGCAATGGCGGCCCACCCGAGATATTCAAAGGCGAAAGCTCTGCGATCCTCATCGACGAAGCCATCCGCTTCATCGACAGCGCGAAAAAATCCAGCAAGCCCTTCTTCACCGTCGTGTGGTTTGGCTCGCCGCATGAGCCTTACAGCGGCTTGCCCGAAGACCTCGCGCTCTACGACGACCTGCCCGCAAAGTACGCGGACAAAATCGTTCGCCTCACCTCGAACGAAACTGGCGGCCCGGTGAAACGGCCCCAGGGCGAAGTCTTGCGCGAGCGCTACGCCGAGATCACCGCCATGGATCGCGCCATCGGCACACTGCGCAAACACCTCGCCACGCGGGGCCTGCGCGACAACACTCTGCTCTTTTACTGCGGTGACAACGGCACCTCGCCCGATGCCGCGCTCGGGTTTCCGCATCGTGGTGTGAAGGGCCAGGTCTATGAAGGCGGCGTCCTCGTCCCCGGCCTCATCGAGTGGCCCGCACGCATCTCGAAGCCTCGCACGACGAGCGTCCTCGCCACCACCAGCGACCTGCTGCCCACGCTCTGTTCCATTGTCGGCCAGCCACTTCCAGCACGCCCCATCGACGGCATTGACCTCACGCCGTTGCTCGATGGCAAGATGACCGACCGAGCCAAGCCTCTCTACTTCTGGGACTACAACTCCCAGCCCATGAAGGGTGACAAGCCCCAGCCGTGGATCGACCCCGAGCTGCAAAAGGGCACCACACCGCTCGCCAAAAAGATGGGCGGCAAAGCCACGCGCGACTTCACCAACTTCCACCCTCCCGCCATCACCGACGCCGACTACCTCGGCCCCCGCGCCATCATCGACGGCCACTTCAAGCTCGTCATCCATGAGCCAGCGAAAGGCGACCCCAAGCACGAACTCTTCGACCTTCAGTCCGATCCTGCCGAGAAAACCAATCTCATCAAAGAACAACCCGCCACTGCCGCGAAGCTACAAACTCAACTGCGCGAATGGCAGGACTCCGTGCTAAAAAGCCTCAGCGGCGCGGATTACCCAAAGTGAATCTTTTGTTTGTCCTTGATCCCGATGACTACCGAATCAAGGCCGTCATCATCGGCTCTGCATGATCGCGCCCCATCAGGCTTCAATAGCCTCATGGCACAACGACCTCATCGCCCACACACACCGTGCCGTGCTTGGACTCGTGGATGAAGTTCGCCCCAAAAAAGACGGCTCCTGGCTCATGTGGATCGCGACGAAAGGTCGCTAGCGTTTTCAGCGGCTCTTGGCCACGCGCCCCTGTTAGCTGATCTGTCGTGGTGAGGATGCAGCGATCACTCTTTCCTGCGGCACGCAGGGTCACCGTACCGATCTGAAGGCTCGGCCACTCATCCTCGGCAAAGGCGGCGCATCCACGCACAACCAAGTTCGGGCGGAAGCGATTCATCGGCACGGGATCACTGCCGTTTTCCTGAATACGATCATTGAGATCGGCCAGCGAGGCCTCGCTGATGACGAGAATAGGCGAGCCATCCACGAATGAAGTCACGTCGCCAGAGTGCGCGGCTTGCTTGAGCACTGGCCGATGAAATTGATCGCCGATGCGCATGAGGCGGCATTCGAGTGCTAGGGCATCGCGCAACCATGCCGCCACGGCATCGCCGCAGTCTTCCGCCAGCAGACCCGTGGAACGCCACACACTGACCGTGCGCAGCGGAGCCTGTGCATCAGCCGCTCGCGGCACGGTGATGTTGCCAAAACCATCCGCCGAGAGTGTGAGATCATCAGCAGTGAGTGCGGTGGAGATGCGGGCCATGCGCGGCAACATGCGCTGGGTGAGTGTGCCGCCGCGCTCATCCACCACAAGAAAACGGCGATCTCCCACGAAGCCCAGTGCATCCACCTCCGCCGTAGGCACGGCACAGCCGCGCAGAGACTTCACGGGATGAATAAACAGACTTGAGACATGAGGCATGGCGATTTTTTTAACGCACGACACCTCGTTTGCCAATCTCCCGCTCGCAGGCGAAGGCCTTATACGGCAACTGCTGATTTCCAAATCTCTGATGAGAATTGGCGACCCCTAGGAGAATCGAACTCCTGTCGCATCCGTGAAAGGGACGTGTCCTAACCGCTAGACGAAGGGGTCGTGTTTGCGGGCCGCGACAATGCCCTCAATGCCATATCCGGCAAGCGGAAAGTTGAGTTTTTTGGGTAGGCTAGGCCGTGCCACGACTTCGCTACGCGCGTGCAGCACAGGGCTTCCCCCAAGGCTTGATCCATCCTGGGGTGAGAAGATGAATGGCAGACTGTGATTTCGGATTTACCGATGCCCATGCTCCGTGCCATTCTCGAACTCTGCCGCATCTCTAACCTCCCCACCGTTTGGACGAACATCCTCGCGGCTTGGATCATCACGCAAGGTGCGACTTGGCAATGGGATACCCGCCTCGGTTGGCTGCTGCTCGGCGGTTCACTGCTCTACTCGGCTGGTATGATGCTCAATGACGCTGCGGATGTGGCCTGGGATCGCGCCCATCGCCCGGAGCGCCCGATTCCGTCGGGGCGCATCAGCCTGCGCACGGTGTGGATGATGGTCGTGAGCGGGCTACTCGGTGGCTATGCGGTACTGGTTTTTCTCGGTGGCGCACACGCAGGCATCGCGGCTGGCCTCGTCGCGGCCATCGTCGGTTATGATCTGTATCACAAGCCCTGGGCAGGCTCGGTCATCATCATGGGGGCTTGCCGCACGTTACTGTATTTAGCGGTGGGCTCGTTGGCGACGAATGGTTGCAAGGGCAATTCAGTACTCTGGGCGCAGGCGCTGCTGCTCGGTATCTACATCGTAGGACTCACCATCGCCGCACGCAGTGAGTCCGCTAGCAGTGGCTCGGCGGTGGGCAAGGTATTGTCGCGAGTGCTGCTTTGTTGCCCGCTACTCATGCCGGTCTTCCTCCTCTCCTGTGGCGAATGGAAGCCGCTGCTTATCGTCCCCTTCTACGGCGTGCTGCTCTATATGGCGCTGAGAACCCTTCGGCTTGGCGGGCCAAATATTGGCAAGGCTGTGGGCATGTTGCTCGCAGGCATCACCATCGTTGATGCCCTCGCTGTGGCGAGTCTATCACTGCCAGTGGCGCTCGCTTTTGTCGCGGCTGCCCCCGTGCTGCGCCTGTGGCAGCGGTGGGTGGCCGCGACGTAGCCACCTGCGCTTGGCCAAGGATTGCGGTAATCCTGGCCAAGCCCGCACCGATGGCGTGATGGCCTTGCGACTAATCTTCCCAGACCTTCAGCAGCTCGACTTCAAAGAGCAGCGTCTCATTGGGCAGGATGTCGGGCGGAGCACCGCGCTCGCCGTAGGCCAGTTTGGAGGGGATGTAGAACTGGAACTTCGCGCCTTCCTTCATCAACTGTACGCCTTCAGTCCAGCCCTTGATCACCCGGTTCAGTGGGAACTCCGCTGGCTCGCGCCGCGAGTAGGAGCTGTCGAACTCCACGCCGCCGATGTTGGTGCCACGGTAGTGGACGACCACGGTGTCCTTGGCGCTGGGGCTCTTGCCCGTGCCTTCGGTGATCACCTTGTACTGCAAGCCGCTGGCCGTGGTGGTGACGCCTTCATTCTTGGCGTTCTCTGCGAGATACGCTTTGCCTTCTTCGAGTGTGGATAGTGCCATAAATAGATTTTTGGGCTGGCGGTTTAAGCCTGTGCCAAAGCGAGCGCAAACGGTTTAACCCAACCGCTCATAAGCTGCCAGCGTGGGCTCGATGGCACGCAGGGCGGTGGCCCAGAAGTCGGGCGAGGTGAGGTCGGCTCCTAGCGTGCGCTTGGCAACTTCCTCGCAGCTCGCGCTACCCGTAGTAGCGAGGAAGGCCTCGTAGCGTGGCAGGAATCTTGCTCCTTCGACTTTGAACCGAGCGAAGAGGGCGTGGCTGAGCAGGTAGCCGAAGGTGTAGGGGAAGTTGTAGAAGGACACGCCGGTGATGAAGAAGTGCATCTTCGACGCCCAGAACATGGGGTCGGTGCCGTCGGGGAGAAGGGTATCGCCATAGAGTTTGTTTTGCACTTCGGTCATCAGTTCGCGCAAGCGTGACACGGGCACTTCGCCAGCGGCGCGTTCGGTGTAGAAGGCTTGCTCGAACTCATAGCGCATGGGGATGTTGATGAGGTAGGCGTGGGAGCGAAGCATTTCTTGATCGAGCAGGTAAGCGCGGATCTCGGGCGTCATGCCGGGGTCATTGATGAGGCCATCGAGCAGGATCATCTCGCCAAAGTTGGAAGCTGTCTCAGCGAGCGTCATGGGGTAGTTCGCGGCGAAGGAACGCGCGGGGCGTAGCACACAGGAGTGCCAGGCGTGGCCGGCCTCGTGGGCGAGCGTTACCATGTCATGCGTGGTGCCGTGCCAGGTCATGTAGATGCGCTCTTCGTGGCGCAATTGCGACCCGGTGCAGAAGGCTCCGGGGCGCTTGCCTGCGCGTGGCTGGGCTTCGATCCACTGCTGTTGCAGCATCTCGCGGAAGTAGCTGCCGAGGCGCGGATAGGCGGCGGTGAAGGCACGCTCGACGGTGGTGCAGGCATCGTCCCAAGTGAGCGCTTTCTCCTGTGGTGCAGCGATCTGCGGAGCCTCAAGATCAAAGTAATGCAACGCTGCGGTGCCCTGTAATCGCGCGGCGGTGCGCAGGGCACGACGTGGCAGCTCGATGTGAGTGTGGATGGCCTGCATCATGGCTTCCAGCGAGGCGCGACTCATCGCGCCATCAAAAAGCGGTGTGTCGAGGAAGTGCGGAATACCGCGCCGTCCGTAGAGGCTGAGGCGTGTGCCTGCGATGCCATTGAGACCAGCGGCCAGGGTGTCGGCATGATCAAGCCAGGGCTGCTGCCCGGCGTGAAAGGAAGCCTCGCGCAGGCGGCGATCTGGGTCTGACATCAGCGCTCGCCGCCGCGCCATTGGCACGGTTTCGCTGTGCCCATCGGGGAAGGTCATCGGGAACTCCATTTTGCCCGAAAGGGTGTCGTAGAGGCGGCCCCAGGCGTGCAGTCCTGTTACATTCAAATCGGCAGCGAGCGCCTCCAGTTCGGACTTCATCTGGTGCCTGCCTTCCTCGCGCATCCGCTTCACGGCATGGTCGGCACCAGCCAGCGACGGAGCGTCGAGAACCATCTGAAACTCGGTGTCGCTGAGTGCGGCGAGCGCGGCTTGCAGCGTTGCTTTGAGCTTCGCGTTCTCGGCTTCCAGCGTCGAGATCCACGCTTCATCAGCCTTCACCGCTTCATTATTGGCGTCATCGGCGGATAGGCAGCCGAGGTAGGCGGAGAGATGTCCCAGGCGGTCGCCCAGGGTCTCATACGCGGCGATGTTCTGCGCGATGTCGGCAGTGCTGGCACCCAGTGCTTCGGCTTGGTTGCGCTGCGTGGCGATGTCGCTGACGAGCGCTTCTTTAAAGGCAACGTAATCGGGTGCAGCGAAGTTGGAGAACCAGGAGACGAGCGACCAGCGGTCAGGATTGGCGGGTGTAGCGGAGGACATTCGCTCCATTACCCCGTTTTTTCTCTGCCGCAAACTCGCCGCCTGCCCTACCGCAACTTCACCCACACGGGTGATGACCAAGCCATGTTGCCGTCGACCTGCTCGACGCGCAGGTAGTAGCGGTTCTCTGGGCTCTCGGGGGCCTCGTCGGTGAAGGTTTTGGCAAAGGTCTTCGCCTTCGGTTCCCAGACTTGGTAGTCCTTCTCGTTGCGGATCAGCGTCACGCGCTTGATCGCGGCGGTGCCGTCGATGCTGAACTTCATTGAGGGCTTGCCGCTCACTTCGATCTCGGTGCCCATGAGCGAACCATTGCAGGTGAACTCGACATATATTTTATCCGTGGCAGCCATGGTGCGGCGAGCGTTCAAGCCTTCGATGATGCCCTCGCGGGTAAAGTCTTTCACATAGACGCCGCCGTAGCTGGTGTGCGTACTGATGTGGTCGCTATCGGCCCAGACACCGAGTTTGTGCCCGAGGGATAAGGCGTTTTGATACAGGCCATTGTTCTTCTCGGTGAAGCTGCGAATGGGCTCACCGACGACGGGTTTGCCAATGACGGTGGATGAGTGGTTGTAGTCCTCGCCCACGCGCATACCGACGGTGGGTTGGGGCGCATTCAGGCCTTCGTAACTGACGCGTGCGCCTTGATAAATCTCGATGAGATTTTCCACACGGTTGTCGATGGTTTTGAAGATATTCCAATCGGTGCCCATGCTCGTGGCTCCGGTGTGGCTGATGACGGACACGGGCTTGCCGTAGCGATGCAGAACATCCCACAACTCCTCGGGCATGATCTCGGGGGTGCCCACTTCCTTCAACGGAAACACGTTCTGCCAGGGCGATGCGAGATAGTTCGCACGCTGGATGTAAACGATAGGCCCACCGCGCTGGGCGAAGACGATGTTGCGATGCCCATACGGCCACCTCTGCTCGCGCTCGTAGGCATACATGCTCATGAAGCTGCCCGGCATGTAGAAGACATCGACCATTTTCTGGTTCAGCCACCATTCATACGGGTGGTAAATCTTGGCGATGTCGGTGTGGTCGCTGGTGCCCAGGGTGTCGAGCTTGCCCATGTCGAGCGCGTAGCGGAACTGCTCCAGCACGCAGCCATCGTTGGCGGTGACGCAGTTGGAGATGTCGGTGTGCCGGTGGTAGTCGCCCCAGTATAAATAATAAGTCACGCCGTTGTGCGTCATCGAATGGCGATCCTCGCGTGAGCGCTCGGGCGTCTCGGGATTGATGTAGGCTGGCGGGGTGGGAAAGGGGGCGGCGGCGGGTGCTTTGACAAGCGGTGGCGCGGCTTCGCCTTGGAGTTTGGCGAGATGTATTTCGCTGACTAGATGGAGCTTGGAGCTGCGCAAATCCGTTGGCCAGGCAAGCCACAGCGCACCCTCTTTTCCCAGTGCCCAGCGGCTTTGGCGATCTTGCGAGTAGATGCTGCTGGGGACTGGCCAAGGCTTCGTCCACTGCTGCGACGCGGCATCGTAACGCGTCAAGGCGATGCGCCAGTCGAAGTTGCGGTAGTAGCGCACGGCGACCCACGGGCGACCTTCGGCATCGAGCCCGACCTGCGGTAAGTTGTTGGCGCGATCAGCCTGATTTTGCGCAAGCTTGGCTTTGTTCGGTGACTTGGCGGGAGCTTGGGCAGCGCCATCAGCTTTAGCTTTTGCCTTTGCTTTGGCATTTTCACGAGGCGCTTGGGGTTGCGGGCCGGGCAGCTCTTCCAGCAGAGCCTCGGGGTTCGGGGCTTCGGTGACGGTGCCCGTGGCGATGTTCCAGTAAGCGAGCACCAAGTCCTTGCTGGCGTTGAGCCCATCGAGATGGCCATGCGCTCGAATGTCGAGTCCCCACTTCATACGACCACGCTCGCAAGCGATCCACAGGCCTTTGCCATCCGGCGTACCGACGGCACTGGTGCGGCCCTCGTAGCGGTCGGTTTTGATGATGACTTTCGTTTCACCCACGCTGCCATCGAGCGCGATGCGCGAGGCATAGACGTTGAATTCATTGCCGCGTGAAGAGTCGTACACGACCCACGCGCCATCTTTTCCATCAAAGGCAACGCAGGGTTCCCAATCGCCGCCGGGATCAGTCGTGACTTGGATTTCCTTCGACCACGCGTTCTTCGCCGGATCGAAGTAACGACAAAACACATCGCCTAGGCCACCACGCATCCCTTGCCACACCACCCAGGCACGGCCTGCGTGATCGGTGGCGGCTTTGGCGAAGGCATTGCCTCCTTTGGCGGAGGCCGCGAGGGTGATGAGGTCGCCCTCGGGCTTTCCATCGCGCACTCGCTGGGCCAGCAAGTCCACCAGATCTTTGTCATTCACCTGCGACCACACCACGATGAGCGCCTCGCTGCCCAAGGCTGTGATGGCGGGCTGGTGTATGATGCCGGGCTTGCCGAGGGTCAGCACGTTGGCCCCAGCCTTGGCAAGTCTAAGTGTGTCCTGTGTGCCATCCCAGGCGATGAAAGCCGTCCACGGCGTACCATTTGCATCAAGGGCGAGCGCCGGGAAATCGAACTGCACCTTGGGTTCGGCGAGTCGTATGACGTTGGGCGTCATTTCCTGGGCCATGGCTGGCGAGACGAGGAGGAGAAGGCAGGCGAGTGTCTTTAACATGATGCGCCTCATAACAGGGAGAGCCTTCATTCCTTTCAGCTTGTTCGGCGGCAGGACAGAAGGCAGTAGAACTTTAGAACGATGGCGATGAATCTACCGTTGGAACTCTGAGCCCTTCCGTGCTTTCCGTATGGAGCGTGGGCAACCTCCTCCCATATTCGCCGCTTTGTCGCCATGTCCCCTTTTCTCTGGCTCGTTCTCGAAATCCTCCCCTGGCTCATCGTCGTGGGCATCGTGTTCTTTTGGCTGGGCCTGCTCTGGCAGAAACGCAGCCCCCAGCCTGCTGCTTTGGTGGAAGCCAGCACAACCGCTATCCAAGAGCCTTCGCATGATAAAGCCCTGGCTGCTCAACTCGCTGGAGAACGCGACCGCCATGCGACCCAGCTTGCAGAACTCCAGACCAGCACCGTGCCTCGCTCTTTCGTTAACGAGGCCGAAGCCAATGCCGCACGACATGAGGCAAACGCAGCACGCCTAGCAGCCCTGATCGCTGATCACGAGGTCGAGCAGAAGTCTCTCGTCCTCAAACTCGCCGAGGCGACTCACCGCCTCTCGCTTGAGGAAGCAAAGCTAGAGGCGCTGAATGCCAGCAGCATCCCTCGCGAGCAGTTTGACCTGCTGAAGCAGCAACTCAATCTCGCTCAAACCGAACACGAGCAAGCCCTAGCCGCAGCCCAACAACAGCACGCCCAACTGACCGAGGACAAGGCACGCCTCACCCAAGAACTCGCGGCAAGCCAAGCCCCAATCGCGGAAGCCAAACCTGCGAAGGCCCGCAAAGCTTCAGCCACAAAAGCGGCTGCTCACCCCGCTGAAGATGAGTCACTCGCCGCGGCCATCACGCAGCGCGACTTGTTGCACCAACAGCTAGAGACGCTGAAAGCGACTGCCACAGGGAGTGAGCCGCACGCCTCGACCAAGCCTTTGGCGTTGCCCAAAACTGCCCACCAAGCCGAGGAGCAAGCGCACAGTCTTCAGGCTCAAATCGCCTTTTTGCAGCGGCTCATCACCACGCGCCCGGACTCAGCGCCCGACGATCTCACCAAGATCAAAGGCATCGCCAAAGTCATCAACAAGCTGCTGCAATCCTACGGCATCATCACCTACCGACAGATTGCCGAGTGGAGCGAAGCCGAAGTCGAAACAGTCGGCAACATCCTCGCCTTCAAGGGGCGCATCCAACGCGAAAAATGGCAGGAGCAGGCCCGCGAGCTTCAGTGGTGAGGCCATCTTGAGTCGGCTACTTTCACACACGCAATGGTCGCACGGTAGAGCAAGCCTGACGAACAAGTCATTGCCAGCAGCCATGCCAAGAGGCATGAAAGCACTGACACAACAAGCCGCTCGCCATGGCTCCCACGCTACCCACCATGACCCCAGAAGACATCCAAGCCTGCATCCTCAGCATGGGCCGCGCCGCTCGCAAGGCCTCGCGCGAACTCGTGAAGCTGAGCACGGCAGAGAAGAACACGATCCTCCGCGCCATGGCCGATGGACTGATTTCGCATGAGGCGGACATCCTTGCCGCCAATGCCAAGGACATCACCGCCGCCGAGAGCGACGGCATGAACAAGGCCATGATCGACCGCTTGCTGCTGGACTCGAAGCGGCTCGCCGCCATCGCTCAAGCCGTGCGCGAGGTCGCCGACCTGCCCGATCCCGTCGGCGAACGACTCCGCGAATGGACTCGCCCCAACGGGCTGCACATTCGCAAAGAGCGCGTCCCCATCGGCGTCATCGGCATCATCTTTGAATCGCGGCCCAACGTCACCAGCGATGCGGCTAGCCTGTGTTTTAAAACCAGCAACGCGACTCTTCTGCGCGGTGGCTCCGAGGCGATCCACTCGAATAAAGCGCTCGTGGCCGCCATGCAAAACAGCGGTGCCGCTGCCGGACTGCCTGCGGATAGCATCCAACTGATCCCTTTCACCGACCGCAGCAGCGTGGAGTTGATGGCACGAATGGATGCCTACATCGACTTGATCATCCCACGCGGAGGCAAGAGCCTCATTGAGAAGGTCGTGAGCACGGCACGTATGCCCGTCATCAAACACTACGACGGCGTCTGCCATGTTTTTGTGAATGCCGACGCCGACCTCGACATGGCCGCACAGATCGTGCTGAACTCCAAAACGCAGAAGCCAGGTGTGTGCAATGCCTTGGAGACCATGCTGGTGCATCGCGACATCGCGGCTGCTTTTTATCCCAAGGTCGGGGCGCTCCTGGCCAACGCAGGCGTGCAGTGGCGTGGAGATGCTGAGGCCCTACCGCAACTGCCCGCGGGGGCAGAACTCGCCACCGTGGAAGACTGGAGCACGGAGTATCTCGACCTCATCCTCGCGGCAAAAACAGTGAGTGGTGCCGACGAAGCCATCGACCACATCAACACCTTTGGCTCGCATCACACCGATGTCATCGTCACTCGCGATCAAGCCACGGCGCACGACTTTATGCACAATGTGGACAGCGCCGTGGTGCTGTGGAATGCGAGCACTCGCTTCAACGATGGTGGTGAGTTTGGCTTTGGTGCGGAGATCGGCATCAGCACAGATAAGCTTCATGCGCGGGGTCCGATGGGCCTCGCGGAACTGACGAGCTACAAGTACCTCATCGAAGGTACCGGGCAGGTGCGGGTCTAGCGTGAGCGGGCGGTGGAATTGGGATCAACCCTTATGGGTGGGTCTAAATACGAATTCCCATAAAGCCAAGGCGGTTAATTTATCACCCTCACTGCAATTACCGGAGTAAAAGCGTTTCAAACAAAGGAAATTCTATTAACTGAGAATCATTCGTGGGAGTAGCAGTTGAACACTACCCGCAGTCTATTCACACTTGTTCACGGAGTTATTCACGGTTGTTGGTTGAATTCCTGAGTGGCCGTTGCTGTCAAGCGGGTCAGGCTTAAATTTATTAGAACTACTCCAGTAAACCAGCTCGCATTTCTGCGACTCGCCATCCTTTTTTGAAAATACTGTGCCCCGTGGTTGACCTCACGTTAAAAGTTTTTAACATGGGGGCGTCTGTGAAGCTCGTCTTCGCAGGCCACGAGAAGCAAGCGCAAGCCCATCCTTCGTGTCGATCCTCCGTTGTTGGTTGCTGGATCGTATGGCCCCTCGGCTTCGCTGCCGAGGGGCCTCTTTTTTTGGCAGAGGTGATGAGGGTTGATGGCCTGCACAAAATTAACTTCAATGCGGAGCAAGCCCCGGCTGTCGCGGTGGCTTCGGTGCTTTGGTGCGGCGATCCATATCATTGAGCGCGGAGCGGATCTCACTCAAGTCATCTTCACACAGCCGAGCGTGGCTTAGCGCATGGAGTACCAGCACGCGTGTGGAGTTGTCGAAGAGCTGCTCCAAGAGCAACTCGATGAGACTGTTCTTCACTTGATCCTCATCGACGATGGCGATGTATATGGGGCCTCCGCGCTGAGGCTCGCGAGCGATGAAGCCTTTGTCCTGCATCTCACGCAGCAGCCGTGTACGCGCCGAGACGCTGGTGGGCACACTCTGAAGTAAGGCCAAAGCCTTGGCCGTCGCAGCGCCACGACGCCAGAGCATGTTCAGTATTTCTAGCTCAGCTTCGTTGGGGCGGGGACGGTAGGGCATGGGCGAACATCGAACACGGAACGCTCAATATCGAACGCTACCTTCTCACACCGCGATCTCTGCCTTGATGCTCGGCCAGGCATCGTAGCCTTCGAGGATGAAGTCTGCAAAAGTGAAGCCGTCGATGTCCTTCACTGCTGGGTTGATCTTCATCACGGGCAATGGTCTTGGCTCACGAGTGAGCTGCAATCGAGCTTGGTCGAGATGGTTCTTATAAAGATGCAGATCGCCGAAGGTGTGGACGAACTCGCCGGGCTGGAGGTCACAGACTTGGGCGATCATCATCGTCAGCAGGGCATAGCTGGCGATGTTGAAGGGCACACCGAGGAACAAATCGGCACTGCGCTGATAGAGCTGGCAGCTCAATTTACCCTGATCGACAAAGAACTGAAACAGACTGTGGCAGGGCGGCAGGGCCATGCTGTCGATGTGCGGCACGTTCCAGGCGCTGACGATGTGGCGGCGGCTATACGGGGTGGTCTTGATGCCGTGAATGAGGCGGGCGATCTGATCCACGGGCTCAGCATCGGGCGTGCCCTGCCAGCGCCGCCACTGCGCCCCATAGACGGGGCCGAGGTCGCCATTTTTATCGGCCCACTCATCCCAGATGCTGACTTTATTGTCCTTGAGATAGGCAATGTTGGTGTCGCCCTTGAGGAACCACAGCAGCTCGATGATGATGGAGCGCAGGTGCAGTTTCTTGGTGGTGACAACAGGGAAGCCAGCCGCGAGATCGTAACGCGACTGCTCGCCAAAGACGGCATACGCGCCCGTGCCCGTGCGATCCTCACGGTAGGAGCCGTGGTCGAGGACTTTGCGGAGGAGGCGATGGAACTCTTGCATGGCGGAACTCCGCTACGCCTTGATCTCCTCATTCGTCTGCGCATTCGTCACCACATATTGCTCGCGCATAAAGGTGGGGTCGGTGCGGAAGGTGAGGCGGCATTCGTACTTGCGTTCGAGATCGACGAGCAACTCGCCGTCTTCGGCTCGCAGACGCTGCATGACGTCGGGATGCACGGTGATGGCGAGGCTCTTCTGCTCGGGCTTGTTGCGTCCGAGGATGGCCGAGACTCTGCGCTGGATTTCCACGCTCATGGTTAGCGGGGTTTTCACTTGGCCGTGGCCGTTGCAGGCGGGGCAATCTTCGAGCAGGGCACTGTCGAGAGATTCATGCAGACGCTGGCGGGTCATTTCCATGAGGCCAAACTGCGAGATGGGCAGGATTTGGGTCTTGGCCTTGTCGCGCTTGGTATTGTCCAGCATGTGTTTGTACACCATCTGCTGGTCTTTGCGGGACTTCATGTCGATGAAGTCCACGACGATGAGACCGCCCATATTGCGCAGGCGGAGTTGGCGAGCGACTTCAGCAGCGGCTTCCATGTTGGTCTGCACGATGACTTTTTCACCTTTGCCGTCGTCTTTGCCTCCGCCTTTATTGCGCCCCGTATTCACGTCGATGGCGACGAGAGCTTCGGTTTGGTCAATGACGAGGTAGCCGCCGCAGGGCAACCAGACTTGGCGGAAGAAGGCGTTGTCGATCTGCTTCTGAATGGAATAGGCGTCGAATAAGGAGCCGGGGCCAGGGAAGTAGGTGATGCGGCGCTTGGCCCGACGCGAGATGCTGGAGGCGAGTTCCTGCATACGCTCGACGGTGGCCCGGTCGTCGCAGATGACTTCATCCACGTCGTCCGTGAGGAAGTCGCGCACGGTACGCTCGACGACATCAGGCTCTTGGAAGCAGCACACGGGAGCTTTTTTAGTGTCCCGCACTTCGACGATGTCATTCCACTGCTCGACCAAGATGCTGAGATCGCGAACGATGTGGCGAGCACGCTTGCCGATAGCCTCGGTGCGCATGATGACACCAACGCCATCGGGCAGGACAAGCTTTTCTAAGATAGCACGCAGGCGGGTGCGCTCCTTGGGGTCTTCGACCTTGCGGGAGATGCCACACTGCTCGCTGCGAGGCATCAGCACAAGCAGACGACCCGCGAGGGAGATGTTAGTCGTGACGCGAGGACCTTTGTTGCCGATGGGGCCCTTGGTCACTTGCACCATGATCTCGGAGCCCACAGGGTAGAGGCTGGGGATGTCGGCAGCGGTGATTTGCTTTTTCTTCTGCTTGCCGCCACCAGAACCACGCCGGACTTCCTCGAAGCCGGACTCGAAGGCCTCGGGCAGGGCATCCCAGAAGTGTAGGAAGGCATTCTTGTCGCCCCCGATGTCGATGAACATGGCCTTGAGGCTCTGCTCGATGTTTTTGACACGGCCTTTGAAGACGCTGCCGACAAGGCTCTGGGTGCCGACTCGCTCGATGGAGTATTCCTCAAGCGCACCGTTTTCCAGCAGCGCTACACGGTTTTCCAACTTTTCACAGTTGATCGCGATGCGGGTTCCACTTCTGATGTCTTTTTTACCGGTTAAAAATTCCTTGAGTCGCTTTACAAAACTTAACGCCATACTCTTCTCATGCCTCGGGGTTGGTTTAGGGGTGCATGGTGGCTTAGCGGAATAATCTTCGCAATAAGCCACCGGGTTTTTCTTTCTGAACAGGTTTCGCTTCGGGAATGGGGACAGCTTTGGGTGCCGATGCGCGCTTGGGCCGATCGGTGACGTTGCGGATCATGTTCGCATCGGCGACCGCATCGGGTTTCACCTTTTCCTCGGGAGCCATGCGCGCTTCGGAGGGATCACCCGCGCCAGCTTCGGGATCATCATCGACAACGGACGCAGGCAGGGCGATGCCCGAGTCGGCATAGGTGACGGCGTCGATGTTTTTTAAATGCCCTTGGACTTCCGGCAGTGCCGTGATGGCGACTTGCAATCCTTGATCCAACGCAAGGCTCTGCTCCATGATGCGATGAGCAATGGGAGCCGAAGTGGAACCGCCAGACTTGCCGCCTTGGACGATGATGACCACGGCATATTTGGGAGCCTCGTAAGGGGCGAAACACATGAACCAAGTGTGGTTGTCTTGTATTTTGTTGCCATTCACGATACGCCAAAACTGGGCGGTGCCCGTCTTGCCTGCGACTTCGACGCCTGGGATTCTTGCGGCTTTCGCCGTGCCTGCCTCGGCCATGACAACCTTCCACATCCCTTTACGGATGATCTCGATTTGCTCGCGCGTGATGCCTTCGGCGGCGAGATCGGAACGCACGGCGGGTGGCGGCTCCTCGACGATGGTGTCGCCATTGGTTACTTTTTTCAGGAGATGCGGCTTGTACGATTTGCCAGCATTAGCGACGGTCGCGACGACGGAACACATTTGCAATGGCGTGGCAAGGACGAAGCCCTGGCCGATGGAGGTGTTGGCGATCAGGCCTGGGCTGCGCCAATTTTCGTTGGGCATGTTAAGCTGCATCCACTCTTTGCTGGGCAACACGCCGGGATCTTCATCCAATAGTTCGATACCCGTGCGCTCACCAACACCTAGCATGTGCCCTACCTTACCAATGGCGGTGATGCCCGCACGATTGCCATATTGGTAGAAGTAGCAATTGCACGAGCGCATGATGGCTTCCGAGAGGTCAAGACTGCCATGCGAACCGCCAAACTGGCGCTGGATCCAGCATTGCATGGCTTTATTGCCATAAGTCACGCTGCCGGAACAATTGAAGTGAGACTTCTCGATACCGACGAGGCAGCCAGCGAATGAGATGGGGATTTTAAACGTGGAGCCTGGAGCGAAGGGCCGCACGGCGCGGTGTAGCAACGGGATGACGGGGTTGTCCAAGAGCTGCTGGTAGTCCTTGGTGGAGATGGTGGGGATGAACTTATTGGGATTGTAGTTGGGCACGGATGCCATCGCGAGGACTTCACCTGAGTTGGGGTCAATGACGACCGCAGCGCCGCGTCCGATGTTGGCATCGCGCAGGGCTTTCTCTGCGATCATTTGAATGCGGGCGTCGAGGGTCAGCCACACATCATTGCCTTTTTTGGGCTCTTGGTAGTCCACTTCGCCGACCATCGCGCCCTTGGAATTTTTGCGCATAGTACGCACACCGGGGATACCCCGCAGGCGTTCATCCATGGTCTTCTCCAAGCCCGCCCAGCCATAGTCATCGCCAACGTAGAAGTCCCATTTTTTGCGCTCTTCCTCAGGCACCTTTTGGTCATCAGGTAAGCGCACATAACCGAGCATGTGGCAGGCGAGGGAGTCATAGATGTACTGGCGAATGGGGCGCACGCCGACGGAGACACCAGGAAGGCCAAAGTTATGCTCGGCGAACTGGCTGAATTCCTCGAAGGTGAGGTCACTTCGGTACACCCACGGCACGGTGGATTTGAAGGTGCGATAGTGGACGCGCAGTTGGTTTTCATCGTAGCCTTTCGCGAGTTGCATGGCATCGAGCGGTTGCAGCACGAGTTCCTCCAAAATGGCTTTGATGTCGGTCTCGGAGCGATCCCGCATGATGCCTCGTTCGAGCATCTTGAAGTGGTACTTGGGCAACTTGATGCCTTTGCCCTGCGAGCGTTCGGCGGCGGACTGCAACTGTTCCTCACGGCGGATTTTCTCCAGCACAACATCGGCAAGATTGATGCGCACTTCAAAGGCGGGTTTGTTGCTGACGAGGGTGATGCCGTTGCGATCACGGATTTCACCACGCACACCAGGCACGCGTACCTTGAGGTCTTTGCTACCTGGAAGCTTAGCAGTGAACTCGGCTTCGCGATCTATTTGCAAGTAGTAGAGTCGCGATACCAGCGTGCCAAATGCGCCGAGCATTAGCAGGCTGAAAAGATAGAGTCGGAAGTGATATTTAACGACCATCGAAGCGGTACCTCAGGCCTTCGTATTTGATTTCGTAATTCGTCGTGCGCGCCAGGATATGGAGCATCAAAAAGAGCAACGGAGCGGACAGCATCGCAAACATCACGGTGCTGATGGTTTTATACCATACGGCCGAGCTGAAAACAAAGCCGCCGTGCAAGAATGTGATCAGCAGGTACTGCAGCATTAGCCACATGGTGGTGACGACACCGACCATCAACACTGGTAGTTCCCAACGGCCCTTTTTAAACAGCGGGCGGATGCCTTGCATCAACAGGCCCAGGACGCCGAAGATGAGGATGGAGTAACCAAAGCCAAGATCCATGCTGCCGTCCGACATCATCGTGGAGAAGCTGCCCGCATCGCCAAGATTGGCGCTAGTGAGCTGTTCCACCGATGAATCGCGGCCTGGCAGCATGAGGTAACGTGCATCCCAAACGAAGCCGGTAAAAAAAGCCATGAGCAGCATGGTGGGAAGTGGCACGGAGACCGAGGCCGCAAAGAAAAACACCGCCGCGTGGAAGAGCCGCACGTTTTGCAAGATCTGAATCGCAGGCAGCATTTCCTCCACCGCGAAGGCGAGCACCATGAGAATCATGACCACGAGGTTGAAGAGCATGGCTAGGGTGCGGGTTTGCTGGTGACCTCTTCTGGCGGCAGGCTGACGACGAAGACGTGTTCGAGGTGATTGAAATCAACCGCAGGGCGGATGACGGCCTCACCAGAGACTTCGCGATTTTCAAAACGCTTCACCGAGCCAAGTTTGAGTCCTGGTGGGAACACGCCGCCATCGCCGGAGGACAAGACATCGCCATCCACCGGGATCACCGCGTTGCGGCTGAGGAAACGCAGACGCAGATCAGGCATGATTTCCAGGCCTGCACGTTCACCGCTGAGGATGCCTTTTTCCCGTGTATTGCTGATGGCCGCCGAGACTTTGCAGGCTTCATCGGTGAGGAGAATAATCTCAGTCATGTGTGGCGATAGGCGGCCCGTTTTCCCCACAAGCCCAGCATTGGTCACCACGGGGGAATCTGTGCCCACGCCATCCAGAGAGCCACGGTCGATGATGAGCGTGTTCCACCACGTTGCCGAGGAACGCTTGATCACACGAGCAGGGATAAGGTTCTTGAAGGGGGAGCGCTGCTTGTAGCTAAGGGCATCGCGCAGTTGTGCATTCTCGGTGATCAACTCCTCATTGCGTTGATTGATGATGCTGAGTTTTTGCACCTCCAACCGCAGACGCTCGTTATCGCTGAGCAGTTCTTTAGGATCGATATCAGAAGCGAGTACCTTGGAGGTGGAATCTTCCACTGTGGCACTCGCATGGATGAAGGGAGAGAACACACTCATCACCTTCGCCTGCACAGCGCGGGTGGTAGGCGTGTCGAGAAAGAAGATCACCGCGACGGCTGCCGCGATGAAGAGCATGAGCGCGATGGCGTTGAGAGTCTTCATTGAGGGCTAAGCCCAAGCGAGGTGGTGTCGAAGGTCGATTAAAATGGTGATGGGAAGGTTCCTTGTATTGGTCACCTCGACGATCCATTACACATCCTGGGTGCTCACCTTGCGGAGGAATTCCAACTCGCTGAGCACACGGCCCGTACCCTCTGCGACGGCGCTAAGTGGATCCTCAGCAACATGCACAGGCAGGCCAGTTTCTTCCTGCAAAAGCTTGTCCAGGCCGCGCAACAGCGCACCGCCACCCGCAAGCATGATGCCGCGATCCACAAGGTCAGCGGAGAGTTCAGGTGGGCAGCGTTCCAAGGTCGTGCGCACCGCATCAATGATCGTATTCAGCGGCTCCAGCATAGCCTCGCGCACTTCTTGGCTGGTGATGGTGATGGTCTTTGGCAGACCTGCGACCATGTCGCGGCCTTTCACTTCCATCGTCGTCTCTTTGCCAAGGGGGAAAGCAGAGCCAATGCGCAGTTTGATTTCTTCTGCGGTGCGCTCACCGATCATGAGATTGTAGGCGCGCTTCATGTAGTTGATCACGGCTTCGTCCAACTCATCACCTGCGACGCGGACACTGCGGCTATAAACAATACCAGAGAGCGAGATGATCGCCACCTCCGTGGTGCCGCCACCGATATCCACGATCATGTTGCCAGCAGCTTCTTGAACCGGGAGGCCAACACCGATGGCAGCCGCCATAGGTTCTTCGATCAGATAAACCTCGCGTGCTCCTGCGTTCTCAGCCGACTCTTTGACGGCGCGTTTTTCCACTTCAGTGATGCCCGATGGCACAGCGATAACAACGCGCGGGCGCACCCAAGTACGGCGGTTGTGAACCTTGCGAATGAAGTGCTTCAACATCGCCTCGGTCACACGGAAGTCGGCGATAACGCCATCGCGGAGGGGACGGATAGCAGTGATGCCGCCAGGAGTTCTACCGAGCATTCGCTTGGCATCATCGCCCACCGCGACGACATCGTTGGTACCCGTTTTCACAGCCACTACCGAGGGCTCTCGGAGCACGATGCCGTGATCTTTTACATAAACGAGGGTGTTGGCAGTACCGAGGTCGATACCGATGTCACTTGATACTAGTCCAAAGAGTCGTCCAAACATTGAGGTTAAAGGGAGAAATGTTAAAAAAGCAGAGAGAGTCCGACTAGATTGCGTGGGGCTTATCGCTGGTAGAAATAATTGCTTTTTTGAGAAAAACAAGAAAACCGCAGCAGCACAATTAATCGTGACTAGACGCTAAAAGTCGGGCTTCCTAGCGTCAAGAAGAGTTTTGATGTAGAAGCCTATTTCTAACAGGTTCTCGACTCTTGATTCTCAAATTTGAGTCACTTCTAAGTGCTCTTTTGGCCCAAAAAATGGCTCCAATACCCCATTTTGCACCCGGATCACGCTGCGTTCTGCGCCTAAATCGCCCGCCCAATCAAGGTGCGTGGTGGTAATAATTTTTTGCGATCCCTCGGGCAATCCTTCAAGCAGCGCACGGCGGCGTCTGGGATCCAATTCACCGAAAACATCGTCAATCAGCAATAGCGGTGCCTGCCCACTGCTCGCGTGTAAGACTCGCGCTTGGGCCAATTTCATCGCCAACGATAGCGACCTCTGCTGCCCCTCCGAGGCAAAACTAGTGGCATCGCGTTCATTCAAAAAAATCGCCACGTCATCGCGATGCGATCCAGCAGCAGTCGTGCGTGTGCGCTCTTCCTGATCACGCAGCAGGCGCAAAGCATCAACAAGTGACTCACCTTCAAAGCCTTTTTCATAGCTAAGCCGCACCTCTTCATGGCCATCACTTAAATGGGCGAGCACCTCTCTCGCATGGGGTTGCAGAGCTGCGTGCAACTCTGCCCGTCTGGCACAAATCAACCTCGCGTGGTTGTCCATCACTTGCGCGTAAGCATCCGCTTGTCGCCAGTTCACATTCGCCTCTCGTTTGAGCTGATAATTCCTCGACCTCAGTGCCTTTTCATAGCTGCGCAGCGCGTGCAAATACTCGGGATAAATTTGGCTCGCAGCAAAATCCAAAAAGCGCCGTCGATACTCACCGCCACCGCGCAGGAGAAGCATATCCGAGTGATCCATCCACACGACCAAAGCGGACTGTGAAAGGTAATCCGCCGTGCGTGTGCAGAGCACTCCATCAAGAGCAAGTCGGCGCGTTAGAGCCGACAAACCACAGCGCAACGCATGGCCTTGCCAACGCCCTTCCACCACGGCAGCCTTGGCATCGAATCTTACTAACTCATGGCGAGTGGAGGTGCGTGGTGATTGCAGTCGCATGAGCACGCAAGCGGCTTCTAACAGCGATGTTTTACCTTGCGCATTGCTGCCCACCAACAGCGTGGTGCTGGGATGCAATTCGAGCTTTGCCTCGGTGAAGCAACGGAAATCTCTAAGGGCGAAGTCGGTGAGCATGAGGCATGCGGTACATAACGCGGGAAGGGACTTCAGAAGTCCAATTACCACCCTGCGCCCAAATTCAAACGCGACGCGAGCGCCAACAAATCATCACGCATCGGCCATTCGTCGGCGCGTGTTTCTTGCCCTTCGTGGCGCTTGCTTGCGCCCTTCAGCATCATGCAGCCTTCGTTGTTGCCAATGCTGCGGATGATCTCGATTTCCTCTTGGCTGAGCGGATTCACTGCTGCCACGGCGGCCAGTTCATCCAGCTTGCTGTCGATGCTGCGAGCGCCTTCGCCGGCCTCTTGGATCAGCGTTGGTACCACGCTCTGCACGGGGGCATTGCCCAGAGTCCACTGGCAGGCGAGTTGCAATAAAGTGAGGCCATGACGCTCGGCGATGTAACGGATTTTCTCGATCTTTTCACAACCATGATCAATCCAGCCAGCGGGACGGAAGGTGCGATGGTCACCATCTTTGAAGTGGTGCCCAGGGCGCACGTCATCATGGAACAGACCACCGTAGTCCACCACGCGTGCGAGCAGTTTTATATCTGCCTTCGCAGCGGCAGCGAGCAGATGTTGGCCGGGCCAGGGCTCGAGTGGATTGAGGATAATCATCGCCCAATCAATAGCGCTGCCGAAGCGCTCAAAGCAGTCGATCAAGTCCAACGTGAAGCCATTCGCAGGCCCAGGAGCGATGCCCAGGCGATCAGTCAAGCCGCGATCCTTCAGCGCACTCATCGCCTTCCACACAGCCTCACTGGTGTAGCCTAGGCTGTCAGGATTGTGCAGCATCAGCACGTCGAATTTCGAGACACCACAGCGCTCCAACGATTTCTCCGTCGCCTCCACGAGATAATCCAAGTAGCCGTCTGGCCCACGCAGAGCTGGGTCGGTGAAGCGCGGGTAGCCCTTCGAGCCTGCACGCAGACCATTGTAGAAGTCGTGTCCGATGAGACCCGTTAAGCAATAACTATCGCGAGCCAGCCCCTTCAAGCCATCGCCCAGCAGCGAGTCTGCGCGGCCTGCGCCATAGGTGTCTGCGGTGACGAAGGTGCGGACACCTTTGTCATGCGCCTTGCGAAACATGGCCACGAAGGCGTCCTCGTCCAGAGCCTCGCCGAAGTGCATGAAGCGTCCGCCATTCCAAGTGCCATAAGCTGTGCGTGTGATGTCCATTGTCGTAAAAAAGTGCCAGAGGAGTTTGAGTTGAGTGGCACCTCATAGCTGCTCGGCGAGACGATTCAAGCCCAACGCCAGCAGGCTCAAGGTTTCGCAGGCAGCACGGTGATCCAGAGTTGCGATGAATGATCGAGCGGCGATGTGCCGCGCTGAGTCTCGGCGGTTCGCAGGGCAAAGGTGACCACGCGATGCTGCACAGGCAGCTTGTCTTTCTCATTGGCGGGCACTGTCCATAGCGCGACTTGAAAGGGGCCGTTGCATGGCATGGCATCGCTAGCGGCGGTGAGCGTGAGGCTAAACTCGGTGCCCGACTTGGCAGGCACCGCAACCTCGGGCGCAGTGACTCCGGCAGGCGGGCCACTCACACGGGCAACGAGTGCCCCAGCATAACCATTCACGCGGGTAGCTTTCACTTTGATCTCAACACTCTTGCCGGCTTCAAGACTCATCGTTGGCTTGCTGGTGACACTGCCGCTAAATGTCTCCTCGCCGGGCTCCACCATCATCACGTATTCGGCGGCGGCACTGCCCTTATTGTAGAGATCGCTGACGATGATTTGGAAGTCACCATCGGCTGGTGGCTTGAAGCTGAGTAGTGGGTCTTCCCCCTCGGCGGCACCTTCACTGGTGGCGAGTTCTGCACCTGCGGTATAGACTACGCTGAGGCTAGCAGATAGCGGCAAGCCGAGGGCTTTGCTGAGCAAACGAATGTTTTGGTGGATGCCTTTTTTGCAGATGATGCGGTAGCGATCCGAGTCTGCGGCGCTGTCGATGCGACCACCCACACAAGCAGGCACAGTGAGTAGCATGGCTTTGTCAGCAGTGTTGTTGGGCTCGGCTTCGCGCAGCACCGCGAGGTCGGTGATGACGACTTGGATCGGGGCCAGGGCATCGCTGGGCAGGTAGCTCTGCACGAGTGGATACGGTGGGCGAGAGCTTGCTTCAGCTTCGATGGTCTTGGCCTTGTCGGGGACATTCACGCCGAGCACATCCAGCTTGGTTTTGCCTTTGCGCGAGATCGCTGCGGGAAACAATCGCATGGCCGTCGGCGAAGCGCTGAGGTGCAGTCGGTAGATGATTTCATCCCCGCCGAAGTAGCCCACATCGGCGGTAGGCGGATAGGGAAAGCCAGCGATCTGCAACGAGTAGCGGCCTGCCTGTGTGGCCTGAAAAGTGAGCACGGGATCAAGATTGCGAGCGTCATTGGCCGTCGCAATGACAGTGCCTGCGGCGTTGCGTAGTTGCAGCATCACATCCACGCCTATGCCTAGCGAATAACTCTCCACCACTGCTACGAGCGTCTGCCCTTTGGCCAAATCGAAAGCAAAGAGATCGGTGTCACCGCGCTTGCCGAGCTTGCCATTGAGGCACACGGGCAGCTTGTCAAGTGCCTGCTCTTTGCCGATGGCGTCGTTGGGCTCCACCTCTTCTTTTTCCGCCAGCGGGCCGATGCTGAACCATCGAGGCTCCGACGCACCCTCATCGTTGTAGGCACGGATAAGATGCAAGCCCAGCGGGGCATCGGCAGCGATGGTGATCTGCGCGGTACGCTTGTCGCCGGGGGCAATCAGCACGCCTGGGCAGTCGATCCACACAGCCTTGGGCGCGGTGTCTCCTTTGGCTCCGCCAAGATGGGCGCTAAAGGTTGTCCCACGCTGCCCGCCCGCAGGATAGATCGAAGTGAGCGTGGGAGGAGCAGCGCATAGTGGCGTGGCTACACACAGCACGAGGAGCCACCTCTTCACGCAAACAACTCCTTGATCGGCTTGCCACCATTCACGAGTTGCACAGGTCGCCCGGTGTTGGTGTGTAGGATTTGATGAGGGTCGATGCCGAGCTTGGTGTAGAGCGACACGGCGAAGTCCTCGGGCGAATAAATGTTCTCGGCGGCATAGTAGCCTTTGGGATCCGTAGCTCCGACGATTTGCCCTCGCGGGATACCTGCACCTGCCATGAGCACGCTCATCGCATTCGGCCAGTGGTCGCGGCCCGCGTCTTTATTCACCTTGGGCGTGCGGCCAAATTCACCGAGGCAAATGACCAGCGTGCTGTCCAACATACCGCGCTGGTCGAGGTCATTGATGAGCCCCGCAACGCCTTGATCCATCTGCACGCCTTGGTCGCCCTTCATCGTTTTAAAGAGACCGCGATGGTGATCCCAGCCGCCTGCGTAAGCCACAACGAAGGACACGCCTACTTCCACCAATCGCCGCGCCATGAGCAGGCGCTGGCCGAAGTCATGCATCCCGTAGCTATCGCGCACGGCTTGGCTTTCCTTTGAAATATCAAACGCAGCCTGCGCACGAGGCGAGCGCACCAACTCCAGCCCTTGCTGATAAAAAGTATCGAAGCCCATCGCGGGATCTTCCGCTGCTTTGTCGGTGATGCGCTCCATCAGATCCAACTCGCTGCGCAGTTGCTGGCGAGCCAGCGCACGGCCCTCGGCGATGGCCGTGGGGATGGTCACATCACGCACGCGGAAGTTTTTGCTGCTGGGATTCCCGTCGATAACGAAGGGCGCATGTTGTGCGCCGAGGAAGTTTGGCCCGCCCGAACGCGAGACGTTGGGCATGGACATGTAGGCGGGCAAACCCGTGCGCACGCCTCGACTCTGCGAGACCATCGAGCCGAACGATGGATGGAAGCTAACGAAGGCCCCGCAGCCCACGGGCACTGGCGTGGGAGCACCCGTCATCATGTAGTGATTGCCGCCGCCGTGGTTGGGGTCTTTGTGGCAGATCGAGCGCACAATCGTCAGCTTGTTCGCCGCCTTGGCGAGGTTCGGCATCGTCTCGCAGAAGTGGACGCCGGGGATGCTGGTGGGGATGGATTTAAACTCACCTCGCACCTCGGCGGGAGCGTTGGGCTTTGGGTCAAAGGTTTCGTAGTGCGAGGGGCCGCCATCGAGCCAGATGAGGATGCAGTTGATGTCCTCGGCACTGGCCTTTCCCGTCGCCGCTGCGGCTTGGGCACGCATCCGCGTGATCTCGGTAAAGGTCAGCCCACCGACGGCTCCAAAACCAAGCTGGAGGAAGTCGCGGCGGCCAAGGCCATTGCAGTTGCGGCGGAACGAGGAAGACATGGGGGAGGCGAGGAAGGCCGATACTACGAGCGCCAGTGTATCAGTCTTGCTTCCTTGGCGCTGCCCGCGCTCCTCTTGCGAAACTAAGCCAGCTTCGCGCCCAGCCGCTGGAGCATGGCTTGCAGTTGGCGACCATACTTGAGGTAGCTGTCGTACTGCTCTTTGGCCTTCTGCTCAGGCGAGAGGGTATCGGCATTGCCAGCCCCGTGGAAGACCACGGCGACGTGCGGTTCGATGCTGATGTAGCCCTGGTAATCGCTGGCGATGAGATCCGCCATGATGCGCTCGGTCTGGCCTTCGCCTTCGCCGGGGTAAGTGTATTCCGCATCATTTTTGGCGGCTACCCAGCGGCCATCTTTGACATGCACATGCACCATGTGCGGCTTGATGGCTTGATACATTTCCCATGCGTCCTGCTTGTGGCCGGGACGCTTGCGGTCGTCGATGAAAACCGGGTTGCCCGTGTCGAAGACCCACTTGATCCCCGGCACGGCATCGCAGAGGCGCTTCACATGGTCGGTGCTCATGCCGCCCCAGTTCATGCAGTTTTCATGCACCATCGTAAGGCCAGCGTCATTGAATCGAGCGTTGATTTCCTTCATGCGACGGATGCGCTCGGGCTCGAGTTGATCGTCGAGATCGGCACCTGCGTCGGTCTTGCACACGGCGTAGCTCATCACGCGGATGAGCTTGGTGCCGAGGCGCTGCATTCGCGGGATGGCGCGGTCGATTTCTGCCACGGTAATGCTGAAGTCGTCGGTGACTTTTTTCGCCCAATTGGCAATGATGGAGCCGAATCCGCTGATGCCCATGCTGGACTCCGCAAGTCTCTCGACGACGGCTTCAAATGCCGCCTCGGGGATCTCATGCAGGTTGCCCTTTACACCGGCAAATTCGACCACGCGGCTCTCGATGCTGTCCCAGCCGAGTTCTTGGTGGGCTGCAATCTGTACGTCGAGCGACGCGCCTGCTTCATCTGCGATACCGGTGAGTTTGATCATGGGAAATGGGGTCGTGGTTGAGGGGCGCAGTGATGGCCTGTGGCATTCGGTGGCGCAAGCCACAAGTTGCTGCGGGTCGCTTGGCTTACTGCTTCAGCAGCGGCGTCAGCACCTTCGTCCAGATGGCGTAGCCATCGGCATTCATGTGCAAGCCATCGGCGATGAGCAGGTCAGCACGGGCTTTGCCTTGGCTGTCGCAAAGCGCGGCGGTGGTGTCGATGAAATGGATTTTTTTGCGCGGCAGAATGTCAGCGCGAATCAGGGCGTTGGTCTTAGCTTCGATGGCTTGTATGGAGGCGCGTTTCACGCTCGGGCGGATGGCGATGTAGAAGATGCGCACTTCGGGCAAGGCCTTGCGCACCGTGGTTTCAAATTTCTTCCAGTCACTCAGCACACGCTCGGGCGTCTTCTTCGCAGCGAGGTCATTGCCACCGGCATAGAAGACGATGGTCTTGGGTTTGTAGGGCAGCACGATGCGGTTGATGTAGCGGTTCACGTCTTCGATTTGTGAGCCGCCAAAGCCTCGGTTGAAGACAGGCAATCCAGGGAAATCTGCGGCCAGCGTCTTCCACAAGCGCATCGACGAGCTGCCGACAAACAAGATGCCATTCGCGGGTGGCGGGGTCTTTTGGTCAGCCGCTTCAAAGGCCGCGATGTCTTTCTCCCACTTGTCCACGGCGGGTGGCGCAGGGCTTGCGCTTTCAGGCTTGGCGGTGGGGGCTGGCGTTTTGCCAATGAGGGCAGTGCTGCTAACAACGAGGCTGCTGGCGGTGAGGATGAGGAAGAATCGGGAACGCATAATATTGGGGTAAGCGGAACGTCTCGGAAGCAAATACCTTGCGAGTCTTCAACCCGCGAGCCGCCGCCGCAGGAAGCGCAAGGGCAGCAAATCGGAGCAAACCAAGGCTGGGGCTTCCGTGAATAAGGGCGATCCCACCGCCAAGTGGCAAAGCCTCACCTGGGACATGGACGGTGCCTTCAACGACACCAAAGCCTTCCTCGCCACACGGCATGAAGTGTTCTGGGCCTATCTGGAACGCAAGCTCAAGGAAGCGGATCAGTCTCAGCCTGCTGCGCCCCCCGATGAGGCACGGCCTTCAATACCAACCGGCATGAAGCGGTGTCTTCGCCATTCGCTGTCGGAGGTATCATTGGGCCTCTCCCCCAGCCAACCCTTCGGCAAAAAACAGCGGCAAAGCGTGCCCTGTTGGGTGAGAATTTTTTTCCAGAAGCACCTGAGCGCCCCCTGTTGGGTGAGAATTTTTTCCAAACCCACCAAAGTGCCCCCTGTGGAGTGCGTCTGAAAATTTTTCCGGGGTAAAAGGGGCAGGTTTAACGGTTTTACAGGGGGGGGGACGGGCTAAAAGCCGTGGCTTCCCCCGTGGTGCCGCCACACCGCAGGCAGGGCGAACGCATGAACGCAGGCTTGCCGCTGAAGGCTCGCTATTCCCAATGCGCAGACGATGACGCAGCGAAGGCAGCTTGTAGGATGGGCGACCCGCCCGTCGCGGAGGGCGACTCGCCCGAATGCCGAGCGTGCGCGGACTCAGCCGTGCCCCTCGCGACTCAAGCCTAAAGGCCTGCTCACAGCTTCGTCCCAGGCGCTCAGCAGCGTGGGGGGAGGGCGTGCTTCGGGCGGGTCGCCCTTGCAGACGGTCGAGGTCGCCCATCCTACAAGCTGCCATGGCTTCGACGCTGCCGCTGTGGCGCTTCTGAACAGCCCCCGAGCAGTAACCCCTCATTAGGGCGTTCGCCCTGGCCCACCGTGATGCCTCATTGAAAAGAGACACCGAAGAGTAATTCAGAAGGTGGCTCGATGCCTCACAATGTAGGACACTGTGGGTGGGGTGTTTTGCATGGGCTTTGGCTGGGTTGCAAGTGGCCCTTGACTACCGTTTTGTGCG
>JANOAR010000093.1:0-15587 GCA_031411235.1 Verrucomicrobiota bacterium | reverse complement strand
GTTCTGGCCATAGCGGTCGCTGGCCCCTTTGCGCATGGCCTTCAGCGAGCCCATGCCACGGTATTCTTTAAAGGTGCGGCCCTGCCATTTGACCATGTTGCCAGGACTCTCGGTGGTGCCGGCGAGGATGCTGCCGAGCATCACTAAATCAGCGCCGCCTGCTAGGGCTTTCACCACATCGCCAGAGTAACGAATGCCGCCATCGGCGATGACGGGCACGCCTGCTTCCCGGCAGATCGCGGCGACTTCCTGAATGGCGGTGAACTGGGGCATACCCACGCCGGAAATGATGCGCGTGGTGCAGATGCTGCCTGGGCCTACGCCGACCTTGATCGCGGAGACGCCGGACTTCACCAAGTCCTGTGCACCGTCGCGTGTGACCACATTGCCAGCGATCACGGGCATACCATCGCCGAGTGCCTCGCGCAGACGGCGCACCACTTCGATGACCCGCGAGGTGTGGCCTGTGGCGGCATCAATGAAGAGTGCATCGGCACCCGCAGCGACGAGGGCGCGACCACGATCCACGCAGTCATCGCTGACGCCTACGGCACCGCCTACGCGTAGTCGGCCCTGGGCGTCTTTGCAGGCGGAGGTGAATTGCTGGCGCTTCTCCAAGTCGGTGCGGGTGATGAGGCCGGACAGCTTGCCGTTGGCATCCACGAGCGGCAGTTTTTCGATGCGGGCCATGTAGAGCAGCTTCTTTGCCTCGGCCTGAGTGGTGGCTGGTGAGCCTGTGATGAGACGTTCGCGCGGCGTCATCACCTGGCTCACGGGTGTACTTGCGTCTTCCACGCTCCAGAGGTCGCGGCTGGTGACCATGCCGAGCAGCACATTGTTATCATCGACGACGGGGAAGCCGCTCACGCCATTCATGCGCATGAGGTCATGCAGCTCGCCCACGGTGGCCGTCGTGCTGACCGTCAGCGGATCCATGATGACGGTGTTTTCCGAGCGCTTCACGCGTGCGATCTGGTCGCACTGGTAGTCGATTTTGCAGTTGCGGTGGATCACGCCCAGGCCGCCTTCGCGTGCTAGCGCAATGGCCAGCGTGGACTCCGTGACGGTGTCCATCGCGGAGGATAAGACCGGAATATTAAGCCGGATCGTGTCCGTCAGGCGGGTGGATATGTCTGCCTCGCCCGGCAGGATGCTGCTCAGTGCTGGCAACAGAAGAACATCGTCAAAACTCAGTGCTGTGGTTATTTCGCCCATGTTTGAGTAAGGACACGCGAGGCGCGTGGTCAACCGCGAAGTTGAAAACATCGCGCTGCTACTGCGTGGCGAACTTGGTGAGTAGGCCACGCTTCTTGGTGGCATTGAGCATGGCCATGAAAATCCAGCCGGCGATGGCCATAAAGATGACATTGAGCCCGAGCGCCGAGAAGAAATGAGAGGTGCTGAAGCCGCCACCTTTGATGACTTGTCTCATGCCTTCAAACACATGCGTGGAGGGCATGGCGAGGGCGAAGTTTTGCACCCAGGCGGGCTTCATTGAACTGACCTCATAAAACACCGCACTGAAGGGCTGGATGAAGAACGGGATGGCCCAGGCGAGGGATTCCACAGCCTGGCCCCAGCGTAGGATCAGCGCGGTGGAGATCATGCCGAGAGCCCAGCCAGTGAGGAGCAAATTCATCACAAAGGGAATCAAGGCCCAGCCGATTTGGAAGATGTTAAACGAGTAAAGAATGAGCGCGACGAGCGACATGATCACCGTCGTCACGCCGATGCGCATGAGGCCCACGGCAAAGGTGGCGGTGAGGTACTCGGAGGTGCGCACAGGGGCGACGAAGATGTTCAGCAAGTTGCGCGTCCACACATCTTCCAAAAAGGAAACGGCAACACCTTGCTGAGCGCGAAACACCACATCCCACAGGATGATGGAGCCGACGAGGAAGCGCAGATAGGTGCCAAAATCACCCGTCACATGGCTCTGGATGAAGGTCATGGTATAGCCCCAGATGAGTAGATCCACCATAGGCCAAAAGACCAGCTCCACGAGTCGCATGGGCGTGCGGGTGTAGAGGAAGATGTAGCGAAGGACGAGGGCGCTGATGATGCGGAAGTTCATGGGTGGCGTAGCGTGGGGCGGGGATGAGTTTTGGGAGGAAGGGACAAGGGATAAGTGACAAGGAACAAGGTATGAAGGGGAGAGTGGAGCGGCGGGAATCGAACATGAAGGTCAGGGCAAAAGGCTAGGCAGAACGGGCGAAGCGACTCCCCTTATCCCTTGTCACTTTTCCCTTGTCCCTCCGCCCCAGGCATAGCTAAACCCCACGCTACGCCGCCTCAATATCCCCTCCACGCGCGATCTTGATGAACACATCTTCGAGCGAGGTCTCGGCGGACTTGGCGACGATATCTTGTGGCGTACCCTCGGCGACGACTTTGCCTTTGTGCAGGAAGATCACGCGGCTGCATATTTCCTCGATGTCCTTCATGTTGTGCGAGGTGTAGAGGATGGCGATACCGCGCTCGTCTTGCACGCGCTTGATGACCTTGCGCACCTTGTCGGCGATGTCGGGATCGAGGCTGGCGGTGGGCTCGTCGAGCAGGAGTAAGTCGGGATCATTGAGCAGGGCTTTGCACAGATTCAGGCGTGTGCTTTCACCAGCGGAAAGCTGACCCGTGACGCGATTGCGCAACTCGCCGATCTCTAGCAGATCGAGCAGTTCAGCGATCTTTTTCTTCGCGTTCGGCACACCGTAGATGCGGGCAAAGACGGTGAGGTTTTGCCATACGTAGAGGTTGCCCGGTAGCGAGGTGTAGGCGCTGCTGAAGTTCATCCGTCGCAGCACTTCGATGCGATGTTTTTGCAGGTCTTTGCCAAACACGTCGATGCTGCCCGAGGTCGGTGTCGTCAGCCCTAGCAGCATGTTCATCGCGGTGGTCTTGCCTGCGCCATTCGCCCCTAGAAGGCCGAGCACTTCGCCTTTATGCAGGGTGAAGTTGAAGCGGTCGAGCGCTTTCACCCCATCGAACTCGCGGGTCAGATCGGTGGCTTGCAGGATGATTTCGGGGGTGGCTTCTGGCATGGGGCGCGGACTGTCGCAACGGCGGGCAGAAGCGCAAGCGCGGCGGCATTGAATTCATGCGGTGCCTTCTGCGCTTCAACTCCTGCTAGGGAGCGGTATCGAAGGGGCTGGCCGAGCCATTGAGCGTTAGGATGTAGGCGACCACGGCGAGCAGGGCTTGCTCGCTCTCGATATGCTGGGCTGCGGCGACCATCTTGGCTCCGTTGGTATCTGTGGGTACCGTGCCGCGCTGGCCGTTTTTGAATTTACGCAGTTGGCCAGCGAGGTACCACTCTTGCAGGCCGAGTAGCGGCGCACTACCAAAGACGATCTCGCCCGTGCCATTGTAGCGATGGCACTCCATGCAGCGCTCTTCATAGAGCAAGCGTCCCTGGGCCAAAGTCGCTGCGTTGGGTTTCTTTTCGGTGGTCGGCGGCACGGGCTTGAGTTGGGCAACAGTGTCGGCCACGGCTTCGATGTGCTCGCTGGTCAGTACCTTTGCGATGCTAGCCATGAGCATGGCGTGGGGCTCGCTGCTATCCGCGCCGCGCCGCCCTTCTTTGAAGTTAAGCACCTGCGCTTGCACATACCAGACGGGCAGCCCAGCGATGGAGGGAGCTTGCAGCACCCCACTGCCTTCGCCCTGTGCCCCGTGGCACTGGGTGCAGATGTTGCGGTAGAGGGTAGTGCCAAGCTCAGCGCGTGGCTCGGCGCAACAGGCGTGAACGGGAAGCATAAGCCCCATGCAAAAAAACGCCTGGAGCAGCAGCGATAACGAAGGTGGTGCAAACATGGCGAAGCAGGAGGTAGAACATAGCGCGGCTTCTCGCAAAACGTACTTTGGGACGAAGCTATCCCTCAGCCGCTGCGGATAAAAGATCATAAAAATCGGTTTGGCGCATTATGGAAATTATGGGACAGTTTTCGATAGTCTCTTCAAACACTCGTTATTTTTATGTCCTCTCTCTTCTCTCCAACTGCTCCCGCCAGCATCGCCGATAGCTCTCTACCAGCGGCTCAGCCGAGCGTGCGGGCTAGGCTTGATGCCGCTACGATGGCGATCTTGCAGACACGCGATCATGTGTCGAAGGCATTGGACAAGCACCTGCAAGAGCTGCACGCCCTACGCCGCGCCCTGGGAGAAGGGGACACGTCGCTCACCTCGCTACTGCCTGCGACGCCACGCGCTACCACCTTGCCCATTGCCGCTGCCGCCGACTTCACAAGCTCTCGCCCACAGCCGCCCGCCTTCCACGAGCAAGCCCCGATCATCCAGCCAGCACCAGCCCCGCTCTTCCCCGATACCGTCCCACTGGTGCCGCCGACGGCAGCGCCCATAGGCCTTGAAAAAGCAACGCTGGAGGAACTCAACGCCGCCCTCGCCTTCGCGTTTGCCCATGTGTCGAACGCCCAGCGAGTGCCGCAGCCGCCAGCCTTCACACGGCGGTAGGGAGCGGGGGAAAGGAAGGATAAAAAACGCTTTTACCTCGGCACAGATTGCCCTGGGAGAGATACTTTGGCCTGCGCTCGAATATCGGATCGCACATGCCCCTGCATCACGGTCGGCGCTGTGCTCATAGGTCTCTATGGAGGACGCTTCGCAGGCTTGCAGGCAGGCACTTCGCACTCATCGCTGGATCAATGCGTGTATGTGGCCATTCCTCGCAACTTATAGTCGCGATCTCCGTTAACCACGGCCCCCCCATTCATGACCCTCAGTGCCTCTACTCTTTTAGTCCCCGGCGAAGACGCCTCTTGGCGCGTCTGGAAACCTCGCGCCAGCAGCCCCTCGGAAGCGGTGGATACCCCTTCGGACTACGGTGATCGTTCAAAGCCCGTTGTCGTTGGCTTACCCGCTACCGCCTGCCGCACCCTCGGCCTCCTCCTTCCCCAAGCCGACACCGCTTTGCTTCAGGAAATGGTCAGCGCACAGCTTGAACGGCGTGGCATCAAAGGTGCCAATGGCGAAGCCCCGGCCTTCCGCTGGCATCAGCTCGGGCACGCTGGGCCCAACGTCATCATCAGCGTCGATGTCCTGGCCGAGCCTTTTCCCATGGCCCTCGTCGTGCCGCACGCCGTCAGTTATGCCGCCGCGCTGCGGCTTACCCTGCTACCGCCTGGGCAGATCATCATCGCCGAGGAGCAGGGCGACCTCATCATCGCCGCCAGCCACCAGGGACGCCTTTTTCACAGCCACGTCTTCACCCAGCGGCCCGCCGCCGCCGACTCCCTCGCCCAAGAAATCCTCCTCACCCGCCTCGGGCTAGAGAGCAGCCTCGGCAGCGGTTCCGTCTCCGGCGTCACCCTCGTCGGCCAATGGGATGCCGACATCGTCGCCGACCTTCGCCGCACGGCCTCGCTACCCGTGCTCGCCATCGACCGCCTCGCCCCCAGCCAGAGCATCGACACCCGCACCTGGACGACCCTGCTCCCCCGCAGCGTCAGCGAGGCTCGCGCCGCCGCCGCTACGCACCGCAAGTTCGTCAGCATCGGCCTCCTCGTCGCCCTCGTCTATGCCGCCGCCGTCGTCCTCGGCTTCCTCTACCTCCAGGCCAAGGCCCGCACCGCTGAAGCCCTCGCTGCCGAAGTGGCCAAGACCGCCGCCCCCGCCGCCGAAGTGCGTGCTACCGCTGACCGTTGGAAAGCCTTCGCGCTCGACATCGAGCCCAAGCGCTACCCGATGATGATTCTGAGCCAAATGACCGCCCTCATGCCACCCAGCGGCATCAACCTCCGCGACTTCGACGTCAAGCCAGACGCCGTCGAAATCCGCGCCAACGCCCGCGATCTCCAGACCGCCTCGCAGTGGCTAGAGGACATCCAAAAGCACAAAGACCTCAGCCGTTACACCTGGACCATGCCCCAACCCGTCGTACGCGACGACAAAACCATCTCCCTCAGAATGCAGGGAAAAGCCAAGCCATGAGCCGCACTCTCTCCACCCGTGAAAAGCGCCTCCTCGGAGGCTGCATCGCCGTCGTCCTCATCGCCGGCACCACCATCCTGCTGACCGAATTTCTCGATCGCAGTGCCGCTGTCGAAAAACAAATCGCCGCCCTCAGCGCCGAGAAGCAAGACAACGATACTTGGCTCCAGGATCGTGCCTTCCAGGCCAAGCGCCAGCGCTGGCTCGATGCCTCCCTACCCACCACCGAATCCGTCGGACGCGCCCAAGGTCTGCTCGTCGATGAAGTGCAAAACCAAATGCTCGACCTCGGCATCGCCATCATCAAGACCACCCCCAACCTCGCCGTCACCACCCCGCAGTACCAGGAAGTCTCGGCCACCTTTGAACTGCGCGGCGAGACGACCAAAGTCCTCACTTGGCTTGCCTTCCTCCAGAGCCCAGAAAAATTCACCGTGGTGAAAACCCTCAACCTCGACCCCGACAGCCGAGCCAAAGAAAAGACCCCGCAGGTTGTCTGCAAGGTCACGCTCGCGCGCTGGTTCAAACCACAGGCTTAAAGGCCGAGATCTTAAATTCAGCATCTCTCGCTGCTCCCGAAACACCCCCCTCAATCAGAAAGCAGGCCCCTCATGAACCGTCCATTGCCCACTCGCCTCATCGCCATTCTTTTCTGCGCCAGCACCCTCGCCGCCCAGGAAACCGCGCCACCTGCGCCGCCGCCCTCGAGTGCCGTTACCACGCCCGCCACCGACCCCGACCTCCCTCAGACCTTCGATCCCAACGTCCTCGCCCACGTTGTCAAAGCCTCCCCCTTCTCCCGTGGTGTGAACCTCGCCGATTCCCTCGTCCTCACCGGTATCGCCGGCGTCGGCAAACAGCTCATGGCCACCCTTTACGATAAGGAGACCAAGAAAAACTGGCTCGTCTCCGAAGAACCCAACGCCCTCGGCTGGCGGCTCGTCGAAGTCACCCCAGGCACCAAAATCGACAACTCTCAGGTGAAAATCGCCATCGGCGTCGAGACCATCACCATCCGCCACAACAGCGACGGAGCCATCGAAGGCCGCAAAGGCACACCCGGCGGCCCGCCCCCGCGTGGCGACCGCATGAGCGAAAATGACCGTGGCTACAAGCGCTCCCAGCACGGCCCGCCCCCCGAAGTCCGCGAAAAATTTGACGCCCTCTCCGAATCCGGCAAAGAAAAGGTGAAAAACCTCTTCCGCGACAACCGCGAAAAACTCATGAACATGAATGAAGAGCAGCGTCGCAGCTTCCTCGAAAGCGGCTTCAAAAAGATCTCCGAAGAAGATAGCGGCGGCGGTGGCGACAAAAAGGGCGGCGACAAATCCAGCAAAAAAGATCGGGGAAACTAGCCACATTGCATCAACCCAATTCCCCTCCAAGCCATGCATCATCGTCTTCTCTCCCTCCTCGCCCTAACTCTGCAACTCGGCCTGCCAGTCTATGCAGAAGATACCAAACCCAGCGAGCCGACCAAGCCCGCCGAAGCGAGCAAACCTGCTGCACCCGCCGCAGAAGCCAAGTCATCCGAACCCGCCAAAGCAGCCACCCCTGCTAAACCAGCGACTCCCCCATACACTGGCCCCGCCGCCAACGTGCTCTCTGCTCTGAAAACACAGAGCAAGGAAAACTTGGTGAAGATTGCGGCTTTCCTCACCGAGCACCGTGTTGAATTCGACAGCATGAGCGACAGTGAACGTGCCGCTTTCTTCGATAAACAACTCGCCCTCGCTGAGCCCGCACGTAGCTCCAGACCCGGTAACCGTGGCCCGTCCCCCGAAATCCGCGCCAAATATGAAGCCCTCTCCGAAGCAGGAAGAGAAAAGGTGAGAACCCTCTTCCGTGACAACCGCGACAAACTCATGACCATGAGTGAAGAACAGCGCCGCAGCTTCCTCGAGAGCGGCTTCAAAAAGATCGCTGAAGAAGACAAAGGCAGCGGTGGCACAGGCGACAAAGGCAGTGATAAAACCAATCGAAAAGACCAGGGAAACTAGCCTCCCACCTCCCATTCTCGCTCCCCAAAAAACTCGCCTTTGAAACATAGGCGCTCAGTTCTGCCCCCCATTTACCTTTCCCCCACCTCGCCCATGTTCCTCCGCTCCACCTCACTCCTCACCGCAGCCCTGCTCCTCGGCCCCATACTTCGCGCCCAAGACACCAAGCCCGCCGCTGCCCCTAAGCCTGCCGACACCGCACCCGCTACTACTCCCACGGATACCCCGCTACCCCGTAGTCCAGGAGGCCCCGGCGACGGCAGAGGCTTCGGCCCCGGTGGCCCTGGCGCGGGTGGGCAAGGCGGCCCAGGCGGAGGCTTCCGTGGCGGACGTGGCGGCCCTGGTGGCACCCCCGGCGGTGGCCTTGGCGCTGCTGGTATGACTCCCGGTACCGCAGGTGGCACCGCCGTCAGCGGCTTTGGTAGTGCGGATACCACTACCACCGCCGATCCCTACGCGTTGGAAGACGGCTTCGCCTCTGTCGATCTCCCCAACAACTCCATCGCCGACCTCCTGCCCTTCTATGAACTCCTCACGGGCAAAACCTTGATCAAAGACACCTCCATCTTCGAGGGAGCCCAGATCAGCCTCGTCATCCCGAAATCAAAAAAAGTCAGCACGCCAGAGGCCATCCGCCTCGTCGAAGCCACCCTCCTCGCCAACGGCTACGTCATCGTCTCCGAGCCCGACGGAAAAAGCGCCCGCATCCTCCCCACACGCGGCACCACTGCTGCCGCCACCCAGTTCTCCCAGGGCGTTAAATTCTACGTGGATGCCAAGGACATTCCTGAAGGCGAGACCCTCGTCACCTACTTCCTCAAGCTCACCAACATCCCCCCCGCAGACGCCACCACCATGCTCTCCGAGCATGTCGGGCTCAATGTCTATGGCCGCATCACCCCCGTCGCCGCGCCTCCAGGCGTCCTCATCACCGAGAGCGCAGGCATCGTCCGCCAACTCATCGCCATCAGCGCCGTCCTCGACGCCCCAGCCACCAGCACCTCCCTCGTCACCAAATTCATCAAACTCGAATACGCCGACGCCTCCACCGTCGCCCAGATCGTCCAAGCCGTCATCACCGCCCAGGCCCAGGAAAAAGAAACCAAAGGCGTCAAAACCGTTCGCGGCTCTGCCCAGCCCGACCGCCCACGCGCCAGCCAGAATGGCGGCGGTGACAACAATAACAATAGCTCCCGCCCACCGATCCCCACCTCTAACAACAATGGCAACGGCAACCCCAACGCCGCCGAGCAGCTCGTCATCCCCAGCTCCCAAGTCGTCGCCGATGGCCGCTTGAACCAAATCCTCATCGTCGCCCCGCCCGAAGACTACGCCTACGTCGCCAGCCTCATCGCCGAACTCGACAAGCCCGTCGATGTCCCCGAGGCCTTCGAGCGCAAGCTCAACTACGCCTCCGCCATCGACCTCATCTCCCCCCTTGCCGACCTGTTAAAGGAATCCACAGGCAGCACCAGCCTCCCCGGCGGAGGCACCGTCACCCAGAACAACCAGCCCCTCACCAGCAGCAGCTCCCAGCTCCTCAGCGGCCGCCGCACCACCAACACTCGAGGAGCCACCGTCACCTCGACCACCTCCGCAGGCGGCACGACCTCAGCCGATGGCACCAGCAGCGGCGGCTCCACCTCGGCTCGCCCCGACTCCCTCATCGCCCCGCAAGAAGACAACGCCCCCGTCTCCGTCCTCGTCGGCAAGACCCGCATCATCGCCGACCCTCCCTCCAACACCATCATCGTCATCGGCCCCAAGGAGTCGCAGGATAAAGTCAGCCAACTCATCGACATGCTCGACCGCAAGCCCGCCCAAGTCTATCTCGCCACCATCATCGGCCAGATTTCCCATGGCAAAGGCAGCGACATCGGCTTCGACTTCCTCACCCAGTTCAACCGCACTGGCGGGGGCAGCGGCTTCACGAGCAGCTTCCTCGGCACTCGCGAAGATGTCGTCTCCGGCAACAACATCTCCGACATGCGCGACAACATCATCACCTCTGCCTTCGGCCCCGCCAAAGGCCTGAACCTCTACGGCCAAATCACCGACAGCGTCGGTGCTTATGTCACCGCCCTCGAATCCACCAACAACTTCAAAATCCTCTCCCGCCCCAGCGTCTTCGCCCTCAACAACAAAAAGGCCACCATCGTCTCCGGCTCCCAGATCCCCGTCCCCTACCAATCCGTCACCGCTGCGGGCAACAACACCAACGGCACCGTCACCACCACCGTCACCTACAAAGACGTCGTCCTGAAGCTCGAAGTCGTCCCCTTGGTCAACCCCAACAACGAAGTCACCCTCACCATCGCCCAGATCAACGACACCCTCACGGGCACCCAGCGAGTCGAGCCCAACGACATCCCCATCATCGGCACCGAGCAGATCATCACCACCGTCACCGTCCCCAGCGGCAACACCGTCGTCCTCGGCGGCCTCATTAGCGAGCAGACCACCAACAGCAGCGAAGGCGTCCCCGGCATCAGCCGCATCCCCCTCCTCGGTCGCTTGTTCAAGCAAGACATCAAAGACGACAAACGCAAAGAGCTGATCATCTTCATCCAGCCCAAAATCGTCAACGACGCCGCCGATCTGCGCGAGGCAAGCCAGAGCGAAGACCTCCGCACCGCCGTCGGAGCCGACGCCGCCCAGCGCTTCCCCAACTTCGTCAATGAGCGCACCATTCCCACCATCCTCGACGACAAAAAGCCCAACTGGTGGCAGCGCAATTTCAAGCGCAACAAAGTCGCTGGAACGCCAAGCCCCACCACAGCACCGCTGGTGAACCCGCTCAGGTAGGGCTAACACGGCGATGTCGGGGGGAGCGTCGCTACTCCACCACCATCTCCCCCTTCATCACCAGCCAATGGCCAGGGAAGGTGCAGATGAAAGGATACCGCCCTGGCTTTGCTGGCGCGAGGAACCGCAGTGTCTCGCTATCGCCTTGAAAAATTAGCTTCGTCGCGTGCAGAATCTTCGGTGACTCTGGCACGAAACCCTTGGCCAAACCCTGTGTGTTCTTCGCCATCTCGTTGCCCGCGAGGCCCACTTCATCCGCCGCACCGGGCTCCACGATGACGAGATTGTGCGCCGTCACATCGGGGTTTTCAAATACCAGCTTCACGGGCGACTTCGCCTTCACCGAGAACTCACGGTTCGTGAACAACATGCGCTCCGGCACCGTGCCGATGGTGATGGTCTGCACGCCCGGCTGCGCATCGAAAGGATCGGGCTTCTCCGCTTTGCGCTTCTTCGCGAGCCGCGCAGGCTGCTTCGGTTCGGAGTCGGCGATGAACTTCGCCAGCTCGGGATGTTTGGCATTGAAGGCGACATTATGGAACCACAGCGGCTTCAGTGTCGCCGAGTCCAGCGCACTGCGCAGCGCAAAGGTGAGATACTCATCCATCGGGTGCTTCAACAATTCGAGCGCCGCCTCAAGAGCCTCCGGCGTGCCGATGTAACTCGCGGCGATAGCGGCTTCGAGCCGGACGAGACCGCTGGGGTCGTTGGCGGCAGTGCGTAACAGCTTCGACGTGAGTGAATCTTCCCTCCCGATCACAGCAACTCGTTGAACAGCGTGAATGCGCAACACTCGGACGGCCGAAGCTCTCGCCGCTGGGGTTTCTTCATCAAGCAATCCAAGCAAGTGCCCCGTGGTGTTCAGCCATGTATGCCAGATACACATCTGCCTTTCATCACGAGCTTTATCGAGTCTGGATAATTCAACTAGATCGTATCCGGCACCACCGACGAGTGAACTGAGCATCCAAAGTTCTTCAACCTTCCTTTGGGCTGGATACAGATGATCGTGGGCCATTGAGGGCGATGCGTCGCTCAATGCTTGGCCTCCTCGTGGGGCGTTACGCCAAATCCTCGCCACCTCAATCGCATCCCTCCCCCGCAACTCCCCGCGCACCAAATACCGCGTCCGCAGATCATCGCTCTTCAGCAACTCCAGCAGCTTCTCCACTGGCTCCCCCGCGATCTTCACGGGCTCCAGCAGTGCCTCGCCCTTCTTCGTCACGCGCCAGATACGACCGCTCATTTTATCGCGGCGTGTATCGCGCAGCGAGTACTGCATGTGGCCTTTCACGGGGTTATACCAGTCGCACACATACAGTGCGCCATCCGGCCCGCAGCGGCAATCGACGGGAATGAAGCTGAGGTCGGTGCTCTGGAAAATTTGCCCCACTTTCTTCTCCTCGAAGTGCGAGTCCTTCTCCACCCACTCGTGCAGTTCCACCTCGTTGGTCGGCTTGTAGCGCACGCGGGCGAAGTGATTTTTGAAGTCCTTGCCCCAGTGCGCGTTGTGCAGGAACTCCTGGCCGCAGGTGCCGCTGTAGGCCGGGAAGTAATTGCCCGCAGGCACATGGATGTCGGGATACGCCGGGTTCAAGGCATGAACGGCCTCCGCAAACACGGGATGACTGCCGACATGAAAGCCCCAGTCGTCGAAGCAGATGCCCCAGGGGTTGGTGCTCATATAGCTGCCAAAGGCCTGCAAGCGCAGCGTATGTGTGTCGAAGCGGAAGAACGACGACTCACGCGCACGCACTGGGCCATAAGGCGTCTCGACTTGGCTGTGATGAAAAATGCTCTCGCGGAAGATCAGCGCCCCATCCGGGCTCCAGGTAAAATCATGCAGTGCGTGGTGGCTATCTTCCGTGCCGAAACCCGTGAGCACGATCTTCTTTAAATCCGCCTTCCCATCGCCATCGGTGTCTTTGAGGAAAACAAGATTTGGCTGCTCGCTGCAATACACGCCGCCATCGCCCAACTCAAAGCTCAGCGGGATTTGCAGCTTGTCCGCCCAGACGCTGCACTTGTCGGCACGACCATCGCGATTGGTGTCTTCGAGGATCAAAATTTTGTCCTGTGGCTCCTGCCCAGGATACACCTGGGGATACGTCACGCTGGTGCTCACCCACAGCCGCCCCAGTGTATCCCAGCGCATTTGGATCGGCTTCTTGAACAGCTCGGGAAAGTCCTCCTCGCTGGCGAAGCAATTCACCTCGAAGCGCGGATCAATGGTGAACGCATTCAACTCATCTGCGGGTGAGTGCCAGATATTGATCGGACGATCCCCCGTGATCACTGGCAAGGGCTCAGTCTTCGAGTCGTCGATCTTCTCTGGCACAGGCTTGCCCTGGGCGAGCGCATGGATGCGGGCATCGCGATCGTCTGCCATCTGTCGCAGCTTTTTCAGCTCGCCGGGGAAGTTCACCACGCCATACGGATCAGCGCGACCACCCGTGATGTAGAAGCCATTGAGCGGGCGATAGGCATAGAACCACTGCCGCTCCTTGTCTTCCACCGCCGCACGCACCTTGGCATCCACCTGCGGAGCGGTCTCCTCGAACAAGCCATGAAACAGCGACTCGGCGAAGACGGTGTAACCGCGATTCGAGAGATGAATGGCATTCTCCGTGAAGCGCTCCGCTCCAGCTTTCGCAAAGGCCTCCAGCGTCGCCGCGAACACATCCACAAAGCCCACGCCCTGTTCCTTCGCCACCCGCTTCATCGCCTCGGCATACGCCGCGAGTCGCTCATTCATCGGCTTCGCCGGTGGCAAAGGCGGGCCGAGATCCTCCACCGCGATAGGCGACACCAGGATGATCTGCGGTGCCGCTGTGCCGTTGTAGCGATGGCTTTTCAGCTCAATCAAAAACGACTTCAGTAGCGTCTCGAACTCCGGGATCGCCGCGACACCTTTGAACGATTCATTGAAACCGAACGCCGCGAGAATCACATCCGCCTTGGCCTCTGTGAGGTGCTGATTCAGATCGCCAAACCCCTCGGGCCGAGGGCGCAGTGCGACCTCATCAGCACTCCACGCGAGGTTGCGAAACGTCACCTCATCTTTGCCAAAACGCTGCTGCACCATCGCCTCGAACTGCCCGTAATCGCGCATCCGGTCGAACAACGTATTGCCGATGAGCACCACGCGCTGCTTCGGCTGGAGGGCGAGCGGGAGTTGCGCAGCAGCGGTGCTGGCAAAGACAAGGGCGAGGAGTGCAGAGAGTAGTTTCATGGAAAGGCGAGCGAACGAAACGCAACTCCGTGCGTGCTCTTGCCGACGAGGAAAGCGAGGGCGGCTGAAGAAGGGGGCGCGGGCAGGCTGCCAATAGCTTCATCGTCATTCTCGATAGCACGCTCTGATTTTTCGATTGTGCAAACAAGCCTCAAGCCATGAGAATCGGCTCGCTTCGCAAAACAACCCGCGTGGCACTCCCCGACTATGGAAGGTTTTCTCATCACACTTCTGCTCATCCTCATCCTGCTGGTGCTCATCATGCCCATCGCTGCGATTGTCTCGGCCAATACGGCCAAGCGCCTTGCCCAAGAGGCCAGAGAAGCGCTCACAAAGTACCGCGAACAGACCACTCGCGAAGCAGGTGAATGGCAGGCGCGAGTCGTTGCTCTCGAACGCCAACTTCGCCCATCCAGCATACCCGTGGCGAGCCCCGAGCCTCCGCCTTCTGCGCCAGTGGCAGCGAGCCGCATCATCGAGACGGCACCGCCCCAAGTCCTGCCTCAGCCAGCAGTGCAGGCAGACCTGCCGAGCCCCCGCCAACCCGAAGCAAAACCAGAGGCACTGCCTTTGCCAACAACCGCCGAGAGAGCCGTCATCGAACCGGCCAGAGCCGCCAGCCATGTGGCACCACCAAGCTTGCCGCGCCGCGAAGCACCGCCACTGCCGAAGCCCTCGGCCTCCTTCGTGCCAGAGCTAAATTTAGAGCAATTCGTCGGCGTTAAACTCGCCGCTTGGCTCGGTGGTTTGGCCTTGTTCCTCGGCATCATTTTCTTCGTCAAATACTCCATCGAGCATGAATTGATCAGCCCCGCAGCACGCACCGCGATAGGCTTCATCACAGGCATCGGGCTGATGCTGGGCGGGCTGAAATTGCACGGCAACAAGACCTACGCGGTGCTCGCGCAGACGCTCTGCGCCACGGGTGTGCTGGCTCTCTATGGCGTCACCTTTGCTGGCAGCAGCATGTATCATCTCTACCCCGCTGGCTTTGCTTTTGCCTTGATGGTGCTCATCACCGCCACGGCCTTCCTGCTGGCCATCCGGCTGTGGGCGCAAGTCGTCGCCATCCTCGGCATGGTCGGTGGTTTCCTCACGCCCATCTTGTGCAGCACCGGGCAGGATAATCCAGGGGGGCTGTTCAGCTACATTGCCCTGCTCGACATCGGCCTGCTCATGGTGGCTAGGCGCACGCGTTGGAGCGCCCTGCCCACGCTCGGCGCGATAGGCACCGTGCTCATGCAGTGGGGCTGGATGGCGAAGTTCTTTGGCCTGGCCTATACCGAGGGCACGGCGCGACTGGTGCCGCTCGCGATCTTCCTCAGCTTTGCCGCGTTCTTCGCCATCGCCGCATGGCGCAGGCGCGATGACCGCGAGTTTTGCCCCGCTGGCCCTGCGCTCGCGCTCAGTGCCAGTGCGATGCTGTTTGCTTTTGTGGTGCTCGATTATGCAAGCTTCCGCCTCTCGCCCGGTCTGTACTACGGCTTCATCTTCCTCATCAATGCCATCGTGCTCGCCCTCACATGGGCACAGCCGCGCGTGCGTTGGGCACAGGGCATTTTGCTCGCAGTCACCGCCCTCCACCTCACGCTGTGGACGATCTATAA
>JANOAR010000092.1:0-29356 GCA_031411235.1 Verrucomicrobiota bacterium | reverse complement strand
CTTCATCGTGAGCAACTGCGGCGGTGCGTTGACGCCTATCGGTGATCCACCGCTGTTCCTTGGCTTCCTTCGTGGGGTGCCGTTTTGGTGGGTGCTGGAGCACTGCTGGCAGGCTTGGCTTTTGTGTGTGGGGCTGTTGCTGGCGGTGTTTTTTGTCTTTGATCTGATCAATCATCGCAAGGCTCCTGCAATGATTCGTGCGGCTAATGATGCAGCGGAGAAATGGAGCCTGCGCGGCAAGCGAAACCTTCTGCTCTTGCTCGTCGTGCTGGTTGCTGTGTTCATCGACCCCAGTGAAAAACTCGGCGTGCTCACGCTCTCGGCAGCGGTGATGCTGACGGCGGCAGCGGTGTCTTACCGCATCACCAAGGTTGAGATCCATGAGGCCAACGACTTCAATTTCGGCCCTGTGAAAGAGGTCGGTTTTCTGTTCATCGGCATCTTCCTCACCATGCTCCCGGCGCTTGATTTATTGCAGAGCGGCGACCTGCTGCACCTCGATACGCCACTGCAATTTTACTTCGCCAGCGGCACACTCTCGGCCTTCCTCGACAATGCGCCGACCTATCTCGCCTTCCTGGCTTCGGAGATGGGGAACTTCCAGCTCGATGTGGGAAACCCAGAGCATGTCCGCCAATTTGTGGGGCTGCACGCTTCGCATCTGATCGCGGTATCGCTTGGCGCGGTATTCTTTGGCGCGGGCTCTTACATTGGCAATGGCCCCAATTTCATGGTGAAAGCTATCGCTGAAAAGGCGAGGGTCGAGACGCCCAGTTTCCTGGGCTATCTCTTCGCCTACTCACTGCCTATCCTGCTGCCCATTTTGATCCTTGTGGGCTGGGTGATGGTGAGGGCGTAATCCATGAAATTTAAAATCCGAATGCTCGAAATCCGAAATCTGCGAGGGGTGATGCTGAAGCTGACTGCCCCCCTTTGTTTTACTTTTATGGTGCTGGTGACGGCGGGCTGCACAGCCTTGTCGGGCAATGGTGCCAAGCGCAAGGCTAGCGATCTCGCGGCTCATGTGGCCAAGACTCCAGCGACTTGGGCAGCTATGGGTAAAGTCTCGTCCTCGGCGGCGACGGGGTGGCTCAGTGACTTTGATAGCGCCGCGCTGAAGCGCCTTGTCGGCCAAGCAGTCGCAGCGAATCATGACCTGCGTGAGGTCGAGGCCAAGGTTCGCCAAGCCCAGGCGCTGGTGCGCGTCGCGGGCGCGGCCCTTCTACCCAAGCTCGATGCGGACTTTGGCTCATCGCGTTCGCAGCAACCCAGTGGCAAGCGTTTCGAGGGCGTCGGGCAGCGTAGCAATCGTTTCGAGACGGGGCTCAACATTGCTTGGGAACTCGATTTCTGGGGTCGTCTGCGTGATCAACGTGGCGTGGTTGTCGCCGATGCGGAAGCTCAGGCTGAGGACTTACACGCGGCTCGGCTATCGCTCGCGGCCACCGTGGCGAAGACCGCCATCGGCCTCGCGGAAGCGGAGGCTGCGGCTCGTCTCGCTGCCGATGATGTGAAGACCCAACGCACGCAACTCGACGTGCTGAATAAACAACTCGACCGTGGTTTGAATGCTGAACGCGGGGCTCTCGATGTGAGCCTCAGCCAGGCGGATCTCGCTCGCGCTGAGGCGACGCAGCAGGCTCGGCAGCGCGAGACGGATGGCCTGCGCCGCGCATTGGAGGCGTTGCTCGGAGCCTATCCCGCTGGGGCGGAGGTTGGCATCGGTGCCCTGCCGGCGGTAAGTCGCAGCGTGCCTGTGGGGTTGCCGTCGGAGTTGCTGCTGCGTCGGCCCGATCTGCGTGCGGCGGAGCGTCGTTTAGAATCTGCCGTGCGGGATGAGTCCGTGGCGAAGAAGGCGTTTCTGCCCAGCTTCAAGCTCACCAGTAATGGCGGCTTCAGCACCCAGGAGTTGGCCCAGTTACTCACTCATGATTCCCTGGCCTGGAGCCTCGCTGGCAGTGTCGCGCAGAGTCTTTTTTCTGGTGGAAAACTGAAGGCCAATGTGGTGGCCGCGCGTGCTCGTTATGACCAAGCACTGGAGCGTTACGCGCAGACAGCGCTGGAGGCCTTCACCGATGTGGAGACGGCGCTCGCCGCCGAGCGCTACTGGCTTGCCCAGGAGGCGGCGCTGGAGCGTGCCGCCACCGAGGCCGAGCGTGCAGAGGGGCTCGCGCGCACGACGTATGATCGAGGCTTGGCGGACATCCTCACGTTACTCGACTCGCGCAATCGAGCCTTCGCCGCACGCAGTGCCTTGCTCGCGGCGCAGGCTTCGCGGCTGAAGAATCGCGTGGATCTTTATCTCGCACTGGGTGGGGGATTTTAATCATGCAGTCCAGTACCGCGACAGTCGTTTTCCCCTTCATCGCAGCCGCGTTGTATTCCTTTGGAGCGCTTGTCATGAAGCGCGCTGCCGACCTCGGTGTGGGGGTGTGGCGCACCACTTTTGTTGCCAATAACATTGTCGCCATTTGCTTCTCCACGCTGTGGTTGCTTGGTGGGCGGCCTCTTGTTGTGGCGGATCTTTGGCAGCCGGCGCTGATCGCGCTGTGCTTGTTTGGTGGGCAGCTCTCGCAGTTCCTCGCGCTGGATCGTGGGGATGTCTCTGTGGCGGTGCCCATCTTTGGTTTGAAGGTGGTCATCGTTGCTTTTGTCACCCCTTGGCTCACGGGCGATGTGGTGGAACCCAAGCTCTGGGCGGCGGCGCTGCTCAGTGTCGCAGGCGTCACTTTCTTGAATCGTAAAGAAGGCGGTAAGCGACCTCATGCTCTCGGCATCACGTTGCTCGCAGGGGGCTTTGGTGCGGTGTGTTTTGCGGTGTTCGATGTGCTTGTGCAGAAGTGGGGGCCAGCTTGGGGCGCGGGCCGGTTGTTGCCCTGTGTGTTCTGGATCAATGCCGTGTTATCGCTTGGCCTCATCACCCAATTCACGGCACCACTGCGTGCTGTGCCTGGGCAGGCGTGGCGTTGGCTTGTCGGCGGAGCGCTGCTATTCGGGATGCAGAGTGTTATCTTCGTCAGCACCTTGGCGATTCATGGCAGAGCCACATCGGCGAACGTCATTTATGCCTCGCGAGGTTTGGTCAGTGTGCTGCTCGTGTGGTACGTCGGGCACTGGTTCATGAACACGGAGCAGCAACTCGGGCCAAGAGTGTTGGCCTGGCGACTGGCGGGCGCGGTGCTGATGATGAGCGCGATTGTGATCGTGATCGCGTAGCTGAGGCTTGGAGCCGCCTTTAGCAGCTACTCAGCAATCGCGGCTGGGACGGCACTGGCAATCGCAGGCTGTGAGGCTGCCTTTCCTCGGTTGCGATCTTTCCGCGAGCACCATAAGCCGTAGCCAATGAGCAGCAGTTGGCTGGCCCAGAAGGCATGAATTTTGGGCCAGGTGCCATCGGTGAATCCGTAGGCGTGCAGGCCGACGCCGAGTTGATTCACAGCGAACCAAGAGAAGATGACGATCATACCGAGCACGAGATTGCAGCAGTGCAGCCCAGCCTCGCGGATGAAGCCGCCCATGCGTGCATGGAGGATGGCTAGGGTCATGAGCACAATCATCAGTGCGCCGTTTTCTTTGGGATCCCAGCCCCAGAAGCGGCCCCAACTGTAGTTGGCCCAGATACCACCGAGCACTGTGCCGACAAGGCTGAGGAATAGGCCTGCGCCGAGGAATCCATAAGACATGCGGGTGAAGAAGCGCGCATCGTCATTGCCAGGTTTGAGTTTGCCAAACAGCCGCTGGACAAAATAAACCATGCTGACGATGGCGGCGACCATGCTGGCGGCGTAGCCCATGTTGATCATAGGCACATGGGTGGCGAGCCAGAAGTTGGTGATGAGCACGGCTTGCAGGAGTTGCAGTGAATCATTGGCCTCGCTGGCCTCAAAGCCGATGGCCATGAAAAAACATGCGTAGCCCGCAAGGCCAGCAATGAGCAAGCCAAGCCCGCGCCGCGTGAGCACCTCGGCGATGAGTCCGAATAGCGAACCCACCGTGCCGATGAAGAGCATCGTCTCATACAGCGTGGTGATGGGAGGGCGCTGCATGATGATGCAACGAATGACAATACCTGTGGTGACAAGGGCGGTGGCGCTGCCGATGAAGAGCCAAGCACAGGCCTTAGCCACCCAAGCAAATTTTGACAGCGGTGAAGGCCAGGTGAGCGCCACGCAGATGAGCCCCACCAAGAACAACCACTGTCCGTAGAAGAAGTAATCGGCTTTCATCGAGTGCTCTTCGAGCGCAACCCATTGGCCTTCGCCGCGTGCCGCTGCTGCCGTGGTGATCTTGGTTTTGAGCGCCGTAGCAGCGGTCTTAAATTTGCCCGCATCGGGCAGCGCAAGGTAGAGGTCTTCATACATGGCGAGCCATGCGCTGTCTTCGGCGCTCGGTTCGGAGCCGTCTGTGAAGCATTTGAAAATGGACTCACCGGGTCCACCCCACACGTCGGATTTTGCATCCTTGGTAGGTGGGAAGATGCGCAGTTGTAGTTCGCCGTTACCACTCATCATGGCACCGAGGGCTGACTTGCCGAGTTCACGGAACCAAGGCTGCTGCATGGGCGGGCCGCCAGTTTTGAGCGCTGCAACGAAGTGCTTCAAGCTCGCTGAGAGGCGCAGTGGCTTTTCGGGCGTGGAGGCTTCGATGCCTGCTGGCATGGCCTTGGGTGTGTCTCCGAGTGGGCTGCGGATGAAGTCGAAGTGGCCAGCGGTCATTTCGAAATCGAGGAAGTTGGAGGCGAGTTGCACGATGATGCGTTGCTCGGGCGATTGCTTTTTCACGGGCAATTCACGGTAATTGCTCATCTTTTCCATGAGTGTGGCGCGTGCGGCGGCGAGGTCGTTAAAGGCGTAGCGGTCGCGTTTGGCCTTGGTGTCGAGCCCTAGCTCGGCGATTGCCGATGAGTTATCGACGATGAACATGGGCATGGCGCGTGCGATGTCGGGACGGAACCAGCAGACGAGGAGCCACTGCATGGGCGAGAGCTTGATGGCTTTGCCCTTGGCGTTGACAAGGGGTTGGCTCGTGGCGGGATCGAGCAGGGGCTTGCCATCGCTCTTGCCAGTGTCGGTAATGGCGATGCTGCGGATGCCATTGAAGCGCAGCAGCCGATAGCTGGCGACGTTGTCGAGCGGCTTGATGCGCCCTGACTCTTGCACCGGGAGAGTCGCGAAGAGGGCGACAATGTCTTTATCCAAAAGCAGATCAAGCGCTGGCAGCGCGCGGATCGGAACCGCAGCAACAGGCGCGGCTGGTGGTGGCGTAAGAGTAGGCGCAGGAGCGGGCGTTTGGGCTTGGAGGGATGCATAGCCAAGCGAGAGGGAGACGAGAAGGGTGACAAGACGAGTCATAGGAAAGTAGGGGGCTTGGGGGGTTACAGCAGCTTTAACAATGCGAGGCCGAACCAGACGGCGACGAGGCCTAGTACCACAGCAACGGCAATCCATTGGTTCCATTTCATGGCTCGAGCGAGGGCCATGCTGAAATGGATGAGCAAGCCGATACCGACGATGATGCAGGAGATGAGAGGCCAGTGGTCGCTGGGGTTTTGCACGACTTGGAAGCCTGAGCGCTTCACCTTGGTGCCACTGGTGACGCCATCGTCGAAGGACTGCTGGAAGATCGCGTAGCCGCCACTGCGCACGGGCTCGTTCATCGTGACGACACGTTTTTCTTCATGGCCGTCGGTGAGCTTGGTGACCTTGCTAGTGAAGCGGCGCGCGCGCTCGGTGCCAGGGTGTTTTTCTTGCTCTGTGTGGTCGAGTCGCAGCGAGAAAGGCAACGCCCAGGTGCGGCGTCCAAGGTTGATGAGATAGGTGTCGCTGCCGGATTTAACCGTCCAGCCAGCAGAGGATTCTTCGCAAATAATGCCGCGCTGTTCGCTGCCATCTTTCTTGTCTTTGGCGATGGCGATGCAGCCCGCGAGGCGCTGCTCATCCACCATCGTGCCGCCGTTGGCATCCTGCGCCGCGAGGGGCTGGAGGAAGTAGCCGTCGATGGCGTCGGTGCGGCTGCCGTCCTTGTCCCGCCGAGCCTGGGCGTGCGGGGCATAGCTGGTGAGCATGAGGTCAAACGGCAGGCTGCTGTGGGTGAAGGTGCGGCCTTTGCCATCTTTACCCGCCGTCGTGAGGTCGCGGAAAAGGTGGTCGCCGATGACCAGCACGCTGCGTTTGGCCTTGGGGTCGGCGCTGACTTTTTCGATCTCGACGACACGGTCGTGGAAGCTCTTGAACTCATCGCCCGTCTGGCCCTCGGTGAGGTCGAGGATGCCTTCTTTGGAATACTGATGCGCGACGGCACCAGCGGCGATCATCAGCAAAATGGCGGAGTGCGAGATGAAGATGCCGATGGTCTGTGGCTTCTTGCGAATGCGGATGATGCCACCGCAGAGCAGGTTCACAAACAGGATGGCGAGCAGCAGGTAGCCACTGGGCACAATGATGAGCGGGAGCTTCAAGTTGCCCATGTCGAAGTAGGCATCAAAGGCCAGCGCACGCCAGCAGGCACCGACGTCGATGCGGTCGAGAAACATCGACTCGAAGTAGCGCGTCTGGCTTTCCACGAGGCCGTATTCGACCTGCTCCAGCGTGCCGAGGAAGGTAAGAATGAGCAACCCCGTGAGCACCGAAGTGGCAAGGCCGAAGGAGCTGAGGAAGGCGAAAAGTTTGCGAAGGTAGGGCATGGGGAAAGGGGAAATAACGAATGTCGAATGGAGGAACTACTCTCGCCCCCGGAATTTGATCGACGCGACGAAGGCTTCGAAGGCGGGGGTGTTCTCTTCGATGAGGGCTTTCGGCCCGGTCATTTTGACGAAGATGGTCAGCTCTGGCGCGGCTTGGATGAGTCCGAGCAAGCGGTAGCCCGTCTTGGCAGCCTCGGCTCCGACGCCTTTGAAATCGCCGTCGATGACGAGGTAGGGGCTGTCGGCTCCGAGCAGCGGCTTCTTCGGTAATTTAGAAATCTCGTCATCGGTGAGCGCTGTGGTCGCGCCCATTTGCGTGCGCCAGCGGTTCAAGTTGGCTGCCATACCACCTGCGCCGCCGGGCATCGCGGAGAGGTAGCACTCGCCCTCGCCTGCCGGGCCGAATCGCATATCAATCATGCGCATCTGGCTCGCGGGCTGCTCGATCCAGCCTGCGGGTGTTGTCCAGAGGAGCGGGTTTTGCTTGGGCTCAGTGGACTCTTCTGCGGCATCGTCGAAGAAGCGTGTGGCACTGGGGATATTGACCGCAGCGGCGCGTGCAAAACTTGAAACTTGGCGTTGCTCGGTGATCTCCATGCGCTCCTCGACGCGGTCGCAGGCCGTGAGAACAAGGAGGCCCAGAAGGGCGGTAGATGGGTGAGAGAGCTTCATGCGGGGGGCGGAACAAACGGGGCTGGCGGGGGAATCTTGGGTTGCGATTGAGCAATGTTGCATAGATGCACAGTTGCCCGAGGGCTACTGGAAAGGAACGTCCCAGCACGGTGAAGATTGACGCGCAACGCCGCTTTGTGATAACAAATGCGGCGCTATTTCATGAAGATCACCGCTGCCCTCCTCGCCCTCAGTCTTTCAGCCGTCGCAACGGCCTCTGCCCGCCCTTGGACGAATGCGCAGGGGCGCATCATCGAGGCCGAGATGGTCGGCTCCGACGGCACCATTGTTTCGCTGCGGCTGGCGGCTGGCACTGTGGTGCCCGTGCCGCTGGCCACGCTGAGCGCGGCGGATCAGGCTTTTGTGAAGGCACAGCCAAAGGCCAGTGCAGCGGCTTCCAGCGTGCTCGCTCCAGATAAACGCAAATGGCCCGAGACGGTGGAAGTGCCCAGCGCCGAGATCGACAAGCTCACGCTCGTCACCGCTGATGCCGGGGCGAGGAAGTATGTGTATCGCAGCACATCGTTCGAGTTCACCTCGCAGGCGAAGCTGCTGCCTGGGCTGATGAAGGAAGTCGCTCGCACCTTTGAAGCCACGAAGCGCCTCGTCTCCGCGTTGCCCTGGGGCATCGAGTGCCATCCGCCCGAAGGCATGGAGCGCTACCTCGCGGCGCTCTACGAGACGCGGCAGGACTACATCGCCGCTGGTGGCCCGGATAATTCGGGCGGCGTGTACATGACCAAGGACAAGACTTTCCGCATTCCCTTCCAGAGCCTCGGCATCAAGAAACTGGGCCAGAGCTACACGCGCGACGAGAACTTCAACAACGACACGCTCGTCCACGAGATCACCCACCAGATGATGCACGACTACCTGCTTTATCTGCCAAAGTGGGTCATTGAGGGCAGCGCCGAATTCACCGAGATGATGCCCTACAAGTCGGGCACCTTCCGCGTGGGCAGCCATGAAAAAGGGGTGAAGGAATACATCGAAGGCGTCCAAAGACGCGGCACTGCGAAGCTGCCCCGGCTGGCCGAACTCTTTCGCATGACACGAGCGCAGTGGGATCAACAGTCAGTCGGCGTCACAACAAGGACGGCGAATAGCAGCGGCCTGTCTCGGCAGCATGAGCTGTATCAGCAATCCGCGCTGCTGGTCTATTACTTCAATTTCCTCGATGGCGACGCGCCAAAACAAGGCCAGCGCTGGATGCGGTTCATCGACGCCGTGCGCGGCGAGATGGTGAAGTGGGATGAGTATGAGCAGGGCTTCGTGGAGTATCGGAAGAAGATGGAGGAATTTTTCAAACTCCCTGGGGTGAAAAAAGGCGACGACGGGCGCTTCTCCTATCCCAATAACCTCACGCCGCCGAAGTCGCCCGTATCGCCCGAGGGCGAAGGCAAAGACTACGGCGAGCAGACGCCTATGAAACACCTCGGCCTGCTGCTCGATGACCGCAGTGAAGCGGACGTGGAACGGGAGATGGCAGAGAAGTATGCGAAGATGGGCCTGAAACTCGGCTTTTGAAGCGGCAAACTACGGCTTCTCCACCGCTCCCTGATACACATCCTCGCGCTTGCGAAAGCCATCCTTCACCACGGTGTCCGCGATATTTTCCTTCGTCACCGCCACGATGTCGAGCAGGATGGAAGGCACCGCGCCATTGCCATTGTCCGTCTCGGCTTTGGCGATGATGGGCTTTCTCTGCGCGAGCTTCACCGCCACCTCTGCCGCTTGGCTGGTGAGCAGTTTCAGCGGCTTATACACCGTCATCGTCTGGGTGCCATTGACGATGCGCTGGCAGGCCGCGAGGTCGGCATCCTGGCCAGTGACGATGATTTTCCCCGCCAGTCCCTCTTCGCTCAGCGCCTGAATCGCGCCGCCTGCGGTTCCGTCGTTGCTGGCGAGGATTGCATCGAAATTTGGGCCAATCTTGGTGATCGCTGCATTGGTGATCTTCTTCGCGCTCTCGGGCTTCCAGTCGTCCGCCCAGTCCTCGTGCAGCACCTCCACTTTCCCCGCTGCGATGAGCGGCAGCAGCACGTTGTCCTGCCCTTGTTTGAAGAGCTTGGCATTGTTGTCGGTCTTCGAGCCATAGATGCGGATGAGCCGCAGCTTGCCGCTCGCGGGCACTTTATCAGCGAGGAAGCGAGCTTGCAGTTCGCCCACCTTCACGTTGTCGAAGGTCATGTAGAGATCGAGGTCGCAGCCCGTGATGAGTCGATCATACGAGAGCACCGGAATGCCTGCCTCGTGGGCCAAGTTGACCGCCTTGGCCATCGCTTCGCCGTTGTGCGGGATGATGACGAGCACATCGATCTCGCTGGTGATGAGCGATTGCACATCGGTGATCTGCTGGTTGTCGTTGCTGTTCGCTGCGAGCACTTTCACGTCGGCTCCGAGAGCCTGGGCACGCGCGACGAACATATCGCGGTCGCTCTGCCAGCGCTCCTCCTTCAGCGTATCCATGGACAAGCCGATGAGCGGTCTGGCACGCACGGCATGTTTCGCCACACTGCCCTCGCGAGACAAGACAAGACCAGTGATGACGCTGAGTGCGCAGGACAGGATGACAAAAACGATGCGAGTATTCATGGTTGGGATGCACCTGAGTTATGCCAAAGGATAGCCAGGATGGGAACTCTTTTTGCGCTTAGAGCCGCCTGCGATCTTGCCCAGCAGGGGAGATCGTGGTTGAAATAGCACTACGAACTTCGTTCAGAGCAGCCCACTCCGCCGCCACCATCTTCGTCTTGATCATGCCTCTCAAAGCTTTCCCCTTCTCGCTCATCCTCGCTGCCAGCGCTCTCGCTGCGGACTTCCCAGCCATCTACAATACCGAGCCCGACACCGCAGGCCCCTTGCCTGCGGCTGAGGCGGCGGCCAAGATGAGGCTGCCGCCGGGCTTCCATGCGACGGTGTTTGCTGCCGAGCCCGATATCCAAAATCCCATCGCAATGAACTGGGATGGGCGTGGCAGGCTGTGGGTTGGCGAGAACTACACGTATGCCGAGGCACCTCTGAAGTTCGATATGAAGCTGCGAGATCGCGTGCTGATCTTTGAGGATAAAGATGGCGATGGTCACTTCGACAAGCGCACCGTTTTCAGCGAGGACGTGCAGATGCTCACCAGCATCGAAGTCGGTGTCGGCGGTGTGTGGGCGATGTGTCCGCCGCAGTTGTTTTTCATCCCCGATGCGAACCGTGATGATGTGCCGGATGGCCCTGCCGAAGTGATGCTCGATGGCTTCGACATCCCGCAAGAGAGCTACCACAATTTTGCCAATGGGCTGCGCTTTGGCCCTGATGGCTGGCTCTACGGACGCTGCGGCGGCACGGCACCCGGCGAGATCGGAGCGCCCGGCACAACTGCTGCGCAACGCATTCCACTGCGCGGCGGCATGTGGCGCTACAACACGCAGACGAAGGTCTTCCAAACCATCACCTCTGGCAACACCAACCCCTGGGGCCACGACTGGAATGCGCAGGGCGAACTCTTCAATGTGAACACCGTGAACGGCCATCTGTGGCACAGCATCGCGGGCGCTCACTTCGTGCGCGGCAGCACGCTCGACCCCAATCCACGCGCCTACTCGCTCATCGACTTCCACGCCGATCACTGGCACTTCGACCAGGGCAAGAACTGGGCCGACTCGCGCGATGGTGCGGCGAATGCCCTGGGCGGTGGCCACTCGCACATCGGCGCGATGATTTACCAGGGCGACAACTGGCCGGCTGAATATCGAGGTCGTCTCTTCACTCTGAACCAGCATGGCCGTCGCATGAACGCTGAAATCCTGGAGCGCACGGGCTCTGGCTACGTCGCCCATCATGGCCCTGACTTCATGCTCGCGGAGGACAAATGGTTTCGCGGCATTGACCTCAGCTATGGGCCTGATGGCAGTGTCTTCGTCATCGACTGGTGCGACTCGGGTGAGTGCCACGAACGCAACGGCGTGCATCGCAGTAGTGGTCGCATCTTCAAAATATCTTACGGCGATGCCAAGCCATCGACCATCGGCGACCTGCACACACTGAGCACCGACGCGCTGCTAAAACTTCACACGCACGCGAATGAGTGGTTCTCACGCCAAGCACGACGCGAGCTGGCAGCGCGTGTTGATGCAGGCGAACGCGGCAGCGCAAAGGCAGGGCTGCACACCCTTTTCGATAGCCATGATGACTCAGTGGTGAAGCTGCGAGTGCTGTGGTCGCTGCATGTTATCGGTGGCAATGATGAGGCGTTTTTGCTCGCGCAGTTGAAGTCTAAAAATGAGGCGATACGTGCCTGGGCTGTGCGCTTGCTTTGCGATGGATTGCCTGCGGATTCATTGATGAGCGTGCGTGTGAATGACGCGCAAAGTCAGGCCGTCGCGGCAAAAATTGCGCATGCCTTGGCAACGCTCGCAGCCCAGGATTCGTCGGCGCTGGTGCGGCTTGCGCTGGCTTCATCACTTCAGCATCTGCCTGCTTCACAGCGCGTCGGCATCGCCGCTGGACTGGTCTCACACAAGGAAGATGCCAACGATCACAACCTGCCCCTGCTCATCTGGTATGGCCTCATTCCTGTGGCTGAGAGTGAGTCCTCCGCCCTCGCAAAACTCGGTGCCAACTGCGCCCTGCCGATCACCACCCGATACATCTCCCGCCGCCTCGCCGAGGACATTGAGAAGAACCCAACGCCGCTGAATGAGCTGCTCAGCACCGCTTCCGCAACCAACACCACAGACATCCTCGCGGGCATTTCTGAAGCGCTGAGCGGCTGGCGGAAAGCGCACAAACCTGATGCATGGGATGCCTTTGTGGCAAAGATCAAAAGCGAGGCTGTCGATACCCAAGCCGCTGTGCGCGAGCTGAGTGTGGTCTTCGGCGATGGCCGTGCGCTCGATGCCGTGAAGGCCGTGGCGCTGGATGCCAAAGCCGAGCTGAAGGCCCGCAAGGCCGCGTTGCAAACGCTGATCGACAACCAACCACCCGACCTTCGCCAGATCTGTGAGAAGCTGCTCAGTGCGAAGTTTTTGAACTCACTCGCGGCGAGTGGTCTCGCTCGTTTCGATGATCCCGCCATCGGCAAAAAACTGGTCGCCGCCTATAAGCAACTGCACCAGTCCGAGCGCCCGCAGTTGCTCGCCACGTTGGTTTCGCGCCCCACCTTTGCCCAGCCACTTCTTGATGCCGTGGGCACAGGCAAGATTGCCCGCACCGACCTCTCGGCCTTCCACGCGCGGCAGATTCGCAGCTTCAATAATGAAGCGCTCAACGCCCAGCTAGCCAAGGTCTGGGGAGAACTGCGCGACACTGCGGCGGACAAACTCGCGCTCATCACCAAGTTCAAAAAAGCCCTCACGCCCGAGGTTTTAGCCAAGGCCGACAAGTCCCAGGGCCGTATGCTTTTCAGCGCCCTTTGCGCCTCTTGTCATCGTCTCTACGGCGAAGGCAACGACATCGGCCCCGACCTCACCGGCGCGGGCCGCGACAACCTGGACTACCTGCTGGAAAATATCATTGATCCCAGTGCCGTGGTCAGCGCCGACTTCCGCATGACCGTCGTCAACATGAAGGATGGCCGTGTGCTCAACGGCTTCATCACCAGCCGCGCCGACCGCACCGTGACACTGCGCACGATGACGGAGAAGATGGCCATCGAGAAAGACCAGATTACGAGCAGCCAGGAGATGCCGCAGTCCCTCATGCCCGAGGGCTTGATGCTCGCCTTCAACGAGGTGCAAGTGCACGACCTCTTTGCCTATCTGATGCACCGCAGTCAGGTGGCGCTGCCGAAGTGAGGCAAGCCGAGATCGGTGGGTTAGATTCAGCATAGATTGCCCTGGTTTTGAGGCATCCGCTCACTCGCCAGAGCCGCCCTTGCCGCACTTTCACACACAAGACTCTGAATCTCTTGCTTGCTCGGAATGATAAAATCGCCTAACTATTACCGTAAGCTGAGGGTCGGTTCCGATTTTGGATTAGCTTCCAAATGATCAACAATCCGACCTTAGCCACAAGTTTTCACAGCATATGCCTGGGCCATCTTATTCTGCCAAAACCCTGATTTTTCAGGGCTCCCAGGCGCTGTGTCTGCAACCATGAGCACCCATCGGTCTATGATTTGCAGCGAAGGATTTTGGAGTGCGGACTCGTGCTCCAAACGCAATGAACCCCACCGGAGGTGACCCATAAGCAGCCCATACAACAGCACTAGCAATAATAGCGGAGGACGCCCCTACAACCGTGGCGGCCGTTACGTCGATCAAACTCGCATCAATGAGCGCATTCGCGTGCCCCGCGTTCGCGTCATCGACGGTGCATCGAACAAGCAGCTAGGCGTCATGCCCACGCATCAGGCGATGCGCCTTGCCAAGGATCAAGGTCTAGACCTTGTGGAAATCTCTCCCAACGTGGATCCGCCCGTCTGCAAAATTGTGGATTATGGCAAGTACAAGTACGCCCTGGAGAAGCAGAAGAAAGAGACCCACAAGCAGCACAAGGCAAGCAAGCTCAAGGAGATGAAATTCCGTGTTGGCATCGACCCGCACGACTACGTCATCAAGATCACGCACGCCGAAGACTTCCTCGCCGATGGGCACAAGGTACGCATCCAGCTCCAATTCCGTGGCCGTCAAATGGCCCACCAAGAGATTGGCTACCAGCTCATGCAGCGGGTAAAAAAGGATCTCATCACCATGTGCCATGTGGACATGGAGCCCAAACAAGCGGGACGAAACATCAACATGCAACTCTCGCCTTTGCCAGAGCGGCAGCGCGTTCGCAAGTTCCGCCTCGCGGGTAGTCTCGAAGCCAGTGCCCACATCCCGCACGCCTCCGAAGTGAACCATGATGAGCCCGATCACCACGATGATGATCATGATGAGCACCACGAAGAGCACGCCGCAGAAACCGCTCCGGCCACAGGCATGGCTGCAGCTCTCGCTGCCGCAGTCGTCAAAGCCTAGTGACCATGCGCAAGCAACGGCCTCGCCTGCTGCTCTTCGACATTGATGGCACGCTGCTAGATACCTGTGGCTCAGGTCTAGCAGCGTTGCTCAATGCGGCGCAGGAGGTCTTTGGCGTGCCGCGTGAAAGCTTGCCACCGCTCGATCTCGCAGGTGCGACGGATGGCAGCGTGATCCGCAAACTCTTTGCCTCGACGGGCATCGCCATGACCGATGACCTCGTCCAGCGCTACTGGGCAAGCTACATTGGGCATCTGCAATACGGCCTCCATTCTTCTGCCTTTGCCGGGCAACTCCTCCCAGGCGTGCCTGCGCTGTTGGAAACCCTAGCCACTCGCGAGCATCTGCATCTTGGCCTTCTCACGGGAAATCTCCGCCGAGGTGCCCAGTTGAAACTTGCCCGCTTCGGTATTGACCATTTCTTCACCGATGGAGCCTTTGGCGATGATGCCGAAGACCGCAATCACCTTGGCCCCATCGCCGTCGAGCGCATGGCGAGTGCTAAAGGCCGTGCCTTTGCTGGCAGCGATGTCGTCATCATCGGCGATACGCCCAAAGACATCGCCTGCGCCGCAGCCATTGGCGCTCGTTGTGTGGCTGTGGCCACAGGCGCATTCAGCACCGAGCAACTGCTCGCGCATCGGCCATGGCGCTGTGTGGAATCGCTTGGCGAAATACGGTTGTAAAAGGCATCGCGTGCGCTTGGGAAGGGTGAATCCCTCAAGCCGGCACTTCGTTGGAAAGTAACATCACCGCGCCGATAAGGGTCGCAACGATGATCGCGAGAGACACCACGGCAACCCCGATGACCTTCCACCATGAACCCGAAGCATGGCCTGCTTCAATGCGCAGGGATACCTGTGTGCCAAACAAATGCTTCGCTGCCTGGAGAAGGCCAATCGTGTAACCTATCGGCAGAGCGCTATTGGGAACGCTCGCCGGGAGAAATGAGGACAGAATCAGCAAGACCACCGTTCCCACGATTCCACCGAGTTTCCACTTGCCAGCCAAGCTTGGTTTGCCTTCCGCAAGGAAATTATGCGCCATGAGCCAGCAACCCGCAGAGGGAGCGCCGATAAACGTGGCCACAGCGATCTGCGCTGGCGAGAAATACGTGGGCCTGTTCTGTTCGGCGGTGTCCATGACCCTTTTTGGAATTGACCCGACTTGCGACTAGATCAGCGCTTCGAGCTTCTTCGCCAGTGCATCCTTCGATTGCACGCCGACGACGGTTTCAGCGACCTTGCCATTTTTGATGAAGGCAAGCATGGGGATACTGGTCACGCTGAATTGCGCGGAGAGGTTCGGGCACTCGTCCACATTGACCTTGCCGATGAGAACGCTGCTACCCTTTTCAGCAGCGAGTTGCTCAAGGATCGGGGTAAGCATGCGGCAGGGGCCACACCACTCCGCCCAGAAATCCACAAGCACAGGGACGGTGGCTTCACCAATTTTGGTGGCAAAATTTTCTTCGGTGAAAGTAACGATATGTTCGCTGGCCATAAAAGTAGGGGGGAAATGAGGGTTGTGGTTACTGGACTTTGATCACGCCATTCATCATCAGCGCGTGGCCTGGGAAGGTACACATGTAAGGGTAGTCACCAGCACCGGCCACGGTGAATTCAATGGTTTCCGTCTGGCCTGCATTGACGAGCTTGGTGTGGGCGAGGACTTCTGGAGCCTCGGGAATGTAACCCTTGGCCATGCCATTGGGGTCTGTCATGATCTGCATCGACAGGGCTAAGATGCGGTCTTTTGTCCCTGCTTGGCCCACCACGATATTGTGCGGCAGTGGTGCGATGGCACCCCTGTTGTCAAAGGTGAGCTTGATTTTTTGCCCTGCTTTCGCGGTGATCTCCTTGGTGTTGTACATCATGGGGTTCGCCGTATCAGGCTTCAGCGTGACCTCCAGCACTGGCAAGGCTGCTGCCGAGGCAGGAACTGCGGCGACAGGTGCAACGGCGGCCGCCGTGGTGGCGACAGCAGGGCCATGCAGTTTGATGCTATTGAGCATCCCAAACCAGACAAAAGAACCCACGGCGAAAAAGACAAAAGCCGAGAATACGAATGCGAAAACAAAATTTAAAAAACTCCAAATTGAGGCGGATTCGGAGGCTGATGAAGATGGGGTCTGCGACATAAATAAGATAAGGGTTTGGGAGGGCGCGGAAGCAAGCACATACCCCTACTTCCGCAACCTGATAAATGGCCGCGCCGCGCTCAGGATTGCCCCGCTGGAAAGAGCCGCTCCCAGAGCGGCGGGCCAAGGACGAGCAAGCCAATGATCACTGCGGCCAGAGTCACCAGTAGCACCGCCCCAGCCGCCACATCTTTGGTCACGCGGATGGCTTCATCCGGCGCTTGAGTGACACGGTCGGCCAGCACCTCTAGCGCGGTATTGAAGGCCTCAGCCACTCCCACGCCAGAGATCGCCAGCACGAGCCAGCACCAGTCACCACGAGTCAGCTCAAGCCATAAGCCCAAAGCGATGACGAGCACCGTCGCCATGACATGAATCTTGGCATTGCGTTCCACGCGCAGGAGATAGCCCAGACCATTGAGCGCACAGGAAAAACTGTGCAGTAGTCCTCCCCGCCATAGGGGCCGGAGGCCGGAATTAAGGTCGGGCGGAGATGCTTTGGATTTCATACCCCATACTGTGAAATAAACGCTCGTGGTTCACAACGATTGTTGTCCACCGAATGCCGAAGCGCTATTGTGCCGCTCGTTATGAAAAAACTCCCCACCCTTCTACTCGCCCTTGTCCTTGCCACGATGGCTCACGCGGATGAGCCTTCGTTTGAGTTCTTCAGCTTTACTGGCAAAGACCTCTTCCCCAGTGCCATTATTTCTACCGCAACGGTGGACTGGAGCGCCTTCGAGGAGGAGGAAGTAGAAGAAGAGGAGGAGGCAGAGACTGAAAAGCCCAAGGGCAAAGCCAAAAAGGAAGCTGAAGAAGAGGCCGAGGAGGAAGAAGCGGTGATCCCCACACTCGGCGACACCAATGGTTGGATCGGCGTCGCGCTCTCCAATGTGCCCAAGGGTGCCGAGATCAAAGTGGAGATGACGGGCGATGGTTGGATGAAGCCCTCCAGGTTCGTAGGCAAGGCGGTGGATGAAGAAGGTGAAGACCTCGAAGGAGAGATCGACGTGATGCCCAAGGGCGTGTGGGACTATGATTCCCTGCGCAAAGTCCACGAGCAAAAGCCCATCAACCTCACCATCAAGGTCACTATCAATGGCAAAGAATTGCCCGAGCAAAATGAGACGCTTGTCCTGCGCTCTATGAATGATTGTCCTTTCTTTGTCATCAATGGCGAGGGCGAGGCCCCGGAAGACATCGAAGACATTTCGTGGTGCTTCGCCGCCTATGTGAATGAGAACCATCCCTGGATCGACGGCTTGCTCAGGGAAGCGCTGACCACCGCCAAAGATGACGATGGCACCGCGTTGATCGACAGTTTCAGTGGCTACCAGAGCGGCGAAACCGAGGATGTGTTGAAGCAAGTCTTTGCCATCTGGCAGGTGCTCCAGCGTCGCGGCATCAAATACAGCGACGTGTCCACCACCGTGCCCAGCAAAACCGTGGCGAGCCAAGTGGTGCGCTTTGTTGATGAAACCGTCGATGCCACCCAGGCCAATTGTGTCGATGGCTCCGTGCTCATGGCTTCCATCCTTACCAAAATCGGCCTGCACGCCTACCTCGTCATGGTTCCTGGCCACTGCTACCTCGCCTTTGATGGCGATGCCGCTGGGGAATCACTCATCGGCCTCGAAACCACCATGCTCGGTCAGAACAACCTCAAGTCCGTCGATGAACTCAAAAAAATGCAGGATAAGGCGGCAGGCAAAAAAGTCGATATGCAGAAGCTCAAGGGCATCGTCGCCAAGGAAGCCGGAGCCTCAATGAATACCTTCCTCAATGCCATCCAGACGGGCAATGCTAGCCTCGAAGAACACGCAGAGGCCTTCGACGATGGCTCAGATCCCAACACCCAAATCATCTCCATCGCCGAGTGGAGAAAGCTCGGCATCATGCCTCTGGCCTCCGGCAAAGAGCGCAAGTAGCCAACCGCCGCCAAGTCGCTGCGGCATGGGTTTAGTCTAGCCGCTTTTGCAACTGCCTCACCAGTTCCTTCACTCGGTGAGGGCGGCGCACATGTTTGAACTGCACTTCCACACCATCGGTACCTGAGGAAGAGAAATCCACCGTACCTATGCCCAGGAAACCCAGCACGCCGCCTTCGACGACATCAATGCTGCGAATGTCCTGAATGCGCACCTCCTTGGAGCTACGGCCAATGAGGCCCCACTCGACTTCGACACGCTCATTGGTCACCAAGTAGTCGCGATGCTGGCGAGCGATGATGACGCAGCAGAAGGTGAACGATGAACAAGCGATGCCAATCGCCAGCCAGAAAAATCCACTGAACTGAATGCTGCCCACCGCTGCGAGTAGCAACAGCAGCGCGAGTAAAATGCCCTTGGTGAATGAGAACCAAGAGGGATGCCCGCGAAACATTTCCACCTCGCCATCTTCCTCTTCAAAGTCTTCTTCCTCATCCTCCGTTTCCTCGTCATCTATCTCTTCGTCCTCATCTTCGAGATCCTCCTCCAGCAGCGCCTCGTCATCGACGTAACCATCCACATCTAGCTCATCTGCCTCTTCCTCGGCTTCGCTTTTGCTCCGACGACGCGTGCCAGCAAGCTCCCACGGCGTATCGCCGCTGAACTCCTGGTAGCTGGGCCGCTTCCCCGGCGCTTCTAAATCATTAGCTCGCGGCGGCTTCATGCCACTCAGCAGTTCGCCAACTCGATGCGAGCGCCCCGAGATGCGATCCACAATGATCTCGCCTCGCCCCAGCGAACCTCGCTCCACAAGCACGTAGAGCCCTTCTTTCGTGTGAGGGCCACTCAGCGTGGGATGCTGGGGGATATGGTAGCGCGGGGCGGACATTCGAGGTGAGGGGAGATAATGAGACAATCGGACAATCAGACAAGGAGACAATCAGAAGACCAAAAAGAAGGCACTCGTCTTTTCATTTTGTCTCCCGATTCGATTGTCTTCTTGCCCCACTCGACCATGCAACCTACCCTCGCCGCCACATTTATGGAAACAGTCAGACTAGGCATCGTCGGACTCGGCAACATGGGCCGGGCACATTTGGGCAACATCCGCTCGGGCAAAGTCCCTGGCTTAAAAGTCACGGCACTCTGCGAGAGTCATGGCACTATCCCCGAACTGCACGACGGCGAGAGTGCCTTCACCGACGTGAGCGCGATGATCGGCAGCGGCAAGATCGACGCCATCCTCATCTGCACGCCGCACTTCTCGCACACCACCATCGGCATCGAGGCCCTGGGCAAAGGTTTGCATGTGCTGGTGGAGAAGCCCATCAGCGTCCACAAAGCCGACTGCGAGCGGCTCATCGCGGCTCACACGGACAAGAGCAAAATCTTCGCCGCCATGTTCAACATGCGCACCAACGCCACCTTCCGCAAAGTGAAGGAACTCATCGACAGCGGTGAGATTGGCGAGGTGCGTCGTGTCCACTGGGAGGTGACGAATTGGTTCCGCACCAACTACTACTACGCGACCGGCGGCTGGCGCGGCACCTGGAAGGGCGAGGGTGGCGGCGTGCTGATGAATCAGTGCCCGCACAATCTTGACCTCTTCCAGTGGCTCTTCGGAATGCCCCAGCGCGTGCGCGGCTTCTGCCAGTTTGGCCGCTTCCATCAGGTGGAAGTGGAAGACGATGTGACCGCTGTGATGCAGTATGACAACGGCACCACAGCCACCTTCGTGACGAGCACGGGCGAAGCCCCAGGCCGCAACGTGCTGGAGATCAGCGCTGAGCAGGGACGCTTGACCGTAACCGATGGCACGAAGATTCACTTCCAGCGCAATCGCAAGCCCATGAGCAAATTTTGCATGGAGGCCGATGCCGCCTTCGCCATGCCCGAGAGCTGGCACATGGACATTCCCGTGGACACCACAGGCGGTCAGCATGTGGAGATTTTGCAGAACTTCGCCAATGCGATCCTGAAAGGCGAAAAGCTGCTCAGCCCCGCTGAAGAAGGCATTTACAGCGTCGAACTGGCGAATGCGATTCTGCTCTCGACATGGCAGGACAAGACCATCGAATTCCCCATGAGCAGTGCTGACTATGAGCGCCTCCTCATTGAGAAAGGCGAGAAGAGCACTTTCCAAAAAAGCAAGGTCGTGGCCAAGGCCAGCGCGGATGATTTCGCGAAGAGCTTCCGGTAGGCCCCATCACCACGCGGCGGGTGGCTTCGACAAGTCGGAGCCACCTTCATCCCTGCACTGCCCATGAAACTCGTCGCCGTTTTCGCCCACTTTCTCGCGCAGTTCGATCCCACGCCGCAGCCTGTCAATCCAGCCCTGCCACCGCTGGTTCTGGTGCATGGCATTCTTTGTGACGAGAATTACATGCTGCGGATGACGCGGTATTTTCAAGCCCAGGGGCGCGAGGTTTATGCCCCATCGCTGAAGCCCAATAATGGCTCGGCGAAGCTCGAAGATTTGGCGGCACAACTGCGAGACTTCGTGGATAAAAAGCTACCCGGCAGGCGCTTCGATCTCGTGGCGCATAGCATGGGTGGGCTGGTGTCGCGCTACTACGTGCAGCGGCTCGGTGGTGACGCCAGAGTGCGCCAACTCATCACGATGGCCACGCCCAATCATGGCACGTTGTATTCCCATTTTTTGCCGGGCACAGGGGTGCGACAAATGCACCCGAAGAGCGATTTTTTGCAGGAGCTGAATGCCGACACCGAGACCTGGAAGCGCGTGCCGCTGACCAACTTCTACACGTCACTCGACCTCGTGATCATCCCCTACACGAGCAGCCTCATGCCTGGGGGTAGAAACATCAAAACATGGGCGCTGACGCATCCGTCGTACATCATTTCAAAAGCGCAGTTCAGGGCCGTAGGCAAAGCCTTGGAGAGTAGTCCTGGGCTTTAGCCCGTCGGACTTCTCTAACCCCCAAGCAGCCTTGCAAAGACAATCGGCACGCGCACTATGCACGCCCCTTTCTTTACCGGGCCTATGCGCACAAAGTCCACTCTAGCTACCCCATCCATTGCGACCTTGCCGCAGCTTGAAAAGGCTGCGATCAAGGCGGCGAAGCTGGCGATTCTATCGCCAGCGAAGCCTGTGGTAGCGAAGGAAAAGCCCGAGACGAAGAAGCGCGTTGCACGCCGCGAGAGCCACGAGCTCGTCCAGCATGTGGCTCGTTCGGCAGACTTCAAAAAGCGCCTCGCAGGCCTCGGCAAAGGCCTCGTCACGCTCGATCATGTATCGCCCCAGGCCTATGGTTTCGCCGTCGCTCTGGTGATGCAGACCGCCAAGCCTGGCGCACGCGTGTGGATTGTTTGCGCTGATCCCAAGGTGCAGGACAGCGTCCATGCCGAACTAGCCGTGTGGCAGACCCCCGCGCTGTATTTCCCCAAGCTGGTTGCCTCGACCATAGCAAATGCCCTGCCCGATCCTGATGCGCTGGCCGAGCGTGTGTCGGTGCTCTCGCGATTGCGCGATACCAGTGCCGAGGGAGCGCGAGCGATGGTGCTACTGCGCGCCAGCCTTGATGAAGAAGTGCCCGCGCTGCTAGAGATCGAGACGCAGCGCCGCTGGATCGAAGTGGGGCAAAAACTCGATGTCGAGGGCTTCATGCAAGAGTTGCAAGACGCAGGCTATGAGCGCGCGCCGCAGGTCACGGAGCGTGGGCAATTCGCGCGTCGTGGCGGCATCCTCGACTTCTATTCCTGGCAAGCCGATGAGCCTTTGCGCGTGGAAATGTTCGATGATGAAGTCGAGAGTTTGCGCACCTTCGATGTGCATGATCAGGGCTCGGTGCGTCGGCTTGAAAAGGCAGGTGTCATTCTGCAACTCAGTGATGCCAAAGGCGCGACCAGCCGCGTGCAAGCCCACATCGCGGCGGGCGATGTGGTGGTGGGCGTGGAGTGCCACGCGGGCGGCGCGATGAACGTCTGGATTACCGAAGGTACAGCCGAGGGCGCGGGCGCGGAAGATTTCACGACAGCCATCCACGAAGGGCCGCTGGGCATGTTTGATGCATCAGATTTTGTGCTGCACGAGGCGCGACGAAAGCAGTTCGACAAGCAGTTGGCCGAGTGGCAAGCGGACGGCTGGCAGACCGTCGTTTTCTTCAACAATGAGGCAGAGAGGGAACGCTTCGGTGAGCTGGTAGGACAGGCGTCCCGCCTGTCTCATGTGCCAGGGGCATCCTGCCCCGACGACTTCAAGGCAATGACGAGCAACGGTGTCTTGGCCATCAGAGGGCAGGATGCCCTCCGCACAGGTGACAGGCAGGATGCCCGTCCTACTTGCGTGCTCGGCCTGCTCTACCGAGGCTTCACCGTGCCCTCGGCAAAGCTCGCGGTTTTGACCGGTGCCGAGATATTTGGCAGGCACCAAACCGTGCGTCGTATCAAAGGCTCGAAGCTCGATGAGACGCAAGTGTTACGCCATGCGCGCGACCTCATCCGCGAGCTGCACGAGCACGATCTCGTCGTCCATGTCGAGCACGGCATTGGCAAGTTTGCAGGCATCGTGGTGCGTGGCGAGGGCAAGCAAAAAGAAGAAGTGCTGGTGCTGCGCTACGCCGATGAGGCCAAGCTCTTCGTACCCACCTCGCAGGCGCATCTGGTCTCGCGCTACGTCGGTGTAGGCGGCAAGGCACCGACGCTGAACAAGCTCGGCGATGCCAAGTGGCAGCGTACGCGCAAGAACGCCGAGCGCAGCGTCGAGGAGTTCGCCGCAAAGATGCTCAGCATCGCCGCCGAACGCACGACCGTGAAAGGCGATCCGCATCCGCCCGATACCAAGTGGCAAGGCGAATTCGAAGGCTCATTCATTTACCAGGAGACGCCCGACCAACTGCGCACCGTGGAGGAGATCAAACGCGACATGGAAAGCGAACGCCCCATGGATCGCTTGCTCTGCGCCGATGTCGGGTTTGGCAAGACCGAGGTGGCCATCCGCGCGGCCTTCAAGACCGTGATGGCAGGCCGCCAAGTCGCGATCCTCGTGCCCACCACGGTGCTCGCGTCGCAGCATTGGAAGACCTTGCGCGAGCGCATGAGCGAGTTCCCCGTGACCGTCGAGATGCTCTGCCGACTGACCCCGCCCGAGAAGGAGCGCGAGATCATTCGCGGCCTGCGCGAGGGCTCGGTGGACATCGTGGTGGGCACGCATCGTCTCATTTCAAAAGACGTGCAGTTCAAGAATCTCGGCCTGGCCGTGGTCGATGAGGAGCAGCGCTTCGGCGTGAAGCACAAAGAGAAATTCAAAGAGCTGTTTCGTCTCATTGATGTGCTCACGCTCAGCGCCACGCCGATCCCGCGTACGCTCTACCTCGCCCTCATGGGGATGCGCGACATGAGCACCATCGAGACGCCACCGCCCAACCGCCAGGCCGTCGCGACGGTCATCTGCCCGTATGATGAAACCGTCATCCGCGATGCCATCAACGCCGAAATCGAGCGCGGTGGGCAGGTGTTCTTCCTGCACAATCGCGTCGGCGACATCGAGCAGGTGCGCGGCAAAATCATGAAGCTCTGCCCCAAGGCGCGCGTCGTGATTGGGCATGGTCAAATGGACGGCGACTTGCTCGAAGCCGTGATGCACAAGTTCGTCAATGGCGACGCCGATGTGCTCGTCTGCACCACCATCATCGAAAGCGGCGTCGATGTGCCCAACGCCAACACCATCATCATCGACCGCGCCGACCGCTTTGGCCTTGCCGATCTCTACCAGCTTCGCGGGCGCGTAGGCCGCAGCGACGTGCGCGCCCATGCCTATCTCTTCCTGCCGCGCGACTTCACCAGCGGCGGCGATGCACGCAAGCGCGTCAACGCCATGAAGCAGTACACCGCCCTCGGCTCGGGCTTCAAGATCGCCATGCGCGATCTGGAAATACGCGGCGCAGGCAACCTGCTCGGCACCGAGCAGAGCGGGCACATCGCCGCAGTGGGCTTCGACATGTACTGCCAGATGCTGAAGGTCAGCGTCAATCGAATGCAGGGCAAACGCACCCAACGCCCCATCGACGTAGGCCTGCGTGCCGACTTCCTCTGCCTCAGCGAGACCGCCTTCAATGGCGCACTGCCAGGCCTGGAGCCCGCCTTCATCCCGAGCGACTACATGGAGGATGCCAAGCTGCGCATCCAGGCCTACCGCACCGTCGCCGAAGTAACGAGCCGCAAGGAACTCGACGAACTGGAAAAAAGCTGGCGCGACCAGCACGGGCGCTTGCCATTGGCCATGCAGAACCTGCTCGTCTGCACCGCCATCCGCCTCGCCGCTGCGCACGCGGGCATCAGCGATGTGGAGATGAAGGAGCGCAAACTCATGCTCAAAAAGGGTACGAGTTATGTGATGATGGCGGGCAAATTCCCACGCCTCGCTGCCAGTGAAGGCCAGGGGCAGATGAAGGAAGCGCTGACGCTGCTGCGGTCGTTTTGAGCCAGTTCAATCGCCTCGGCTCTTGCCAATGCCACTATGATTTCGTTCATACGCATCGCAGGCTTGTGTTGCAGACCATCTCCAACCGAAAGGCAAAGTCGGAGCAACGTCTTGGGGAGCACGGCCTTCCAGGCTGTTGCGGTGAGCATCCTGCGAACCGCCGAGCGTCCGCGAGCTGCGTTGCTCATCCAGCACGAACGAATCTGCGATTGGCAGAGCGGATGGGTTGTGGCAGCCTTGCCCCATGAGCACCCTAACCCTCGACTTGCAGGCCACCCTGAATGATCTGGACAGCGACTCCGCAACGAAGTTGGAGCGCTTGGTGCGGGACGCCATTGCCCTGGTGCGTCCGGCAAGAAAAGTCGCAGGCACTGGAGCCGTGGACAAGAACGGCTGGCCGGTGGGCCACTTTGAAAAGTATGCCGGCTGCCTTGCCGGAGAGGACTGGAATCCTCCCGCCGATCCTCCACCGGAACCCTCGCCGATGTGATCATGCTCTACCTGCTCGATACCAACTTCATCATTTTCGCCCTCAAAGATTCCCAGGGGAGATCGGCCACGCGGATCGAGCAAACTCCGCACAATGATGTGGCCATCTGCTCAGTAGTTGAAGCTGAGCTGTATCACGGTGCCACCAAGTATGACCGCCCCACCAAACGCGAGGCCGTGCTGGATGGATTTCTCAATCCATTCATCTCGCTGCCCTTCGACTCGAATTGCGTGCCGCATTACGCCCGTATCCGAGACTACCTCGAACTGCGCGGTCAAATCATCGGCGGCAATGACCTCATGATAGCAGCCATCGCCCTGACGTATGATCTGACCGTAGTCACTCACAACTGCGGTGAGTTCAACCGAGTGCCCGGCCTGCGGGTTGAAGATTGGTCGGTGTGATTACAGCCCTAACGTCGCGTCGCCGAACCCCAACCCCTGCATCCAAAGACCATGCCCGAAACAACTCAGCCCGCCGTCCCCACACCCGCACCTGCCGCCGACCCTAAGCCCAACAAACGCGGCTACTTCAACAAGGCCCAGGTAATGCTCGCCGAAGACGACGACGCCAACACTAACTTCGCCCTCGATGGCTACCTCATCGGCGAAAGGCTCAATCCCAGCCGCGCCGGTCTGCTGCAAAACGGCGCAGCCCTCATCGTGAAAGCCAAAGCCGACGACCTCCCCGGCTACGATACCGCCGCCATCGCCGCCGTCCAGCTCGCCCTCAGCAACTACCGAGGCCTGGAGACCGGCTCCGACGAAGCCGACAGCGAGCAAGTCAGCGACCGCATCAAGCGCGACGCCCTGCTGAAGAAAATCAACACCCGCCGCAGCGCCATCCAGCACGCCGCCGACGGCCTCTGGCCCTACACCGAAGAAACCAGCACAGCCCCCCGCAAAGCCTTTCTCCTCCCGCCCAGCCGCCCGCTAAGTCTGTAATATTTATGCCAAATATTCACCTCGTTATCACTCAAATGACGATCAATAAAGCCTCCGCCCGTCAATAGGGCGGGGAAACCACCACTTTCGTCATTCTCTAAATATCACTTTTCAACACGGTTTTTGAGCCTGAATACATGTTCGCCCAAGAAACTTCCCTTCACATGTCAACTCAGCCTCACTCCAGCAAGAATCAGACTCACTGCGACAAGTGTGAAGCGATACTCGCCGGTAACGCCCGACAAAGACACTCTGAGCTAGAGAGAGTTGGCCTTGCTCGGAATGTTGGACACCATGGTAGTTCCGATCCCGAATGTCAGTTCAGGTGCAAGATCTGCGGAACTGAGTTCATCGGAGACAGTTGCGGCACCTGGTCAGCCAATATCTAATTAGATTGGCTGAATGTAACCTAGTTATCGTAAAAACAGTTCAACTCACATTGCGCATGCACACTATGAAGAAAATCGGATACTATGTCTTTCTCGGAATCGCTGTGATCTTTTTCATCTTTACCGTTACAGCCGCACTAAATGGCAATGAAAAAGCTGCTAACAGATTGGGGCGGACGGTAGGCTCAATTATTGTGCTTGGCCTTATCGGCGGGGTTACGCTTCTTTTCACGAAGAGTTCAGACCATTCAGATGCATCAGATGACTCTTTGCCGAAGGTGCCGGACGAATCTTCTGACTCACACAAAGATTGATGGTGAATGCATGGGCGCTGCTGGCAACGGGAGGGGCACCTGTTGTCATATCAGAGTCATTCGGAACTAGTTTATCACTCGCTTCGTTCATGCTTTCCGCCACCCCTCCCGTCGCCAGAGCTTAAACGTTAGGCCACAGCACATCACAGTCAAATTTATGAGCACTAAAATAACAGCAGACGCTACTACTCTGATGCGGCAAGCATCTATGACGGCACATGACTATTTTCACGCCGCCATTGACGCGATAGACAAGAGGTTAGGCGACGGTTATGCCGCGAAGCATCCAGAGCTTATAGCCGCTTTCATGCAGACGGCGGCGCGTGATTTCCAGACATCCATCACGACACAGGCTATGCAAGAGATTGCGGAGGCACTTGAAGCTCGTGTGGCCTAACCGAAGCGTTCGCCCAACCACAACGCCGCGCTGGCCAGAAGACTGATGATGATGTTCCCCTGGCTGACAGCCATCTTCCTTGACAAGAACAAGTTGATTGCAGCCGCTCAATGATTCGGAGTGGCCAGCGCATTGAGCTACCTTCATCGGTGAGAGCCACAATTTTAGCAGCCCTACGATTAAACGCAGCAACTCGGTGGGGGCGAGATCTCCCGCCTAAGTGGCAAAACCTTCAAATTCGAAAAACGTGAATACAATCCAGAGTTCCACCAAGTCGGCTGCTATGCCTTGCTCGCCGCCTGCTCGGACATATCCCGCGACGTTGTTGGTGGATACGCCCTCCGGTCCGGTTGCGATGTGTAAATCGCACGCTGCAGGCTTCAAAGGACTTATGTCACTTGTCGGCGCATCCACTAACACGACAACAGCGCCTGAAGGCTCTGAGTGCGCCCAATGCGCAAGCAAGGCGAGAGACGAACAGGAGACCCGCGCTCAGCGCCCAGCCCAACAGCAGGGCATTGCCGCAAAAGGCTGGTGTATCATAGCCGCTACTGCTGCCATCCTTTTTTTGATCTTTCATCCTTGGCCGCATTATCAGTGGGCATTATCCAGAGACAAAGTCAGTAGCTACGACGGGTTTGTCGCTCGATTTCCATCCTCAGATTATACTTTGAACGCTAAAGAGCGCATTCGGGAATTGAGGGAGGATGAGATTTGGTCTGCCGCTGATGGTGCAGGCAAGATTGAGACTCTACGATCCTACATTCGAGTTTATCCAGACGGCAAGCATCTTGATGACGCTAAGCAGCAGACAGCAAGTATCGCAGACAGTCAGTGGACACCCATCAGCAACTCGCGATCAGAAGCAGAGATACGCCGCTACCTGAAGAGTTACCCTGAGACGTCAAAGCTTGCTATGGCAGAAGCTCGGATTCAGGAGCTTTATAACGATTTCTATTGGGTGAAGGAGCAAGACACCCTCGAACACTATCGGAGATTTGCGACACGTCACCCAACTCATACCCAGATTGCAGCCATTGAGAAGCGTATCATTGACTTAGAGGTTAAGGAAATTGCAGCCGGAAAGTATGGTGCAATGCCGAGGGCACAAGCTCTCAGCTACGGAGGCACCTCCACAGTCGTGGAAGTGGAGAACAAGACAGGATATGAATTAACCGTTCGCTACAGTGGACCTGACTCCAAGAAGTTGGTCATTCCCGTTGGCGCCACTCGAAGTATCAATCTTGTCCCCGGTGCCTACCAAGTAGCTGCATCTGTGGATGCAGCCAATGTCACCAACTATTACGGGTCAGATACAATGCAGGGCGGGCGTTATTCATCCAACTTCTTCATACAGAGTAGTTATGACAGATCATCATTCTAGGTTCCTAGCTTCACACCCTCACGCAAACGCAGATGAAGTTTCACAACCAACCAAGGGCGAACAATGGCGCTGCTGAAAGGCAAAGGGGGCAAAGAAGGGGGCAAGTGTATGGCACTTTATCATCTGCCAACTTGGCAATTGCGGTGATCAATCACGTAAACATACTCGGCGCAAATGTCGTTCAAGTTGATATTCGGCCAACCTGCGAAACACCAGCCTATGCAAATGATGAAAAAAATTGGTTTTGGATTATTAATGGTGCTCGCGTCGCCTTTCCTGCTCGCTGGAGGACTAGGCCTTGGATTTCTCGCATTCCTTGGATGGGCAGAAAAGGATTCTAAGACGCAGAGGACGAAGTTCATATTAGCCATTAGCGTCCTGCCTGGCATCTTTGGTTGGGTGATAGGAATTGCAGAGATCGGCTACGATTGTCGACCCGACACTTGGTGGTGGTCGTTAATCCGCATTGGACATGGTTTGATTGGTTCTACGCGGGTTTTAATGGGCGAGGGGAAGGTGTATAGGTTTGGATGAATCGAACTGAAAGCCTTCAAGGGCACTATCACCTGCTGCTGGGTTTGGACGAGAGCTGGGTTGTGACGGAGGTGAACGTGAGTGTTG
>JANOAR010000091.1:0-14833 GCA_031411235.1 Verrucomicrobiota bacterium | reverse complement strand
CAGCCAAGCTGGGTTCACTCATGTCGAATACTTGTTTCCTTATCCCTTCAATGCTGAGGATCTAAAAGCTGAGCTCGATAAGAACGGGCTCCAACAAGTCCTCTTCAACCTGCCCGCTGGCGACTGGGCCGCAGGTGAGCGAGGCATCGCCGCACTGCCAGGACGGAGCGATGAGTTCCGCGCTGGAGTGCCACGCGCCACCGAATACGCCAAGGTGCTCGGTGTGAATCGCCTGAACTGTCTCGTCGGCAAACGAGTGGCTGATCACAGCGATGAAGAACACTGGGAAACACTCGTGGCAAACATTCGCTTTGCCGCCGCCGAACTCGCCGCACATGGCATCGAACTCGTCGTCGAGCCCATCAATCACTACGACATCCCCGGCTTCATCATCAACCGCACCGACCATGCGATCAAGCTCATTGATGAAGTCGGCCTGCCCAATGTCCGTGTGCAATACGACATCTATCACGCCCAACGCGAAGAAGGCGAACTCACCGCCACCTTCCGCAAACACATCGCCCGCATCGGCCACATCCAGATCGCCGACAACCCCGGACGGCATCAGCCCGGCACTGGCGAGATCAATTTTCCCTTCCTCTTCCGCCAGCTCGACGAGTGCGGCTACGCAGGTTGGATCGGTCTCGAATACATCCCGACGCCGGACACTGTCACGTCACTCGCTTGGATGAAGGAATTCATCGCCTGAAAAGCACACCCGATTTTTTACCGCCAATCTTTTACTAGCACACACACATGAAAATCGGATTCATCGGACTCGGCATCATGGGCAAGCCCATGTGCAACAATCTCCTCAAAGCAGGCTACGAACTCGTCGTTTGCAGCAGAACCCAAGCCTCAGTCGATGAGCTGATCGCCGCCGGTGCCACCTCCGCAGCTACGCCAAAGGAACTCGCCGCGCAGGTCGATCTCGTCATCACTATGCTGCCGAACTCACCTGAAGTGAAAGAGGTCATCCTCGGTCCAAACGGCGTGATCATAGGTGCCAAGCCAGGCTGCATCGTCGCCGACATGAGTTCCATCGCACCGCTGGCTAGCCAACAAATCGCCGCAAGCCTTGCCGAACGCAGCATCGAGATGCTCGACGCGCCAGTCAGTGGTGGTCAGCCCAAAGCCATCGAAGGCACGCTCTCCGTCATGGTCGGCGGCAAGCAGGAAATCTTCGACCGCTGCGTGCCTGTTTTCAAAGCGATGGCCGCATCCGTGGTGCGCGTCGGAAACATCGGCGCAGGCAATGTCACCAAGCTAGCCAACCAAGTCATCGTGGCCCTGAACATCGCCGCACTGTCTGAGGCCATGGTCCTCGCTGCCAAAGCCGGTGTGGAGCCTGAACTCGTCTATCAGGCCATTCGTGGCGGTCTTGCAGGCAGCACCGTCATGGATGCCAAAGCACCGCTGATGCTCGACCGGAAATTCAACCCAGGCTTCAAGATCAACCTGCACATCAAGGATCTGACGAACGCCCTGGAAACCTCGCAGGAAGTCGGTGCGCCATTGCCGCTCACCGCCTCCGTCATGGAGATCATGCAAGGCCTGAAAAACGAGTTCGGCGACAGCGATCATGGAGCCATCGTCCGCCACTTTGAGAAGCAAGCGAACATCGAACTCCAAAGACCTGATTTCCTGGTAAAAGATGGGCGGTAAAAGATAAGAACTGGAATCCATTTTTTACCCCAAATCTTTTTCCAGCCAAAATCTCTCCCTGATCACATCAACCCTTCCAAACCCATGAACACACCCACCTCCTGCAATCATGCTTGGTCGCAGAATGTCCTCTTCTTTGAATGCGGAACAAGTCTCGACATCTGCGCTGATGTCTCAGTAGAATTCACCCCACTTTGACCATGAAAGCGCATCGCATCTTCTTCCACTTTATTGCTTCTCTCTGTTTGCTGTTACAACTCTGTGGCCAGGCTAGCGCCGCCGTGTTCGTCAAAGCCAATGTCACCACGCTGCTGGGGCCGACTTTCTTCTTTGATGATGCCGTGGCTGGCGGCACGGACACTACCGTCACCCAGCCTTCGGTGGGCACTTTCACGCGCACCTTTGGTGGCCTACTCACCGCGAATCAGGGCAGCACCGAGGTGCGCATCACCGGTTTTGGCTTTGCCGGATCGAGTGCCTCGGCCTCCAATACGGCGACGAGTCTCAGGGTTGCCTTCACCTATCTTGGCGCGAATGCTGCAGTGGGCGGCGGGGATGATGTGGTCATTGGCTCAGTCACGGGGACTTATGTGTATGCTTCCGGTGGCGAGTATTCCTGCATCTTTGATGCGCCGCTGGTGGCCACGCTGAACATCACCACGGGGCTCAAGTTTCAGATCGCGGTGACACCCACCAATGGCACCGCGAATGGCTCGGTGCAGTTCAAGGTGGGGACCATTTTTTATGATGGTGGCACCGGGGCGCGAATGAGTGTGGCGGGCACGGTTTCCACGGGGCTCACTGCCGTGGCTCCACGCGTGAACTTAGCCAAGTATCAGCCGACGACGGCCTCGACGACCAATGGCCAATATCGTGCGGACTTCGCCACCGATGGCGTGGTGGGAAATACCAACCGCTGGGTCTCCACCAACGTCAACACCGCGCATTGGTTGGAGGTGGATATGCCGGTGCCTGTGACGGTGCGCAGCGCTCAGGTTCACACAGGCTTTGATGACGGCTCGGTGCTGGCCAGCTTCAAGGTGCAATATTGGTCCAGCTCGGCCTGGGTGGATGCACCTGGTGCCTCTGTCGCAGGGATCACAGTGCCGCAGGTGAATGTGATTTTCACCAGCGCGGTGACGTCGGATCGCTTCCGACTTTACACGGATGACAATGGCACCATTCGCGTCAAAGAGTTCGCCTTGTTCCCGCCCAATCCGGCCCCTGGCACCGGCACGGAGCAGGGCTATCCGCTCGGCACAGATGTGGAGCTAAATTTGGCGCGGGAGCGGCCTGCGGTGGCCAGCTCGGTGAGCACCACGAACTACGCAAAACTCGCCGTCGATGGCTACCTGAGCAGCGCCTCCAAATGGCAGACGACCACGGTCGGCGCGGCGACGCTGGACATCGACCTGCGGCTCGCGACGAAGATTGCCAGCGCGCATCTGTATTCTGGCGACGGCAGCGTGGCTCCCATCAGCAGCTTTAATCTGCAATCCTGGGATGGCACCGCGTGGGTCGCTATTCCTGGTGGCACGATCACGGGCAATACCAGCGGGGCGCTAGTCATCACCTTCAGCTCTGCGGTGACCACCTCCATGGTGCGGCTCTCCTTCACCAATGCAGCCACCAGCGCCGTGCGAGAGCTGTGCGTCTTTCCAGCGAATGGCGGCGTGGCTTATCCCATCGGCCAGGAGGTGCTGGCGACCGCGCCACCGACGAGGAAGTTCGATGACTACAACAACGCTTTTTACAATGTGCAAAATCGCGCCGCCAGCCTGCCGATCAGCATCAATGGCACCACTCCCGTGCTGAACCTTTCCACGCTCGATCCCCTGCTGAGCCACTATCAGTTGCTGCTCAATATCGGCACCGACACCTACCGGCTGCGCAATCGCTCCACCGGCCGCTGCCTCGCCGGAGCGGGCGTGTCCCTCACCACTGGCGCTACCTTGGTGGATGAAGACTACAGCGCCATGCCTCATCAAAACTGGCAGATCATCACGGTGGACAGCACCGACTTCTACCTGCGCAACGAATGGAGCGGCCTCGTCATCGACACCCAATCCAGCGGCATCACCGCAGGCACCACGCTGGTGCAGCAGAGCATGAATGGCACCACCACTCAGCATTGGCGACCCGTCTTGCAGACGCATTTTCCAAAGAAGGGCATGGCAGGCTACTTTGCGAATGCAGCGGCCATCAAAGGCAACTGGGGCTACAACTGGGGCCGCACCACCTCCGTCGCATTGCCGCCGGATGCCGTGTTCCACCCCATGCAATGGGGCAACGGCAACTGGGACATCGGCAGCACCCAAGGGCCGCTGGAGCAGTTCCTTTCTGAATGGAAACGGCAGGATCATGCCACCCACCTCCTCGGCTTCAATGAACCCGACGGAGCCACGCAATCCAACATCATCGAGGCCACCGCGCTTACCTTGTGGCCGCGCCTGGAGAGAATGGAGATGCCGCTTGTCAGTCCCGTCACTGTCAATCCCGACAACGCCTGGATGAACACCTTCATGACCCAAGCGCAGACGCTCGGCTATCGTGTCGATGCCGTGGCCGCACACAATTACCCAAGCCCTAACGGCGGCAGTTCCGATGCACTCGTCACCTTGCTTCAGACTCTCAACACCGACTGGAATCGCCCCGTATGGCTCACCGAGTTCTCCACCGTGGACTGGGCTGGCACTGCTAGCTGGACCGAGGAAGACAACTACAACTGGCTAGCCGAGTTCATGTGGCGCGCAGAGTCCTTAACTTGGCTGCGACATTACTCGCTCTTCCTTTTCACCGCAGACGCCACCTACCCAGAGCCGACCAACGTGACCGACACCGTGGCCCCACGTTCCAACGCCTACAAAGCCGACGGCGTCACTCCCACCTCGTTTGGCGAGCTGTATTTCGCCTGGGATGGCGACGCCACCGTGCGCGGCGACAAGCCCTACTTCATCCACAACAAGAGCGAGCGGAAGCGCATTCAGAATGCCGTCAGTTCCACCGCCCCTGGCAATCGCTTCATCCGCGATGGCAGCAATGTCGTGCAGTGGGTGCTGCGTCCCTCTGGCACCGCAGGTCAGTGGCACATCGTCTCCCTGCGTGATGGCAGGCTACTGCGCTACACTGGCACCGCGCTGAACTTCGCCCCTGCGCACACCACCGGCACGGCAGTCCGCTGGAGTCTCGTCGCCGATCAATACGGCTGGAACTATCTTGAAAACCCAGCCGCAGTCGCTGCGAATCGACGGCTCAAATTCGACAATGGCGTCTTCAGCATGGTCGCCAACACCAGCACCGTCGATCAGAACAAATGGCGCTTCATCGTGCCGTATGCGCCAGTGGAAGCCGCCGCTCCAGTCACACCGACCAACCTCGCTAGCACCGCAGGCGATGCTCAGGTGGCACTCACCTGGACCGCCAGCAGCAGCTCAGACATGTCCTTTTACTCCGTCTATCGCAGCACCTCCGCCAGCGGTCCCTTCACGCTCGTTGCCAGCAATCTCGCCACAGCGAGCTACACAAACACCGCCCTGCAAAACGGCACCTCCTACTACTACACCGTCACCGCCACCGACCTCACCGGCTACGAGTCAGTCGTCTCCACGCAATCCTCTGCCATGCCCGTCATCGCCACGCTGCCGACATCCTTTGCGGCGACCTCCACCAGCGGAAACTTCACCATCACCTGGCCCGCCACGCACCTCGGCTGGATCTTGGAGCAAACAGACACCCTCACCACGAACACCTGGACCCCCGTGCCAAACAGCACCGCCACCACCTCACACGCCATGCCATTGCCCCCCGGCACACCAAGGATGTTCTTCCGCCTCCGACGCCCCTGACCGCTTTGCGCCACCCACCAGAGTTTCAGCCGTCAAAAAAATGTCCGTCAAAAAAATGGGGACACTTCTGCCTCACATTTTTTTGACGCCCATCTTTTTGCCGGCCCTTCCGTAAACCTCTCCGATCTACAGCAGCAGGGCGACACCTCAAAATCACTCATGAACTCCATCCCCCAACACCTTAAAGCCACAGGGCTTGCCTTACTCGTCTCTGCATTCGCGCTCCCCGCGATAGCAGCCAGCCTGAACCTCACCAACGACCCAGCAACCGGAGAACCCGGCAAGTTTGCTGAGCAAGAGATACGCCGCGAGGCCGCAGCCAAAGCCACGGAAGCGCAGATCACACTCACAGTCGAAACAAATACCAAAGCCACAACACAGAGTTATCGCATCACCCGAGAGGGCAAAACGATCCGCGTCATCGGGGCCGATGCCACCGGTGCGATGTATGGTGGCCTCGACATCGCAGAAGCGATTCGCACCGGCACACTCGACGCATTGAAAGACTCCGACCACAAGCCGCACATCGCGCAGCGTGGCATCAAGCTGAACATCCCGCTCGATCTGCGCACGCCGAGTTACACCGATCCATCGGATGCCTCACAGGCAAACATTCCTGAAGTGTGGAGCATGGATTTCTGGCGCGAGACCTTCGACGACATGGCCCGTCATCGCTACAACCTCATCTCGCTCTGGTCGCTCCATCCCTTCCCCAGCATCGTGAAAGTGCCGGAGTTTCCCAGCGTCGCGCTCGATGATGTCTGGCGCACCAAGGAAAAGCTGGATGCCAGCTTCGATAACAACGGCAACGACTTCGTGCGCCCCGAAATGCTGGCCAATCATGAGGTCGTGAAGAAGATGACCATCGACGAAAAGATCCAGTTCTGGCGCGATGTCATGCAACTCGGCAAGGACCGAGGTATCGACATGTTCTGGTTCACCTGGAACGTCTTTTATCACAGCGCCATCGGCAAAGATGGACTGACCGCTGACAAAACAGCGCCGCGCACCATCGAGTATTTCCGCGCCAGCGTCCGCGAGACGATCAAAACTTATCCACTGCTTGCCGGTATCGGCATCACGGCAGGCGAGGCCATGAAGGACAATGACTTCAAGGACATCACCAAGGAACAGTGGCTCTGGCAGACTTATGGTGAAGGCATTCGCGATGGATTGAAGGACACACCCGATCGGAAGTTCCGCCTCATCCACCGCTTCCACATGACCGCGCTTGGTGAGATTCAGAAGGAGTTCGCCAAGCTGCCCTGCACGCTCGATCTCAGTTTCAAATACGCCATCGCCCACATGTATTCGGTGCCTGATCCAAGCATGATCAAACCCCTGCTGCCACTGCTCAGTCCCGAGCTGCGCTGCTGGCTCACCATTCGCAATGACGACATCTACAGCTTCCGCTGGGCCGATGTGAACTACGCCCGCGCTTTCATCAAGGCCATCCCGAGTGAGGACAAGATCGCCGGTTTTTACATGGGCTGCGATGGCTTTTTCTGGGGTCGCGACTTCCTCAGCAAAGACGCCACAACGCCCCGACAGATCGTCATGCAAAAGCAGTGGCTCTCCTTCGCCCTCTGGGGTCGTCTCGCTTATGATCCCGACCTCTCAGCCAACACTTTCGAGCAGCTCACTGCCGCACGCTTCCCTGGAGCCGACGCTTCAAAACTCACTACCGCCTGGGCCGATGCCTCGAAGACCTTCCCCTTCATCACCCGCTTCTTCTGGGGCGACATCGACATCAAATGGTTCCCCGAAGCCTGTCGCAGAAAGTCCGGCTTCTACACCGTGCGCAACTTCGTCGAAGGCGGCACCATGCCCGGCGCAGGCGTGCTGAACATCATGGACTGGCGCACCAGCTTCTTCGCACAGAAACAACCTGATGGTGTGACCCCACTCGAAATCGCCACCACTCTGCACGCCAACGCCACCAAGGCACTCGCCGCATTGCCCAAACTCCAGCGTGCCACCATCACCCCCGCCACCAGCGCCAAAGAATACGCGGCGACGCTCGGTGACATCGCCGCCATGTCGCACCTCGGTCTTTACTACGCGGCAAAGATTCGCGGTGCCTGCGACCTCGCGCTTTTCGACAAAACCGGCAACGCGCCGCAACAAGCCTCCGCCGTCCAGCACCTCGAAGCCGCGCTCGGCCACTGGAAGGACTACTCCACCGCCTACACGAGCCAATACATCCAACCCGTGCTTCACAATCGCGCCGGAGTGGTGGACATCCCGAAGCAAACCGAAGACGTGGCCACCGACGTGCAGATAGCTCGCGATTGGAAGCCCGGCACCATCCAAGAATCCAAAGTCAAACGCTCCGGCACGGAGAAGGGCTTCCGCGAATAGCGTCGCATACCCGATGCCCCCCCGCACGCCCCGCCCTCTTGGATCTCTCCAAAGACCCCGGCGAAACGCAGAACCTCATCCAGGAACAAGCCGCCGCAGCCCAACGCCTCGCCGGCCTACTTGCCAAAGCGAAATCCTGCGCCGTCACACCCCCCGAGTAGCATCCCTACCCTTCATCCCGAACGCCGCGTTTGATCGACGGCTATCTTCACCAACGCCCGGCCTGATGCGGCTTGGCGACGGCGGGCTCAGTATTTTCCAATACAGTCCCGCCATCGCCAAACCGCCTGAGACTCGAGCTTTGCCGAAGCTAACCACCGCTGAAACGCGGCGTTCGGGTTCATGCATCGCCTCTCCCTTCTCGATGTCATGCCGCACGGATTCGATTACCCATCAAAATCTACGGGCGACGCAGCGCATCGATCAGCTCGTCCAGCTTGTTCAGCACGTCCTGCATCTGCGTCGGGTTGTAGCTGCCATCGGCTCCTTGGCTCAGCGTGCCCACGCCATTCGTGTTGTTGCTCGTGCCGTTGATCGCGCTGTTGAGTTGGGCATTACTCACCTCACCCGGCGCGCCCTGGCTGCCATCGCTGCCATTGTTTCCCAGCTGGCCTTGGCTGCCATCACAAGGTCTGCGACTTCTAGGCGTCTCGTCTTTGTGCGGCTTTTGACATGTTCGACCGTCATCTCAGACAAGACGGCGCATCTCGCCGCGTCCAAGATGGATGAAGCAACGCGAAACCCGATTTTTTTTGAAAGCACAGCCCTGAACCGCCTACTGTCGAGCCAGCGTGCCTCCAGGAACGGCTCAAGCCTTTCAATGGGCGTTAAAAAACGATGACCTCGCTCAAGCCACCATCGCCAGTCCTGAACTGAAGCCTCTGCTTGAAGAGGAAAAAACCAATGCGGAGACAGCCAAGCGATTCTTTAAGACCACCATCAAATGAAAGCACCGCAGCCTCATGTCGGCATCCATCCCATGCAAAACTGCTTCACCATGATTCTTCTCTGTTTGTTATCGCTGACGGCTCATGCGGCTGACGTGTCGGCCCTGATGCCTCGCGTGGCGGATGCTACGCAGATGGGGTGGGCGGAGGAGTTTCCTGGGAACACGCCGACGGCACCCTGGCTGCGCATCGTGCAGACCGGCACGTATGCGATGGCGCTCAACACGGAGACGCTGCGCATTCCTCATCTCGGTGCCGTGGCTGGATTGAACGATGACTGGCACCCGCTGCCTGCTGCGGATCTAACGTTGCAGCTGGTGGTCGATGGCACGCGCTACCGCTGCACGGCAGGCGGCAAGTGGTCGCGCTACACGGGGCCGCGCTTGATTGAATCAGGTCGTTTTTTCCAACGCGGCGATGTGACGGACTTGGAGTTCAAGGCGGACGATGGCACGTGCTTGAATGTGGACGCGCGATTTGAAACAGCGGCTTGGGCGGATCGGTTGGGCCTGATCTTGGCGGCGCGTCCTGGGGTGCTGGCGATCCCTGCGGGGGAGTCCTCATTTGGGCGTGTGGGTGGTGGCTTTGGGTTGGATGGCACGAACCATCTGGAGATCCCGCACAGCGCGGCGCTCGATGCAGAGCAGTTCACCCTGGAGCTGTGGGCCTTCATTCCGGTGGACTATCAGGCGGGGCTGCACTCGCCTTGGCTCATGTGCAAGGGCGGCCATGAGGCTGCGAATGGCAACATCGGTTTCATGATCGCCGGTGGCAAGCCGAGGGCGCACCTGAACATCGGCGGTGGTGCGGCGAATGCGGTGGTGGCGCAGTCTGCAAAGGACACCGCGCTGAAGCTCGGTGAGTGGAACCATCTGGCGATGAGCTATGATGGCGATGCCCTGCGGCTGTATGTCAATGGCAGCCTCGAAGGCGAGACGAAGGTGGGCAAGAAGCGCCTGCCTGACCCAGGTGCGCTGGCCTTTGGCAGACGCCAGGACGGCACGGGCGATGGCTTTCATTTTCGCGGTGTGGTGGACGAGATTCGTTTCTATGATCATGCACTGAAGCCGGAGGAACTGCGGCAGCATTGGGCGCAGCCAGAAGTGCATCCATCTGCCGTGAAACCTGTCGCTGAATGGACTTTCAATGCCCAAGGCAAGGCCGCTATGACTAAGCCGCGTGAGGCGTGGAAGCAGGTCGCCATGGACATCCGTCTCACGACGCCCAAGGGCCAACTGCACCAGCGCTGGGAGCTGCCTGCCGATCAACCTTGGGTGGATGGCAAGGAGCGCGAAGTGTCGCTCGTGCTTGATCCCGTCACTGGCAAAGCCTCGGAGCCAACGAGCCCCGTCATCGTCGCTGCGTCGGAGAAGGCCACAGGTATTGCGCGTGCTGTGGTGTATGAGCCTGCGCTCAGCAGGCATCGCATCAACTTGGATGGCATCGAACCCATCGCCCCGCCGGGTGGGCAAAACCCGAGCAACGACGCCATCGAGCGCGTGACGTTGCAGCTCTCGAATCCCACCGACCGTGAACAAATCGCGCGGCTAATGTTTGAGAAAACCACGCGCGGCTTTCATCAGCGCATCGGCACCCCGATCACCGGCGTCTCGGCCATGCTGCGGGATGCGGAAGGCCATCCCACAGGCATTCCCGTGCAGCTCAGCAAGAACTGGCACAACAATGCCGAGGGCGGCGTGTATGCCGACCAATGGTTCCACGGCATCTCGCAAGTGCGCCTGCCTGCCGGGGCAAACATCGAACTCGAACTCACCCTCGCCTACGGTCACTGGGGTGGCGTGGCGGCGGCATCGCACGCTCAGCTTTGCCTCATCGGTTGGGGTAGCAATCAGCTCTGGGATCAGAGTGCTCTCGGCTCGTGGGGCGAGACGATTTGCTACGAGCCCGATCAAGCGCAGGCCCACTGCACCATCACCGATGTGCGCGCCGTCATGCTGCGTTCCGTGGGCGATGGCAAACTCTGGGGTTGGACGAGCAATGTCGGCGGTGGTGACTTCCTCCGCTTCTTTGATCCAGCCGGAGAGCGCGTGCCCCACAGCGCCATGCGCACGACGTATCACAAGCAAGGCCCCTGCCTCACCGAGGTGACTTACGCAGGCCGCCTCGGCACGGGCATCACCCATGCCACCACCGCCAGTCTCGCCCGCACAGACGACGTGGTGCGTGGCATCTATCGGCTGCGGTTCGATGTCACCAAAGCGACCGACTTCTCCCGCTTTGTCCTCTTCCAAATCGGTGCCGACACCTACACCTCCACCAGCGAGCGCAAGCTGGCGCTCGGCAATGAGAGCGGTCTGCTCAAAGAATGGAACACCCAATGGGGCGGCAACACCTACCGCACCACACCCCTCGAATGCACGGGGCGCGTTCCATGGATCTCGCTGCACGAAGGCGAACTCAGAGCACGTCAAAACAACGGCGCAGGGGCCAATCGCGGCATCGTCATTCGCGCATGGAAAGCCCGTCTCGGTGGCAAAGACGCAGCACCGTGGATCGCCGAGCACGGCGTCACTTTGCGGAACGAAGATGCCTCCACACTCGATTTCGTGCCACCGCCCGGAGTCACGCGATTCGAGCCAGGAGACTTCATCGAAGCCACCCTCGAACACATCCTCATGCCCCAATCCGCCGCTGACTACTACGGCCCCAACGAAGCCCTGCGCACCGCATTGACCAAGGACGCCAACACCTGGCGCATGATCCAGCGCGAGGCCGTGGGCAACGACCGCCGCATTGAAATGAAGCACGGCACACTCCTCCGCACGCATCCCGCCATCACCCTCAGCACCGCAGACGATCAAGCCGAGTTCACTCTCAGTGGCGGCCCCGGCTATGTGCCCATCACCTTCACCGGTCTCACTTCGTCACGGGGCTACACGTTGATGGTGGATGGCAAACCCTTGAACCAAAGCATCCACGGCAACGACTTCTGGCAAACCGACTACGATGCCAAAGCGAAGACCTGGAGCCAGACATACAACCTTCAGATCAATGCTGAAAAGCCGCATGTGCTGCGCTTTACCAAACAGCCATGAGCCCCCTGCCCTGCTGATGAAAGTCACTCACCTTCTCTGCTCCCACACCCTCTCACCGCTGCTCGCTGGCGGCGTGTCCCGAGATCGCTCGCTGCCGGGAACTTCAGCGCTGCCGCCAGACAAGCCAAGCAAGGCTGAGTCACCCCGAAGGCATACAAGGATCCGCGGATGAGATGGAGGCGGAATCGCACAGGCTTACTCCGCGAGGGTGGACTCATGCGACGATGACCTGCACAAGCTCTGCGACTTCTAGGCGTCTCGTCTTTGTGCGGCTTTTGACATGTTCGACCGTCATCTCCGACAAGACGGCGCATCTCGCCGCGTCCAAGATGGATGAAGCAACGCGAAACCCGATTTTTTTTGAAAGCACAGCCCTGACTCTCTCATGAAATGTCTCCTTCGGCTAGCATCGCCCTCGCCGAGCAACTCGGCTTCCTCGGAGATGCGGCTCACTTGCGCAACTATGTGCTCTCCTCGGACAGCGATCCTCGCACCTGGATGAGCGTCAACGACACATGATTTAGGGTCGGCTAACTTTGAGCCGCAAGAATCGTCGAGGCGCGCTGCCCGTAGCGACATTGTCGCGAACCAGGAAGGTATTCGCGTCGTTGGTGAGAACGGTAACGTTCGCAGGCGACCATGATGCCACATCATCGCAGGATTCGGCACTCCACGTCACACCGCTGACGGCGCCCTTAGCAACACTCATGGTCAAATAGCCGCCGCTCATGTTGCTCGTGAATGGTGAAGGATTGCTGACGATGGGAGAGTTGCCGGTCGCAAACTCAAAAAGGTTCACGATACCATCGCTATCCGGGTCGGCGTTGTCGGCTGCGGTGCCCGTGTTCGCGTTCGTGCCGAAATGATTGAAGCGCCAGACTTCGATCTGCGTGGCGAAGACGGAGAGGATGGCGGCGGCGCTCGTCGCAGTGCCACCGTAGTTGGTGACGACGCAAGTGAACTGCGCACCGTGGTCGGCGAGGGACAGTCCTGTCAGCGTGTAACTCGCGCTCGTGGCGTTCGCTATATTCACGCCATTGCGCTGCCATTGGTAAAGCAAGGGTGTCACGCCGCTCGCGGTGATGGTGAAGGTGGCGCTGCTGCTGGCGACGACGGCGTTGCTTTGTGGCGGGGTGATGATTGCGGGGGCGGTGTAGCCGGCGGGGAGGAAGAGATTCCCGTCGGTGCGGTAGATGCCGGCGAAGACTGCGCCGGTGCCGTCTTCGCTCAGGATGCCGACGCCGGGACCGGGCACGAAGTCGTCGCTGCCGTGAAAACGTCCGCCGAAGCTGAAGCGATCCGGCGCACAGAGTTTCACGCTCGTGCCGAGGCTGTCGCCGTCGTTCGGCGTCGTGCCGCCGAAACGGCTGGCCCAGCGATACGCGCCCGTGCCGGTGTAGCTGGCGAGGTAGATGTCGTTGTTCGGGCTCGCGGAGGCGGCGGTGAGATTCGCGGCACCCACGCCGGGATCGAAGTCCACGGTTCCCTCGAACCAGCCGGTGACATAGATGTTGCCCGACGCGTCGAGATTGAGGCGGTGCGCCTGGTCACTGCCGCTGCCTCCCGCACCAAAGGCCATCCGATACGCGCCGGTGCTCGAATACTTCGCCACAAACCAATCGCCACCACCGCTGCTCGTGAGGTTCGCGACGCCAGCGCCGGGATCGAAATCCGCATTCGTCGCGAAATTTCCGCAGAGAAAAACATTGCCCCACAGGTCGGTAGTGATGCCGCCGGGCGTGATCGTGTCCGAGCCCGTGCCGCCGAAACGGATCGCCCATTGGTGCGCGCCGTTCGTGTCGAGTTGAAGCAGAAAGCCATCGTTGCTGCCAGCGCTGGTGAGATTGTTGGTGCCCGCGCCGGAATCGAAATCCACCATGCCATTGAAATAGCCCGCGACATTCACACGGCCCATCGTATCCACCTCGATCGCCGTGCCATCGTCTTCGCCGGTGCTGCCGATGGCTTGCACCCAGGTCAGTGCGCCTGCGCTCGTGAATTTCGCCACCCACGCGTCCCACGCGCCCGCGCTCGTCAGGCTCGTGCCGCCAAAGTCCACCGTGCCCGCGAAGACGCCGGTGGCATACACATTCCCCGCGCCGTCCACATCGAGGCAGAAGCAGTCGTCGAGGCCCGTGCTTCCAAATCCCTTCGCCCACTGAAAGACGCCGCTGGCATCGTATTTCGCAATGTAGGCATCGCGCGCGGCACCGCCCGTGAGCGTGAATACGCCCGCGCTGGGATCGGCATCGTGCGTGCTGGAGTAATAGCCGCACACATAGATGTTGCCGGTCGCATCGGTGGTGACGCTGTGCGGAATGTCCGTGCCGAGACTGCCCCACGACACGGCCCAGAGCAGCGCGCCGTTGTGATCATACTTCGCGAGAAAATTGTCCGCGTTTCCATTGCTCGTCCGATTGCTCACGACAGGGCTGGGATCGAAATCCACAGTGCCATAAAAGTATCCTGCGGCGATGAGATTGCCCTGCGCGTCGGTCGCGAAATCCTTCCCGTAATCCACACCCGCACTGCCGCCGACGCTGAAGAGCACCGGCACGTCCGGCGTGAGCGCGCCGGTCGCGGCGAGCGTCGCTGCGTTGCTCGTCGCGGTGCCGTCGCTGTTGCTCACGGCGACCGTGTAGCTGCCCGCCATGCTCCATTTCAAACGGCCAAGCGCGAGGCTCGCCGCCGTCGCGCCGGGGATCGGCACGCCATCCTTGCTCCATTGATAAGTCAGCCCAGTGCCGCATGCATTCACGTTGAAGGTGACGCTGCCGAGGATCGCGGCGCTTTGAGTTTGCGGATGCGCGGTGATCGTCGGCGGCGTGGATTGCCACAGGTTTCCGTTCGGATCGTATTTGATCACGTAGCCGTCGTTTTGTCCCACGCTGTTCCAAGTCGGCGCATTCGCCTGCTGCCCGGCGGCGTCGTAGAATGTCGCGCCCGTGCCGTAGAACTG